>NZ_JACJFL010000100.1:0-1673 GCF_014164575.1 Pseudoalteromonas sp. SG41-1
GCCAGCTTAATGAGTTTTGCCATTTACCGAGTTGTTGCTCAAGGGCTATTTTGCTATGCAGTGGCATTATTTGATATAACGGCTCATCACTGTCATCACGCTCGCCATGGGTGCTAGTAAGCGCGTGAAGATAAACCATTAACCGCAGAAAAAAGCTCGTTACTAAATTTAATCAAAAAGATAAGCGCGCTAATACTAAATTACACAAAAGTAATAAGCCTGCTTACGCTTCTAAAGCTGAACGTGAAAGATTGGCTTTACTTGTTGAGGGACAACTGATGAAGCGTGAAAGTGAACACGCTTCTCTCGTAAGCCTCTAAAGGTCAATTTGCTGCCAGCTATCGTCTTTGAGTGTATAGATATTGGGTGATATTGCATAAGCAAGCTCAGGGAATTGACTGTAAGTGATTCCTGCTACAGACATTACTGCCTTATTATCACTTTTACTGGCGATAAGTAAAATATTGCGACTAGGTATACCAATAACAACCTCACCAGGAATTTTTTGTTTAAGTAACTTTTTGAATGATGGCGTAAGAATAGCTGTTGCTTCATAATTTTCATCAGCAACTAACATATAAACATCACCATGCTCTCCGATGTCTAATTTTTCTATTTTGGCATTAATGGTATTTAAATATTTATCTAAGTTAGCGATTGCTTTACTTCTTAAGTTACGACTTGATATCGCTAAGCTTTGAAAGTCTTGTTGAGTAAGAAAGCGTAAACTATCAGGTGAATCTATTGCATAAAACACCAATAGCTCACCTGTTAACTTTTCATAATAAGGCAGCTGTATTTCGTTCACTCCCGCAGCTGCTAGCTGACTTTTCACTCCATCTAAATAACTTTGTGATTTTATCACTGGGCGTAACTGGCTAATATTAAGTACATCTGATTCATCTAAATTTTGATATTCAACTTGACTGGCGATAAAGTCTGTTAACGCTTCATCCATACTTGCTTGCCCTGAAATATAACGTGCATAGCTATTTGCTAAATAACTCGTTACTTTTAAACCATTTTTAAACTCAATTTCAATGACAAGATTATCTACATGATTGAAGGTTGCTTGCTTGAGTGCCAATTTCGCACGTTCAGTATACTGACGTGTAAATTCTTGCTCCGAAGTGCTAGCGGCAAACCCGGGGATGCTAAATATACTTATTAACACAAATAAAAGAGGGTAAAACTTCATAGCTTAGATCCTTTAACTATTCATTATTTTAAATAAGCTAATAGTATGTTTTAAAAATAACATTAACAATGTTTTTTAGGTACGAAAAAGGCCAAATTATTTGGCCTTTAAAAAACTTAACTAATTTTCTATTTATTAAAATGCGTAGCTGATACCGGCATTAACCGAGCGACCTTGTCCTGCTAATTGGCTGAAGCCTTGGCTCATATCTGTTTTAAAATCAGCAATACTGACTCCGCCTAACGGCTGTTGATAATACTGATCAAGTAAATTAGTAATTGCTAACTTAACTGTTAGCTTATCCCATCTCGCCTTGGTTGCTAAATTCACTAAGCTATAGTTGGCTGATTGATTTTCAATACGACGCGGATCTACACGCGTTTTACTATCTACCCACTGCCAGCTTAATGAGTTTTGCCATTTACCGAGTTGTTGCTCAAGGGCTATTTTGCTATGCAGTGGCATTATTTGATAT
>NZ_JACJFL010000101.1:0-1658 GCF_014164575.1 Pseudoalteromonas sp. SG41-1
AGGTTAAACGCGAAGTTTTGCCCTACCGGCGCATCATTGGTGTTGGTTACCTCTAATGTAAATGGCGTTAAACTGGCGCTATCTGTGCCATCGTTAACACTGATAGTAATAGCCGCGTAGCTGCCCACATCCTCGTTCTGTGGCGTGCCCGCTAATTCGCCCGTGCTGGTGTCAAAGCTTGCCCAACTTGGCTTATTAATGATGCTGAAACTGAGGCTATCACCATCAATATCACGCACTGATGGCGTAAACTGATACTGACTGTCTTCGCTTACCGTGGTGTTCGGTGTACCACTGATTGTCGGTGCATCGTTAACGTTCTTAACGGTGAGATTAAAGCTACTCAGTGCTGTAGTAATCGCGCCGTCTGATACTGAAATAATAATGTTGTTATTTACGCCGACATCATCATTACTTGGCGTACCTGACAACTGCCCAGTGCTGCTATCAAAGTTTGCCCAGCTCGGCTTGTTGCTAATACTAAAGGTTAAGCTGTCGCCATCAATATCGCTGGCTGTTGGGGTAAAGCTATAAGACGTATCTTGATCAACATTTAATGCAGGAACACCACCAATTGTTGGTGCGTCATTGACGTTGATCACCGTTAAGTTAAATGCCGGTAAGCTCGCCGTACCCATGCCATCGCTGACACTGATCACAATATTACTGTACACACCCACATCGCCGTTACCAGCGGTACCACTGAGCAACCCGGTACTGCTATCAAAACTCAACCAACTTGGTTTATTACTGATGCTAAAGGTTAAGTTATCGCCCTCGGTGTCAGTTGCCGTTGGCGCAAAACTATAAGCGATTTTCTCACTCACTGACACAGTCGGTGAACCGCTGATCACTGGCACATCATTAACACTGCTCACGGTCACTGTGATCACCGCTGGTGCTGAATCCACGCTACCATCGTTAGCAACAAAGCTGAAGCTATCGGTGCCAAAGAAGTCACTCTCACCTTGGTATATTGCTTGCGAGCCAGTCAATGTAACACGGCCATTTTGTGGCTGACTGCTTATTTGATACGTTAAGGTATCGCCTTCGATATCGCTGGCGGTAAGGTTGATAGTCAGTGGCGTATCTTCATTTACTGACACCGCTGCAGCGCTGGCAACAGGGGCATCATTTACAGCATTAACGGTTAAGTTAACACTAACAGGAGCTGAATCTAACGCACCATCATTGGCTACAAACGTGAAACTATCACTGCCGTTATAATCTGCCGCAGCTGAATACAACCAACTATCACTGCTTTGTTGAACTAGCGTTCCGTGTGCGACATCAGTATCAATGCGATAAGTTAAGCTGTCATTTTCGATGTCTGTCGCAAGCAATGTGATCAATAAGCTTGCATCTTCATCAAGGCTAAGGGTTTGCGTTTGTGCCACCGGCGCATCATTGACTGGGTTCACGGTCATGGTGACAGTAGCAAGGTTAGATATCGCGCCATTGCTATCTTTAACTGTGTAAGTAAAGCTGTCGTCACCATAGTAATCTGCATTGGCGGTGTAAATGATTGCCCCCGTTGCGGTTACTTGAGTTTGCCCGTTGCTTGGTGCACTGACAACCGTCACACTGCTCACATCTAAGCTGTCGCCGATATCAACATCACTGTCGTTACCCAATACGTTGACTTCAAATGAACCTTC
>NZ_JACJFL010000102.1:0-1637 GCF_014164575.1 Pseudoalteromonas sp. SG41-1
CCCCCTGTGTCAGGATAGTTGTCGCCTCTAACTTTTAATAGAGGCAGATAAAATGAGACGTCGATTTACTCAAGAATTTAAAGTTCAAGCTGTTGAAAAAGCATTATCTCAATGTGATGATGTTCGTCTAGAAGATATTGCTGATGATTTAGGCGTCGGCTATTCAACACTACAACGGTGGATTGCACTTGCTAAAAACCATGAACTTGAAACTAAAAATAACGGTAGTCACATGACAACAGAAAAACGCCCTCATGACTGGAGCTTAGAAGACAGGCTCAACGCCATTATTGAATGTGCGAGTTTAGATGAAACAGCTCTTAATGAATATTGTCGTGCTAAAGGACTTTACCCGCATCATATTCAACAATGGAAGCAAGATTTTGCTAAAGGGCCAGCAACGAAGCCTGTAAAATCAGACAGCAAGCAGCTCAAACAAGAAATTAAGCAGCTTCAAAAAGAGCTTAATCGTAAAGATAAAGCATTAGCAGAAACAGCCGCTTTACTTGTACTCAAAAAAAAAGCAGATGCGCTTTGGGGTTTCAACGAGGACGATTAACCAGCTCAACTGAACGCCATGAATTGATAAAGCTCATTAAAGACGCTCAGAAATCAGGGGCAAGGCAAGCAAAAGCATGTGAGTTACTTGGTTTAACGACAAGAACAATCCAACGCTGGATTGAAGCTGAAGATATGATAGATAAGCGGACAAGTACGATAAAACGACCACCTAATAAGCTAACTGAATTAGAGCAACAGCGTATAATTAAGACGGTTAATTCAATAGAGTACGGGCATTTACCACCCTGCAAGATAGTCCCTAAACTATTGGATAAAGGTGTGTGGATAGCATCAGAAAGTTCGTTTTATCGCGTTATGAAATCACATAACTTACTAACACACAGAGAAAAAGTAAAACCAAATAAAAAGATAAAAAAGCCAAAAGCGCTCAAGGCAACACGTGCAAACGAAATTTATACATGGGATATCACGTATTTGCCGACAGCAGTTAAAGGTCAGTTTTTATACTTATATTTAGTGATGGATATTTATAGTCGAAAAATAGTTGGTTGGCAGGTTCATGACACACAACTAAGCATACTGGCGGCTGATTTAATGGTAGATATTTGCAGGCGAGAGCAGGTAAAACCTGAGCAAGTCACGTTGCACTCAGATAATGGCAGTCCAATGAAAGGAGCAACGTTATTAGCGACATTGCAGGAGTTAGGGATTGTGCCTTCATTTAGCCGACCATCTGTGAGTAACGATAATCCGTATTCTGAGTCATTATTTAAAACATTAAAGTATCGCCCAGAATACCCTGAAAAAGCCTTCGAAGATATCGCGAGCGCAAGGAAATGGGTTAACGGATTTGTAGATTGGTACAACGATGAACATTTACATAGCGGTATTAAGTTTGTCACGCCAAATCAGCGTCATTTAGGTTTAGATAAAGCGATCCTAGCGGAACGTCATCGTGTTAATGAAATAGCGAAATTACAGAATCCAAGTCGTTGGTCAGGAAAGTCTCGAAATTGGACAATGATCAATGAAGTAAATTTGAATCCAGAGAAAAAAGAAGAAGTGCGGGCGGCATAAAATTTAACTTGATGCGACAACTAACTTGAAAAACTCCG
>NZ_JACJFL010000103.1:0-1532 GCF_014164575.1 Pseudoalteromonas sp. SG41-1
TTTTCATTATTGTTTTTTGTTGATATGTTTTTATGTTGTTGATTTTATAGGTTTTTTTATTTTTCTAATTGATTTGCTATGTAGAAAATGACTTTGTTTATCTTTACAATTGTCAATGGTTTTTTATATTAAAATATATCTACTTTTAAAGTTAGCGAAAAAACATATTATAAAATATGTTCCTTTTTTTAATGATGAAATAGACTTATTTTTGATTTTAACGTCAATAAGTTATTGATATATAAAGTAATAATTGATTTTATGGTGATTTAATAAAGCAGAAAATGATATCTACCCTTATTTTGTTTTAGGTTTTGCTTTTGGTATAGTCTTTTTATAGTCAAAATAAGCGGTTAGGGCAGGGTTAGCATCGATATAAATACGTTTGAAGTGTATATAATCTTTAAAGTTTTGTTCGAACCAAAACCTATCTTTATCAGTTAATGTATAACACTTGTCGTTGAAGCTTACACAGAAGCTTACAGTATCGTTTTCTCTATCAAACAATAGGGTAATATAATTATCAGTATAAATAAGATCTTTGAGTGGGTGTAGCGCGTGAAAGTCCATTTTCAATTCCCCAACCTACTTAGTCTAAATCAGGGAAGTTGTCATCAATAACTTTTGTTCGTTTTTGAGAGGGTTTATCTTGTAATTCGTCAACGCTTTTGTCTAACAACTCATTTATTTCATTTGTACCAATCTTCTCATACTCTTCTTCAATATAATCGAACAGGGGAGCACCAGACTTCTTTACAGCCTTTTTCTTCTTCCCGTAGAGTATTTCATCAGCCACTTCACGCATGTCGTTAGCACCGCTTCTTGACTGTTTAACTGTATCACTTGACTTGGTTAATTCATTAGCAACAGACAAATCGCTATTTCTACTCTCTATCGACACCCCGTTGAATGGCATTTTTTTTTGATCGCGCTTTTTAAAATCAACAATATTTTTAGGCTTTTCTTGTTCTACCTTTGCTTTTTCTTCGTCTTCAAAATCAAGATCATCAATACTGTCAGGGTTATCTTGAAATGACTTTTCCTTTGTTTCGTCATACATATCAAACAACTCTTTTGGGTATGAAGTCCAGATACCAGCTTTATAGTCCTTTGCCGCTTTCTCATTCATATTGCTAAGTTGCTTATCAAAATTGACATAAAACGTATATTTAGTCTCTATATCAAACGTTTTACATAAATTTGTGAATTCACTTTTTTTCTCACCGATTTTTGCCGCTGATTGATAGATAAGGTAATTACCATAATTGACAGTAGTTAGTAGGGCTTTGAAATCATGCTTTACTGACTTTCCTAATAACCAAAGACCATATTTTTTCTTTGATTTGTCAGTATACATAAAGTCATAGAAGTGAAGTTGATCGATAATTTTCTTTTCGATTAATAACTTTAAATATTCCTCACGAGTATAATAAATTTTCCTTTTCATATAATTTCTCCATTTATATAATACCATTATATAATAAAAAACATTATATTCAATACATCATAAAGTAATGTTGTTCGAAAACTCA
>NZ_JACJFL010000104.1:0-1442 GCF_014164575.1 Pseudoalteromonas sp. SG41-1
GTTGCGGTTACTTGAGTTTGCCCGTTGCTTGGTGCACTGACAACCGTCACACTGCTCACATCTAAGCTGTCGCCGATATCAACATCACTGTCGTTACCCAATACGTTGACTTCAAATGAACCTTCTTCTTGCAGTTGGGCGGTGTTATCTAGCGCCACTGGTGCGTCGTTCACGGCATTAATGGTCAGTGTGACGGTCGCTGGGGTTGAGCTTAAGCCTTCGCTGTCTGTTAATGTGTAGGTGAAACTAAATACCCCATTCACATCTTGGCTTGGCACGATAGCTAAACTACCATCTAGGTTAACGCTGACTGTCGCAAAGTCGTACATGCCCGCCCCCGTGCCTTGGTTTTCAAGGCTTACGTTGGCAGCATTAAAGCCACTGTCTTCTACGTCTGAGTCGTTTGCTAAAATAGCTAACGTTGTTGCGGTATCTTCATCAGTCGTCACTGCATCATTAGCAACAACGGGGCGGTCATTCACCGCACCTATATTTACCGTAACGGTTCCTGGCAGTGACACACCGCCTTCGCTGTCGGTAATGGTGTAGGTGAAACTGTCTTGCCCTGTAACGTTCGCATCTGGGGTATACACAAAGGTGCCCGCGGCTTGGTCAAACACCACCAGCCCTGAGCTTGGCGCTCTGACTAAGTTAATCGTGCCCGTTGGGATGGTGTCTTCCACATCACTGGCCAGTGAACGCACATTGGTCACTGCTGATGCGGTGTCTTCATCCACACTTAAGCTGATAGCTTGTACCTCTGGGAGGTCGTTCACTGGGGTAATGGTGACTGTCACTGTCGCCGCTGTTGAGGTATTCAATGCCGCATCTTTTACCGTATAAGTAAAGGTATCTGTCCCCGTTACATTGCTGTTCGGTGTATACGTGGCAATGCCGTTGGTGATACTTACTGTGCCTTTACTCGCGGGTAATACGATGGCCGCTGAAGCGACCACTAGGTCATTTTCTGCATCACTGTCATTCGCTACCAAGCTAAAGTTCACTGGCGTGTCTTCTGCAGTGGTGGCACTGTCATCCATGGCAACCGGTGCATCAGCAACCGGCGTTACCGTAAGTGTTACTGTCTGTACCGCCGATAACGCACCTGCGCTATCACGAACTTGGAAGGTGAAGCTGTCGCCGTGGTTTTCACTGCCGTCATGTTGATAACTAAAGCTACCATCGCTGTTTAAGCTGACACTACCAAATTGTGGTTGACTGACAAGCTCTGCGCTGAGTGTGTCGCCTGCATCATCATCGCTGGCGTTACTTAATAACCCGTTTGCAAGTGCCACGGTTAAAGTCGCGGCTTCATCGAGGTTAAACGCGAAGTTTTGCCCTACCGGCGCATCATTGGTGTTGGTTACCTCTAATGTAAATGGCGTTAAACTGGCGCTATCTGTGCCATCGTTAACACTGATAGTAATAGCCGCGTAGCTGCC
>NZ_JACJFL010000105.1:0-1382 GCF_014164575.1 Pseudoalteromonas sp. SG41-1
GCAGATCGTCTTACTTTATTTATAACATCAAAAAATAAAACTAAAATATATACCTGTTCAGCTTAACTTATTATATACCTTCCTGATGAAGCCGGACGATATGTTTATACTGAACAGAAAGAATGCCAACCAGAATATTATCTTCTGTTATACATGGCGGTTTATTTATTGTTTAATTAAACATATTCAGGCATATTTCTATACCATCATGATGTTTTCACTGGTGTTACTACTGGTATTAATACTAATGTTAATACTACAGGTGCTTTTACAGCATTCTGGTATTGTTTAAAACGACTGTCGCAGCAGTCTTTCTGGTGTTGTAAATACTATTATTGTAAGTGCTATTACTATAAATACTATTATTGTTATAACTGCATCTGGTGTTGTTACTAACTTATTACTGTTATTGTTACTGCTTTCTTTATTACTATTGCTGTTCGTCTTTGCTTGTTTTTTCTTATTAAGGATATTACCAAACTACGGGAGCATTATCGTACAGTGATCCTGAACCATTCTGAAACGAGATTACACATCACGACGAAAAGATAAAAAAAAGCCACCATTCCTTCCGGATACAGTGGCTTAAATAAAGTATTAATTAACTTATTTCAGTATGTTATCACACATCATCTGAAGTGTATTAATAAACCTGGCTGCATGAAAGCCATCACAAACGGCATGATGTACCTGTACAGAAACAGGTAATAATACGCGGTTATCTTCCTGCTGAAACTTCGCCATAGTAAACACCGGAGCAAAATAATCATCATTACCGGTGATATTCAGGTTAAATCCGTCAAAACTCACCCAGGGTAATGATGATATATTCAGGTGGTTCTCTGGTAACGCTCCCTGCGGGAACAATGCAGTATTATGCTGATATTCTGCCATCACCGCATTATAGCCCGCCATAAATTCACTGATATCCGGACAATAACGGCAGAAGAGCGCAGAAAATGTTTCAGTCTCTTTATGAAAAACAGTAAATACAGGATCGGTCTGATCCCAGTAAATCAGTGCATTATCTTTCATTGCCATCCGGAACTCCGGAAACTGATTAACAACCCGGGAGATCAGATAAATCATCACCGGATAAAATTTATAATCCGTTTCCGCCAGTGCGGTACGCAAAGCTGTAATATCGAGTTTTGTGGTCAGGCTGAATCCGCATTTTATCTGCTGACGATAAAGAGCAAAATGTTCTCTGCGGTTCCAGGTGTTCAGATCAATTCTGGTAAAATTCATGTTTATTCCTTCTGATTAATAGCGAAAAATATTAATAATCAGAAGGCAGTCTGGTTGTCTCAATGGGCAGCATCCCGTCCTCCGTAAGCCGCTTGGTACAGAATAATGATATCAGATTCGGGCTTAAGATGTAT
>NZ_JACJFL010000106.1:0-1155 GCF_014164575.1 Pseudoalteromonas sp. SG41-1
CTAGGGAAGGTGCGATTTAATCAGTCATGACGATCCAGAGCCTGGATATCCTCCTTACGCGGCAAAGTAAGCACCCCAGTTTGGACAATATTTAATCTCCCCCATCAACTCAGGGTAAGCAAAATGTCACTGCTCCACTGATATTACAATGATTTTCACGACATCCCCGCCAGTTGTCCCGCCCGCACCAAATTGCACATTGCAAACAGCATTGAAAGCCGGTTGTGGTTCTTCATCAGTCCCCGTAATCGTGTTTTGCTGAAACCAAACTGGCACTTCAGTATCCGGAAAGGATGCTCAACCTTTGCCCTAATACCTGCTTTCACATATTCATCATGCAGCGCCTGCTTATTCAGCCGGGGATGCTGTCTGAGCTTTTTTACGGCATGAGGACCTTTGGCAATAAACCACTCTTTAACCCGATGTGTCAGAGAGTCCCGTTTTTCTGCCCCGCGATATCCGGCATCGGCGAAGACAATTGCTACCGGCTCCGTAATCAGGCTATCCGCCGCATTCAGGTCATGCACATTTGCCGCCGTGGTCACTACTTTTTCCGTCAAGCCTGTGGCCGCATCAACAGCAATATGAGCTTTCATACCAAAGTACCACTGATTTCCCTTGCGGGTCTGATGCATTTCAGGATCCCGTTGACCGGCTTTATTTTTTACGGAACAGGGAGCGGAAATAATGGTCGCATCGATAATGATGCCCTGACGTAACATCAGTCCGGCCTGCTTCAGTTTCTGGTTAATCAGTGCCAGTATCTGTTCTCCTGCATGATGTTTCTCCAGAAAATGGCGGAAATTCATGATGGTTGTGCGATCTGGCACCGTGTCACAGATCCCCGCAAATTGACGGAACGGCAGGACATCATGCAGGGCGTCTTCAGCCGCTCCGTCACTGAGGTCAAACCAGAGTTGCAGGCAGTGGATACGGAGCATAAGCACCAGGGGGAAAGGCCGTCGGCCGCGACGGGATGACGGATAGACGTGAAGCAGCTTATCAGCAATATCCTGCCACGGCACCAGAACATTCATACGGTCAAGAAAACGGGATTTACGGGAGGAATAGCTGGAAATGGCAGGCATTGTAAACAGCTCATGATAAAGAAAGCTTTATGTTCTCACATATGACGATTAAATCGCACCTTCCTTA
>NZ_JACJFL010000107.1:0-1077 GCF_014164575.1 Pseudoalteromonas sp. SG41-1
GATGCGTACGAGCCAGTATTGGCGTTTATTTGTCAATTTATGGAATATGGCCGCGAGCATGTAATGCCGCAGTGCAAGCAATGGCAAACCGATGACAAACCCTTTGCATTTTTTGATGATGAAAAACCAAAAGATTTTGCGCAGCAGCTAAATGCGGTGTTAACACATTTGTCAGAGAACGATACAGATATCCCGCTTGATAAAGACAATTTACCCATTCCTCCAGTGTGAATACGGTTAAGTAAAAAACAATGGCTTTGATTAAACACCATTACCCAATACCTTTAGCAAATAAGTTGAAAGCATTACTTAGCTTTCAACTCACTAAAGAGGCACCGCCGCCAACACCGATAGTGTATGTAGATAAGCATGTTTGTAAGCTTAGTAATAATTCAATGAAAGCCCGTAATATGGGACTGATCCCATTGTTATTAATGGTTTTATTTACTGTATATTTAAATGCTAATAATATATTAAAAAGCTGGAGTGCAAGAGAGAGAGCAACTATTGATAGTATTGAATTATATAAAAAAAGTATGGAGAGAATTATTTTAGTAGTACAGAAGTAAACCCAATACACTTAAAGTGGTATAAATTGCTAGATGAAAGTGGTGAGTTGACGTTTAAAAGCTACTTGTATGCTCGTCACAGTAATAAACATACAGCTTATGGAAGTTATTTTTACAAAAAAGACATTTCATTTTTAGTTTTTTACGCTATTACTATTCCACTTTTGTTGTTTTTTATTATTCGTTTTAAGCGTCAAGCGCCGATGGCGTTTGATCGTGATAAACAAATTGTTTACCTCTGGTACAAAGGCAAGGTACGCGCCCAGCACTTTAAAGATTTACGGGTGTATGAAGACTTTCAAATGATGCGTATTCAGACACGTGGTTTTGATAAACACAACAACATGCAATGGGCTAATTTTATGGTACAACCGCGCCATAATCCTTATTACAACGGCAAAGATGCGTACGAGCCAGTATTGGCGTTTATTTGTCAATTTATGGAATATGGCCGCGAGCATGTAATGCCGCAGTGCAAGCAATGGCAAACCGATGACAAACCCTTTGC
>NZ_JACJFL010000108.1:0-1044 GCF_014164575.1 Pseudoalteromonas sp. SG41-1
CTTTTCAAGGTAATCTGTACTGCGCATAGCTTTTTTCTGTTTTGCGGGCATGCCTTTATTAAAGCTTGTTTCTGCTTTTAGCTGATTAAATGCGATGTGTCTCAGCCCCGCAAATACAGGTGCTGCACCTTCACGCCTAATTCGGCAATCATCTTCTTTAAATCCGACATCTAAACGCCAATGTAATCCATTCTCTATTTGCCAATGTTGCCGTGCGGATCTTGCGAGTTCTTCCGCCGATAGATATGCTGAACTGATGTAGTATCTATAGCATAACTCATTGCTTACTTTGTTTTTTTCTTTCCTATAAGAAACAATAACTCCCACTGTTTTGGCATCTTTCCAATTGCTCGTTTCTGATAAATCACTTACGTTATGACTAACAGCACAACACCTGAATTCTTCTCTGTTTTTATGATAATCGGCTTCATTAAACAAAACTCCTTCGGACGCTTGTCGTGTGACCTCAGGTAATAAAGCATTCTCTACTTGTGACAGCAGTCCTTTATGGTTCGCTTTTACTGCCAGTAGGTAATCGGCTTGTTTATCCACTATTGTCTCTGCAATTGATTTTTGACACCCCATCGCGTCAATCGTGACTAAGCAGCCTTTTATCTCCAGTAATTCAAGAAGCTCTGGTAACGCTGTTATTTCATTCGACTTTTTATCAACAGGGCATTGCGCCAAAACAACACCATTTTCGCACGCAAATGCACTGACCATATAAAGTGCATCGCGCCTATCTGACTGATTAAATGAACCTTTCAATCGCTTACCATCAATCGCAACTACATCGCCCTGAGTTAATTTAGAACAGTCTTTCATCCAAGAAGAAAAAGAATCTTGAAACTGCGTCATATCAATGCGACTCATCACACGAGCGATTGTGTCATGGCGAGGGATACCTTGCTCAAGAGGAACGTACTTCCTGAGCCAATCTAATCTATCATGGCCAAAATCTTCAATATCTTCCCAGCCTTGGCACCCAGATATGACAGCGCTGACAGCTAAGAATATGATATCAAAAAGTTTATGGACAACTTT
>NZ_JACJFL010000109.1:0-1040 GCF_014164575.1 Pseudoalteromonas sp. SG41-1
TAGGTAGAGATTAAACCAAGCACAGTGTTAGGGTTAAGAGTCGGCGGGGCTTTATGCCGCGGGTTTAAAAACTCATGGCTAAAACCATTTCCTATAGGGGGTAAATTTATCGTAGGAGCCGGCTTCAGCCGCGAAAGATTTTAAAGGTTCTAGGGAAGTGGCTAGGTGTTAGGCTTAACTTTACTTTCTCGGTGTAGCGCGAAGCGCCTCGGTGCTCTCGGTGGTAAAAATTGTTTAATTGATTTTATTCACAAAGATATTAATGAACACGCGTCAGCAAGCTTAACGCCTACGGTGTTAAATTGTATTCAGGTGTTTAATTACGTGTAGGCGAGTGGCTTGCCACCGCGAAAAGGCCAAAGGTTAAAGGTAGAACACGCGTCAGCAAGCTTAACGCCTACGGTGTTAAATTGTATACTGGTGTTTTATTACTTGTAGGCGAGTGGCTTGCCACCGCGAAAAGGTCAAAGGTGTTAGGTATTGGTTGTTAGGTAGATATTAAGAGCAAAAAATTTAAGGTTGTATTTTATTAAATAAAAACTAAGCTCAAAATAAATTACTGTTAAGGATAATAGGCATGATGAACTTTGAAAGCTTAGAAGTGTGGAAACGAGCTGCTCGTTTAAGTGCAGATATCTATAAAAATTCAACAATAACAAAAGATTTTGGTTTTCGAGATCAGTTAACACGTGCCGGATTGTCTGTACCTAGTAATATTGCTGAGGGAATGACGCGAGATAGCGATAAAGAAAAAGTGCGCTTTTTAGATATTGCTCGTTCTTCTTTAGCTGAAGCTAGAACACAAATTTATATAGGTATTGATATAAACTATATTGATTCGAATATCGGTCAACTTTGGCTGTGTGAAACATCTGAGTTATCAAAAATGCTGTCGAGCTTAATCTCTAAAATTAAAGAACGAATCTGAGACGTTTAAGTTTTTTAATTACCCACACTGATTTTATAGTTATTTTTGATAAAACCTAAAACCTAAAACCTAAAACCTAAGACCTAAATTCTTGTAACTTTAACCTTTCCCC
>NZ_JACJFL010000010.1:0-52907 GCF_014164575.1 Pseudoalteromonas sp. SG41-1
AAGGCTAAAGGCTAAAGGCTAAAAAATTATAAAAGCCGTGTTTGATAAATCAAGCACGGCTTTATTATTGGTGGTGATTAATCACAAAAATGGCGCTTTAATAAAACAGATGAGTAAGCTCAAACCGCAGTGATTTTTCGGCTAAAGCCGAACCTACAGATAAACACCGAGCTAACTGTAGGTCATGATTTATCACGAAAATAGCGCTTAAATAAAACAGATTAGTAACCTCAAACTTCAGTGCTTTTTTCGGCTAAAGCCGAACCTACAGATAAACACCGAGCTAAATGTAGGTCGTGATTTATCACGAAAATGGTGCTTAAATAAAACAGATTAGTAAGCTCAAACCTCATTGCTTTTCGGCTAAAGCCGAACCTACGGCCATAAAAAAGCGCGGTATTAACCGCGCTCTTGGTCACTTACAAACTCTCTTAACTAGCTAGCTTTAATCTCGCTAACTTTACTCTCGCTAACTCGCCAACTTTAATCTACTTCCAACTTCTCATTTTATGGCCTTTAAGCGCATAGAATAAGATGAATAAGTAACTTGGGATCATCAAGGCGTAAGCACCTTGCGCACCTAAGCCTGCTACGTTACCTAAACCAATCAGTAATGGGCCTAATGCACCACCTGCAATACCCATAATAAGTAAACCGGATGCAGTGCCAGTTAAACGACCTAAGCCAGTTAATGCTAACGGCCATATTGCCGGCCACACCATGGCATTGGCAAAACCAAGTAGGGCAATACATAACAATGGATCTGGCAGCTCAGGGCCACCAAATGGTACTAATAATATGTTAGCAAGAATAAATGAGTCGTTACTTCCCATTATTACTGCAAGTACAGTTACAATACCTGCAAGCCCAGACATAACGAGCGCATTTTGCTGCGACATAAAACGGGGAATAAGTGCAATACCAATGGCATAACCAACCAACATGCACGCCATGGTGTATGAGGTCATCACTGAGTAATCGGCAATCCCAATCTGTAATGCGTAAGAGCCAATGGTATCTGCGGCAATCACTTCAACAGCAACATATAAGGCAATACCAATTACACCCAGCACTAGGTGAGGATGTTTTAGTGCTTCTTTTACTTCGCCTTTACCATTACCATTACCTTCAGACTCTTCAAAAACCAAATCAGGTAGCGATGAAAATTTAGCAAATGCTGCAAACGCAAAGATCAAACCTGCAATTGCCATATAAGGTAAAATAAGACTATTCGCCATCGCATCTTTTTGCTGTTGTGATAATTGCTCACCATCAGCGACTACACCGCTGACAACAACGGCAGCAAAAATAACAGGCACGATAACCCCGGCAAATTTATTCAGTAAGCCCATAATACATACACGAACTGCCGCTGATTTTTCAGATCCCATTTTAACAACATACGGATTTACCGCTGTTTGTAGGATTGTTTGCCCAACACCTATCATTAGCTGTGCGAATAAAAATATTTCAATCATCTGCATTTTAGCGGCAGGAATATACATCAAGGCTGACGCGGCCATTACTGCACAGCCAATTGCCATACCATTTTTGTAACCTACACGCTTAATAAGCATTGCAGATGGGATGCCAGCGACTGTTACGGCAATATAAAATGAGGAAATAATAAACGAGGCTTGCAGTGGCGATAACACCAACATTTGCTGTAAAAACGGTGTAATAGCGCCATTTAGCCAGGTTATACAACCTAGAATGAAAAACATTGATCCTGCCAATGTCATTGGCAGCCAAATACTATGTTTAGTGTTTGCTTCACACTCGACAGTTGCTTCCATAAATTTATCTCAACAGTTTATTTTAATTAATTATTTTAGCATTACGCCGTGAAAGCTCTATAAACCAAGGCGCTGCAATCCTAAAATCATTTTTATTACATTAAATTAATCATACACCAACAAAAATGACAGCGCTATCATTTTTAAAAAGCAAAAAATCGACCCTGTTTGTTATAAGGCTTTATAATAAGCAACGCTTAAAAGGCTTTTATTTCACCGCCAATGATCGCCCTTTACGGATACCTCTTTGAGAAAGCGTACGAACTTGCTTTACATTAGTGGCTTTATTTTCATCATCATAAATGAGCCAATTGCCAAGACTATTTTGATATTCGATGACAATCCCCGGATACAAAGTAAATGCATCTAAGCCTTCACTTTGTTGTTGTGCAGCTACGCTAGGTAAACGATAAAAGCGCCCTGCTTGCTCTAGCTTTGCAAATTCTTTAAAGCCAACTAACGCCGCAAAACGCTGCCAATCAGCTGCTTTTTGTTGCTTAAGCGTTGTATTAAAATGGCCTGTATTTTGATCATACTTAGCGCCTTGCCCGTTATAATCTAATTCCCATGGCGCTTTATGCCAAGCTCGCTCTGCAAGCGCTAATAACCGTGGATATAACATGTACTCAGCTTGCCTGTCACTGCGAATGAGCTCTGACCATAAATGCCCTTGCAAACCAATAAAAGGTTTTGTGCGCATCGTTTTACGATCATCAGCACTGTAATGATGATTGTTTACCGAACGCCAAATTTCAGCATGCGCAGGCAAATTATCCGGCATAAACTCAAACACTTTTTTACTGTCAATCGCGCGACTCGCCCAGTGATTCCCGGGCTCTTGCGGATGCGACTGATATGGGAAGTCAAAATAAGTTACATCCGGGCTTGATAACACCACATCCCAGCCTTGGTTAGCATGACGATGCGCAACCTCATGCCCACCATCGCTCAGCGTTGCCCACGCATTTGACTGCACATTTGCTGGCATGCTCTTTAGCGTAACGTCGTTCATACCGTCGCTCCATCCGGCCACTTTAAAGCCTTTTTTAGCGACCATGGCACTGACTTTTTCAATAAAATAGCCATTAAATGAATGCAGCGCCGGTTGTTGGTTTTGCAAACGCCGACAGCTTGGAGAGTCAACCCACGCACCAGCCGTCTCATCGGCGCCAATATGGTAAGTTTTAAGAGGCACACCGGCTTGCACATGTAATGCGTTTACTTCATCGAGCACTTTATCGATAAATTGATAAGTCGATTCTAAACAAACATTTAAGGTGTTATCTTGATAATGCTGGATTGAACTGTACTGAGTTTTATCAGCGGGTTCGACTAAACGATACTGAAGCGCCTGTTCGCTTTTGCCTTGGCCTATTAAACGGTTAAACCTTGCCTCCATTGCAACAATTGCCGCGCGCGAATGCCCTGGCATATCAAGTGATGGGATCACTTCAATAAAGTGCGCTTGAGCATATTTTAATATTTCAATATAGTCATTCTGGCTGTAGTAACCATTTACCGCTGATTGACTATCAAGTCCTGCGCCTAGCTGTGGTAACAAACAACGCTGTTCGGTTAAATCTAAGCAACGCTTGGCACCGACTTCCGTAAGCTCTGGTAAGTCGTTAATAGCCAATCGCCAGCCTTCATCATCCGCTAAATGTAAGTGTAATTTATTAAGCTTATAGGCGGCCATTTGCTCTATGGTATTTAAAATAAATGTTTTTGAACGAAAATTACGTGCTACATCAATGTGCATGCCTCTAAATTCATAACGCGGCGCATCAGTAATATTAAGTGCTGGGATAGTTAAATTATCAAGGCTGACTAACCCTGCGATGCTCTGCAACGCATAAAATATCCCTGCAGAACTCGTTGCGCTAATCGTTATTTGCTCATGTTGAATTTTTAACGTGTAAGCCTCTGGGTTATCAGCTGCTAAATCTAACTTGAGCGTGGTTTTAATCCCTTGTCTATGCTGCTTAATACCAAAACGTGCTAAGCGTGCTATTGCCGCTGTAAGTTGTACTTGATCAATATCATTCGCTAGCTGTAGATTTAGGCCTTGGCTTAAATCTACAGCCTCACCTGATAATAAAGTTAAAGCGACCGGCTTTGGGATCAAACTCAGCGGTGGCGTATTTAATATAGGCCGAGACTCACTTTCATATAAATACTCCGCATCCATCCATGGTGTCGCATCGTCGTTACTCGTTTGTAGTTGTTCATAGGTTAAAAATGGTGCTAAATATGGTTGTAACTCTAGCTTAGTGTCAGGATCAATCGCGGTTTTAGTACTGTTAATAACCCGGCTTGTTAAACCCGCACTTGCCAATATGTAATTAGGCATAAACTCAGCGCGAGTAATTTGCGATTCTTGACTATAAAACTCTATACTTATCGGCGTATTTTGTTTAAATCCGGCAAATGCCGAGGAGGGCTTTATTTGGTGTAAATCGCCATTGATATGCGTAATGGTAAACTGCGACGAGTCAGTGCTATAAATTGGCATTAGCTGACTAAAATAAATTGACCACTGTTGACTGTTTGCATCAAAAGGTGTGCTGAACGTCAAACGCGATAAGTAACACTGCTTTTGATGAGGTGCAGGGCAAGTATCGGGCTTTGCCGAAAGTAACTCATATTTTACCAATAACTGCTGCGCGAGGGTATCTAACTCAGTCTGCGATGGTGCTTTAGCAAAAACTGCAGCCGAACATATGACAAGCACCAATAATATAATTCTACGCATAGCTAGCTCCCAACGATTGCTCATAAGCCATGTCGTTTATAAATAACGCATGGCTGCCAAATAATGGAGCATCGTCGCCAAGCTCACTAATACGAATATCTAACGACTGCAAAATAACTGGGTTAACTAACTTAGCTAACTGAATATGCAAACTAGGTAAAAAGCACGCTGATGATTGTGCAACAGAGCCACCTAGTACAATAACGTCAGGGTCAAACGCGAGTATCACATGGTTTATTGCATGAGCGAGATGCTTGCCAAACGCATCAAATAAACGTTGTGCGTGTGCGTCATTTGCCAATGCCTCTTGGTAAGCTTGCTTGCCCGTTGTACCTTGATTAATAAAAAACTGCCCAGAGGTAAAGTGCTCAATAATCCCTTGTAAATAACTAAAACTGCCAAACTCTCCTGCGGCTGAGTGCTTACCCGTATATAATCGACCATTAAGCACCAGCCCGGCGCCAAGTCCAGTGCCTAGGCAAATGCCAATTAAATTCGTATCTGATTTAAAATTACCTTGAGTAAATTCTCCCATAGCAAAACAATTTGCATCATTATGCACCCGTACGGGCAGTTTAAAATGTGTGCTTAATAGCTGCTTTAACTGCACATTTTTCCAATTGGGGATATTAACCGTTTCGATCACTTCGCCAGTTTCCATCAGCACCATGCTAGGTACACCTACGACGATACCAATGCAAGTATTATCAACCACTTGCTTGATGATTCGACATAAAAAGTCGTTTGTTTGCTGCTTACTTGCTGAGCCGTCCACATCAAAATAGCGTTTTTCTATTACACCTGTTGCGGTTACTTTTGCGACCAGCGCTTTGGTGCCACCAAGGTCAACACATAATAAAGTTTGTGACATTACAACCTCTTTTGTCATTAGTTACTTTCAGCAAGCTTTGCTGTCTGTGGATTACTTTTAAGCGTGTGATTAGCAACCAGTGGGTTAGCCCAAATACCGACACTAAAAATATAACCAAGCGGCATTAACAGCAGTAATAGTGATATTTGTAAGCTACCTGTAAGCTCACTCACCGCACCAATAATAGGCGAGGCAAATGCACCGCCGACAATCCCTGTGCATAAAATACCAGATACAGTGCCATGCCCTTTTGCAACTGAGTTTAATGCCAACGAAAATATCACCGACCACATAATTGATAAGAAAAACCCAACCGCAGGAAACGCCCATAATGCCAGCTCAGTATGTGCAAATAATGCGGTAAATAGACTAACCGCCGCACCAACACTAAAAGTAAGTAACACATGTTTAGCATCAAAGAGTTTTAACAGCACGATGCCCAATAAGCAGCCTAATGTCAGTGATAGCCAAAACTGACTCACTATCTGTGCTCCGCCTGTATTTGGGTCAAGTTGGTGATAGGTTTGTAAAAATACTGAAATTGAATTAGCCACTCCTTGCTCAAGCGCCACATAAGCCACGATGGCAAAAAAGAACTTGATCACGGTGGGGTCTTTAAATAATTGTAAGCTTTGTTTGATACTGCCTTGTTGCGGATTTTCTGCTTGGGTGTTGTGTTTTATCGGTAACACGCTAATAACCACCAACATCACTGTGCATAACAGTGCAAATAATAAGTACATACTTAGCCAAGTCATATCGGCGGGTACTAATTGCAATAACCAGTTTTGGCTCTGTGCTTGTGAATCTGCTTTAACAAGCGCGCTATATACCAGCGGTGATAAGGTCGCTGCACCACCAAACATTAACTGGGCTGCGACCGAAAAAACCGCAAAATGTTTAGAGCCGCCACTGGCTCGAAGTAACGGATTAATTGCCACTTGCAATAGAGCCATGGCGGTACCGATCAAAAATAATGCTGACATTGCAACAGCAAAAATCGGCAAGCTAACAAATAACACACTGCCAAATAATGCCAGTGAGAATGCTATGAGCATGACCTTTTTTTCACCTAAGCTTTGCACTAACAACCCTGCGGGGATCGACATCACTCCATACGCGATAAAAAATGCAAATGGGAAAAAACCAGCAAGGGTTAAACCTATATTATAGCTTTGGATCAGAGCCGGAAATATCGGCGCTAATAAGTTCGTTATAAATGAAATAACAAAAAAGGTAACTAGTACTAGTAGCACTATCAAATAATTTCTTTTCATAATTGTTCTACCTGAAAGTCTCATTCTAAAAATAAATAGAGTGGTGATAGCCATCTGTTCGTGGGCATACAAACAAAATGATTCAAGGGAATAATTAATCACCACTCTTAATTAGCTAAGTCTGCCATCATAAAATGAGTTATGCGGCACTACTCTACGGCTTGTTGATACTTTTCAACTCACTTTATGCAGTCTTCATTGCATGTAGTTGCTCTGCATGTGGTTTACAATGCTTATTACACAGTTCATGCAAATACATTTTTGCGCCATTACAAATTGCAGCGCAAGCGGGTTCAAATGACTGCTGGCACAGCGAGCTTTGGTAGTCCATGCCACCAAGTAAGCAATACCAACTAGGTCTAAAATAAACTTGCTGTTGGGTAAGCTTTGACAAATACGCATCAAAATCATCGCCATTAAGCCATGCTTTTAGTAAAGACTTTAAAGCACTAGAGCTGTGATTCAGTTGCTTGGCTGTAAGCCAGTATTCACTGTCGGTGCGTAAGCTAGTTGCATAATGCGCAACCACATAATCTTTAATGCCATACACTAATTGATGGAGTTGTTGATTGACGTGTTCAGCTACTTTTAATGACTGCTCGTTGTTTTTTAGCTTTGTTAAGGCTTGGCTAAATAACTTAATACTATGTTGAGTAACCATCAAAGATGTCGCTTCGATGGGCTCAATAAAGCTCTGCGCCAACCCTACAGCCATGACATTGCTTTGCCATGCAGACTGCATACAGCCGACTTTCATTTTTAAATGCCGAAACGCGCTATTTTGTGGATTTATGTTTAATTGCAGGGCAAGCTCATACAGGGCTTGCTCATCAGTGATATGTTTTGAGCTATACACATAGCCGTTACCAATACGGCTAGTGAGCGGAATTTGCCAACACCAACCGGCACTTAACGCCGTAGATTGAGTGGCACATGGCATCACAGCATCGCTAGAAATTGGCGTCGCCACGGCTACAGCACGGTCGTTAAGTAGTTCATCAGCAAATGAATTAAAAGGTGTACCCAGTGTTTGCTCAATTAACAGTGCATTAAAACCACTGGCATCGATAAACATGTCGCCGTTAATTTGTCGTCCATCAACCAGCGTAATATCAGCTATATTGCCATTGTTGTTTATATGCGCGTGGCTAAACTCACCATCAATGTGTTCAACCCCATTCTCTTGTGCATAGGCTTTTAGCACACCCGCTAATTTTATGGCATCAAAATGATAACCATAAGTTTGCTCTTTGAGCATAGGTGTATGCACTTTTGGACTTAAATTTTGTTTTGCGATATGGCCTGTTAAAAAATACTCATCTGGGGCTTGCCAATCGCCATTACCGCGCCTTCGGGCATTAGCGTTTACAAAATAAACTTCGGCAGTTTTTTCATCCATGTCGCTATAAAATGGATGGAAATAACAACGTTCATCGCCATTCCAATTATTAAAGTAAATGCCTGCTTTGTAGCTTGCATCGCACTTGGGCATCCATTGTTGTTCACTAATACCGAGTGAATCCATAAAGTTTTTTAAGTGTGGTGTTGAACCTTCACCAACGCCAATACTGCCAATTTTACTCGATTCAATAACACTAATAGCTAATTCAGGATGCTGCTTTGATAAATACGCAGCGCACATCCAACCCGCACTACCACCGCCTAAAATTACTAATTTATTTATGATAGCCATAACTAAAAAAGGCCGCCAAGTGGCGGCCTATCTCCATTAGAATTTATAACTTACACCAAGGTAATAACGTGAACCAAACTCGATAGTATTTTGCGTTAAAGCAAAGTTAGTATCGTACGATTGCACCACTTCGTTGGTTAAGTTAACGCCTTCAAGGCTAACATCTAAGTTTTCCATGGCATGCCAGATGATTGACGCATCAATTTGTTGATAGTTATCGTTTTTAACTGCTTGGGCTGCACCAACACCAATCCATTCACTGCGCCAGTTATATGCTAAACGAGTGCTGATAATATCGTTCTCAAAGAACACTGATGCATTAAAACTGTTTTCAGAAACACCTGGTACCATTTCTTTTGAGCCATCTGGCGTGGTTGTTTCACTGTCTACGTACGTATAGTTAGTCACCACCCCAAAACCGTTAGCAAAGCTATGCTGTAGTTGCAGTTCAATACCATTTACAGAGCCTTCGCCGTTACTACGAGGACGAGTAACACGGCATTGCTCATATAGATCTGGACTGGCGCCACAGCCATCTACAAATTCAACCGCTTCAGTCGAAAAAACAACGTTATCAATTTGTTTGCTGAAAAATCCTGCTGATGCCATAGAAGCGCTTGTAAAGTAATACTCTATAGCAATATCGCCCTGGTTAGCTTCATAGGGTTTTAGATCAGGATTTCCCCCTGTGGCGCTACCAAAATTGGCATTAATTGCTAAGCCGGGTTTTAAATCACTGAAGTTTGCGCGAGACATAACTTGTGATGCTGCCGCGCGAATAATAATGTCATCCGATAAATCATAAGCAAAGTTTACGCTAGGGAGTAAGTTATTATAATCGACCGTCTCTTTGAAAACCGCGCCGTCGGCGTAGCCGCTCGATGTTTGCTCAGTCTCAACGTAACGTAAACCAATATTACCTCGGTAGTTTTCGCCACTAAAATCAGCCTTCGCGTAAATGGCGATCATATCTTCATCCACTGAAAAAGTATTACCTAAGTTAGCGACTTCGGTCAGTTCGCCAGCTGCATACTTACCGCTGATGAAATCCCACCATTTATCTGTATCAAGTGAGGCATATGCATCAAGCGTATGACCAGAGCTTTGTGAATGCAGCCCAGTTAATACGCCATCACTCCAATTTGATAAATTACCATCGGGAACAAAACCAAGTACTTCGTCTGGATTACGGTTAAATGCAATGCGCGAAAATTCGCTACTATTAAATTTAATGCCGGTCTTGATTGCAGTAAAGAAATTACCATCTAACTCAAATTTAACATCAGCTTGAGCATAACTCATATCATGCTCTTGCACTGTGGTATCAAAATTTGCTTCTTGCGCATGTTTAAATTGCGTTGCATCGGTAGCATCTAGCGAAGTTAGCCAAACTTGATAAGGACCAGTAGCATCATAAGTAAAACCACCATCAGTGCTGTTTTGTCCATTAGGAAATGCAGGATCACCTATTTTACCTCCTTCATCTGAGGCTGGGATCCACCATGAAGATGCGCCAAATTGCGTGCCGCCATCTGATGTTGATTTTCCAATTTCACCACTGAGTTCAAAGCCATCACCTTGAAACTTACCAGTTAGGTTTAGTACATCAGCTTTCATATTAACGGCATTACGCACTACTGGATTATAAATAATAGAAGCATATGCAGGTAATATAGTTGCTTGCTCGGTACCGCCTAATGCATTGTTGGTTACATTAGTAGAACCCGCACCACGGGCGCCAACCGTCAGAAAGTTATGGTTTACATGCGGGTTATCAAATTCAAAACGAAAATAATCAAGCACAAACTCCATATTATCGGTTGGTGCAAACTGCGCGGTTAATTGCGCGCTGGTCCGCTCACGCTCAGACTTAAATGCTTGCGAACCTAAACTCCATGCACCGACTGTCGATTCTTGTCCTGTTGCTTGGTTTTCTGCAAAGTACTCATAGTAGCCGCCAATAGACTCAAGTACATGGCGCCCTGAAGTTAATTGTTCATAAGAGTACGCAGCTAAAATACCAAATTTTTCATCTTCATTTTTCCAACTAGCAAGAATTGATGCACCAGGATCAGTCTCATCATACAATGAACTTTGTGCCAACTCTGCAGAGAGCAGTAACGTATTTGCATCTAACTCCAGAGGTTTACGAGTCGTTAAGTTAACGGTTCCTCCCAGTGCTCCTTCTTCGATATCTGCCTCCGGTGTTTTATACACTTGCACACCCGACACTTGCTCTGCTGATAACAATTCCATATTAAAAGTACGTGTCGCTGGGCCTAAATCGTACCATGAGGTGCTTGCTACTGTTTGACCATTGAGTAATATTCTTGATTGCTCTGGTGCAGTACCACGAATAGTTACGCCATTTACCTCACCATATTGGCGGTCAACCGTCACTCCTGAAATACGTTGTAGTGCATCACCAATGTTTTTATCCGGAAATTTACCAATATCTTCTGCGGTAATGGCATCTACCACTCCATCTGCAAAACGCTTAGTGTTCATTGACGCTTCTAAAGAGCGACGAATGCCACGCACTTCAATGGTTTCTATATCACTGTCAGCTTGAGTTTGAGCTGCAGCTAATGCCATTGGACTGACGTATAGTGCTGAGATACATATCGCCAATGTCGATAGTTTAAGCGATGCTTTGTTGATGTTTTTCATTCCTAGTCCCCTATTTATTGTTATTGAAAGCGTTACTAGGGTATCGCGCCGCATTCGTGTTAAGCAGTACAATTGACACTTTATCCGGTACTTTCCTATCAAAGGAATGTTAATTTTGATGGCAAAATGTTCAATGTCCTGTTAGCAAAGAATCGCGTGCAATAGATTAATACTAAAAGTGAATTGAAAAGTATTACTTAGACTGCTAAAAATTGTTCAATATAGGGACTAAAATAAATAAGGAGGTCGTCATGCGGGCAATGTGTGAAAAAGTCATTCCTAATACCAATTCATCGTGGCGCTATTGTAAATATACGCTTGATTACATTCCATTTAATTGGCATTACCATCCAGACTTTGAGATTTGCCTTACTTTAAACAGTCAAGGGGTATGCCATATTGGCGATTACATTGCTCCTTATGGCGAACTTGATCTAGTGATCCTTGGTGCTGATTTGCCCCATACTTGGCAATCGTCACCGAATATAGATAACAGTGTACAAGTTGTTCACGTTGCACAAATTCCAAAAAAATGGCTTAGTCAGCAAATTACTAGTCACCCTGAATTTGCCATACTTGAAGAGTTATTAATCGCTGCGCGACAAGGCCTTAAATTCTCGACTAAAACAGCGATGATAGCGAAATCATATTTTGAAAAAATCGAGGTCAGTAACCCTTTTGAGCAATATTTAGGTTTATTTAAATTACTGTATTTAATGAGCCAAGAAGCAGTCCCTCAGCAGCTTTCTAGCGCGAGTTTTTGCTACACTAATAAAACTGATCCCGCAAAAGATAAATTTGATAAAGTGATTGATTATATTTATCGCCATTACACTGAGGGCTTAAGCGCAGAACAATTAGCTAACATGGCGCATATGAGCACTAACCACTTTCACCGCTTTTTTAAAAAGCGCATGGAACGCACTTTAACAGAATTTATTAACCAGTTAAGAATTGGTCAAGCTTGTAAGCTATTGATCAATACTAACCGCGCTATTACGGCTATCAGCGATCAATGTGGGTTTAAAAATACCTCTAACTTTAATCGCCGCTTTTTAACACTAAAAGGGACAACACCAAGCCAATTTAGAAAGCGCTTAAAACAAAAATCATTAGTGTGAAAGAGTAAAAAGGTAGGGCTACCTACCTTTTATAAATACCGTTATTTTTCAAGTAACCACAATGCAGGCGTGTTTGAAGGCTGCCAATTACTTTGGGAATAATGTGCTTGTAACACAGAATAAATTTTATCTTGATAACTTACAAAATTAGTAGCTTCGTATTGCCTGTTTTGTTGCCATTGAGGCGCATAATTATCAAGTGTATCAAATCGATAACCTTCTGCTCTTGCGTGCTCAACAAAGCTTTTAATTTTGGGCAAGTTAATCGTCGCACCTAGCCCGCGCGGACCATCTTCAAACAAAAAGTCATGGGTGAGTATCACTACTTTATTCGCTGCTAATCCATCGCTGCAATCTAAGTTTTGCGTGCGGCTATTGACAGGATCCATTGTTTTGCCAGGGCAAGTATTGACGATTTGATTAATGCTTTCGACCATTTGAATACCATCTGCCATTGTTTCTGCAGGGTAATCAACGCCCCAGTTCACTGGGCCCCAATCAAAATCCCAACCATAAACCTTATAGTCTTCGCTTGCTAATTTATCAGATATTTTTACTGCGACTTGTGAGCTATTGGTAGAAACCTGTGGATCACAAGAAAAAGCTGGATCCCAAGGTGGTAAATTATCAGATGTTGCGCATAAACCATCACCTTTAAAAGTTTTCGTAACACGCCACGCATTGGTATACGGCAAGCGTGCCATTGTTCTCATTTTAAAGTTTGGGAAGCTTTCTGCATTAGGTAATAACGCCAAGACCTTTTGAGTATTAAGCTCAAAGTAATCATAATCGATACTTACATCTTGGTAGGATTTAACTGGCCATAAACCAACTTCGTTACAATAAACAGCACCAGAGCGCTCTCCATCCGTGCAATTATGCAACATATGGTCATAACTATGGTTAGCTAAAAGGTGACCGCTATTTAAAAGCTTAGCTAATGCTAATTGTGAGTGTTGTTCATTTTCATCGCCTTCACCATACATGTGAAAAGCATTGATAAAAAATGTCGCTTTTATTTGTGCCTCATCTAAAGCATCAATTAGCCCTGAGGTGGCATTAATCGGGCCATCATCAAACGTTAAATAGATAACCTTGTCGTCATCTGCAAAGCTGAAAGTTGAGCATAAACTTGCACACAATAGCGTTACCGCCGTTTTATTTTTCATTTTGTTCTCCATTAATTAACACCTAATTAATATTGCATGCTATTTAGCCATCGACTGATACGAAGCAATGCAATTTAGGTATTAATCAAACAAAATGAATCTCTGCTACTTCCCTATCGCTTGCTTGGCAAACAGGTGCTTAATTGGGCCTAAGTTATCAACCAAGCTTAAACCCACACCACGTACCAGTTTTTTAAGTGGGTTAGCGCCTGCAAATAATTCTTTTAAGCCTTGCATCATGGCAATATGCTTTTGTGCATCAAGCTTGCGGGTACGCTCGTAATCACGCAATAGTCGATTACTGGCAAACTCTTTATTGTCAGCAGTTAACAGCTCAATAAGGTAAGCGGCATCTTTAAGGCCTAAGTTCATACCAAGTCCTGCTAACGGATGAATGGTATGTGCGGCATCGCCCATTAATACCACTTTACCTGTCACCCATTGCTGCGCGTAACGCATTTTCAAAGGGAACGCTGTGCGCGCACTTTGTACCTCACATAAACCGCATTGGCCATCAAGGGCTGCCATAACTGCTTTATTAAAATCGCTATCATCCATGGCTAGTAACGTTTGGCAATGCGCAGGACTGGTTGACCATACAATTGAGTGCGTATTGGCATCTGGCAGCGGTAAAAACGCCAGTGGTCCAGTAGGTAAAAATACTTGGCGCGCAGTATTATTATGTGGCTCAGTGGTTCTTACCGTCGCAACGATGGCGTTATGATCATAATCTTTAAACGTAATGGGCAAATTAAACTGTTTCCGAATCGCTGAATTTGCGCCATCGGCTGCCACTAATAACTTGGCTATAACTGGCTCACCAGAGTCTAAGGTTATAAAGACGTCATTGTCACTTTGGTGTATTTGTTGATAGCGTGTATCAAACATAAGCGTTGCTTGGCTGTATTGTTCTAATTCATTGATCAGTGCATAACGAATGATGTCGTTTTCAACAATATGACCTAAATGAGGAAGGTCCAGTTCATCGCTGTTAAAAGCAATTTTGCCAAAGCTATCTTGGTCGCGCACATCCATATGGGTATAGGCGCGTGCTCTTTGAGCAATGATCTCAGGCCACACTTGCAAAGATTCAAACAAGTGTTGGCTGGCAAGGCTCAGTGCACTTACGCGCAAAGCGTATTCATCGCCTGGCAATACTTGTTTTGCTGCAGCATCAATTACTACTACACTTATATTGGCTTTAACAAGCCCCAGCGCGAGGGTTAAGCCAACACAGCCGCCCCCCACAACACATACTTGTGTCTGTTTCATAGTCGTTTACCTTGTTTAACCTGACCCATTAATTGCTTAGCTAAAGGTGTTTTTAAAGAAGCACACAAATCCATGGAGAATAGACCACAGCTGCGACCAAATGCGAGTATTCGTGATGAGTTTGAAAATAACCGCACTAAAGAATCTGTTAACGTCATTACAGTGGTTATATCTTGGTTACGTTGTTTGGCATATTCACGGGTAAATAGGTAACTGCCAATTGCCAATTCGCTATTTAATAATTCACATAGAAGTTGCACATCGCGCAGGCCTAAATTAAAGCCCTGCCCTGCAATAGGATGAATCGCATGCCCTGCATTGCCAATTAGTACCGTACGGTGAGCACTTAATGACTCTGCACGACCATACACCAGTGGATAGTTTGCACGCATGCCGACTTTAGTAAATTGCCCGCCACGATAACCAAATGCAGTTTGCAAAGCACTTACAAAAGCGCTGTCGTCAAGCTGCATATGCGCGTCAATATCGGCTTTATCCATACACCATACTAACGAGTAACGGTTATTACTCATCGGGAGTAATGCCATTGGTCCATGCTCAGTAAAGCGCTCAAAAGCATGGTTATGATGACCACCTGCCACTTCAATATTGGCAATGATCGCCCCTTGTGAATAAGGCTCAGGAGTAAAATTGATCTTTGCCAGCTGGCGAGTAGCCGACTGCGCACCGTCGGCAATCACCACTAATTGGCCATTAAGTTGAGCACCAGACTGCAAAGTAATACTTGCAAAGTCATGATGATAGGTAATATTTGCAACACTGTCAGGGCAATACATGACCACTTGGGTAGCTGCAAGTTGTTGATGTAAAGCACGACCAAACGGATTTACCTCAACAACATAACCTAGAGCTGACTGTGAAAACTGCGCACAATCGATCTGCGTTTTACCAAAGTGACCGCGATCCGACACGGTCACTTTTTTAATTGCCGCAGCAAATGAGGCATCAATATCAAAGGCATTAATGGTCTGTAAAAATTGCACCGATTGTTGTGCTAAGGCGATACTTCGGTCGTCAAAACTAGGATGGTGTTCAGTGCTTGGTTGATTTGCTTCAACCACCGCAATCGTTAATTTCGGCGCATGTTTCGCAAGACTCAGCGCACAACTGGCACCCGCTAAGCCACCACCGATAATAACAACATCAAACTGCTCTGCCACGTTATGCTCCTAGCGGTTAATTGCTTGCTTTTGCATTAACGCTTCAATCTCGCTGATACTTTTTGGCACACTCAAGGTAAGATTTTCGTGGCCTTGCTCGGTCACTAACAGGTTATCTTCAATACGAATACCAATGCCCTTATATTGCTCAGGTGCTTGCGCATCTAGGCTAACATACAAGCCAGGTTCAATAGTGAGTACCATACCAGCTTCAAATGGGCGTTCTTTTTCGTCTTTTTTATAGTCGCCTACATCATGCACATCAAGGCCAAGCCAATGACCAAGGCCGTGCATATAAAATGCTTTACATGCTTGGTTATCAAGTAACTCTTGTAACTCACCTTGCAAAATACCTAAATCAACTAAGCCTTGGGTGAGCACTGTCATCGCTAATTTATTAGCCTTTGATAAGCTACCACCGGGCTTTACTTCAGTAAACGCTGCTGCTTGCGCCGCTAGAACAATGTTATAAAGCTCAGCTTGAGGTTGACTAAATTGCCCATTAATAGGGAAAGTACGCGTAATATCTGCCGCGTAACCTTGCAGTTCAGCGCCAGAATCAATCAGCACTAAATCACCGTCGGTCAGCACATCACTGTTAGCAGTGTAATGCAATATATTGGCGTTATCGCCACCGCCGACAATGGTGCCATAGGCGGGATGACGCGCACCATGCATAGCGTAATGATGATGAAGCTCGGCTTCTAGCTGATATTCGGTAGCGCCTGGCTTTGCAAACTGCATAGCACGAATATGTCCTTGGGCACTTATTTCACACGCTTGGCGCATAATATTCACCTCAGCAGGTGATTTAAATAAACGCATTTCGTGCACTAAACCACGAATATCTTTAATCGTATGTGGCGCTTTATAACCTTTTTTAGGCGCGCCACGCAGCGTATTTAATAACGCCCACACTTTATCGTCAAACTGTGGATAAGTACCTTGTGCATAAAATAAAATCTGCTGGCCGTTCACCAAATTCAATAATTGTTCAGTTAGTTCACTCAGTGCACATGTTTGGTCGAATAAATAATCTTTTTTAGCTTTTTCAAAACCAATACGACGACCATGCCAAATTTCCGCCAGCTTATCTTTGTTCAAACAAAACAGCGTACTCGGTGTATCGCTGCTTGGGCAAAGCACTAACACTGCATCGGGTTCATTAAAGCCAGTTAGGTAGAAGAAGTCGCTATCTTGGCGAAACGCATATTCAGTATCACGGCTGCGGGTTACTTCACTTGCCGCTGGAATGATAGCCACACTGTTTGGTTCCATCATGGCAAGTAAACGATCTCTGCGTGCTTTAAACTCTGCTTTTTCTATTTTAACTGTTGGCATTATAAACCCTGTTTATACTGTTAATTTTAACTTAGTGAAGTGTTTTTTTAGTGCTTTTTGGCGCTTGCTCTTGACCAAGTTCAGCAAAACACAACAGCGCAGAAACTCGCACATATTCAATTACTTCGTGCAATGCTTGGCTGTCTTCTTCGGTTTCATCAAACATGGTATCTAAACGCGTAATTTCACTAAAATCACTGATCACTTCTTTTACATCAGCTGATAACTTGCCATAGTCTTTTTGCTTTAAGCCAAAACCAAGCATAAACCCAGCGACCCATGACACTAAACCATTCGCTTGATCTACTAAGGTTTCGTCATCACTTGGTAAAAATAAATCAAATTGAAACTCTTCGTTGTTAAAGCTTTCTACAACTTGCTTATAAATAATGGCAAAAAATTCTTTCAGATCATGGCTAAATGCTTGGCCATCATTAAACACATCGCTTAATAAGCCTAAGTATTCTTTGGCTTCAATACTCAAGCCGCAGGCTAATAATCCACTGATCACGCCGTGTGCTTCTGAAGGAGTGACAAATATTTCGTTTTTTTCCAATAGTAATTGGGCTTGTTGGTAATCTGGTAATTCGTTCATGCTGAGATCTTCGCTTGGCTAATTAAGTCAATGCTACCACTCGATAAATAGCAACTCCAATGAAAAGTATGATTGAGGTCAAAAAGCAATCCGAAAAGTAAATAGCCAGTTACCAGTGCTGGAAAATCACTCGAACAGTATAATTATTTTGAATTTGGGGTGTAAGGATTGGCTTATGTCTTATATACTGAATTTGTTCCCTAGGGTGTTGGAGCTTGGTTAAGTCCCTGAGCCGATAAATTTTATGTTAGGGTTTCTGTTCGTCTGCTATTGTGCAAGCTCGGCATGTACCGAGAAGCCTACGGCAAACCGCAGATTCCCGCCCTGAGACCTTATGGTTTCAGGACTGACACCGAGTGCCACATACTTGGGGAACACCTTTCTTACCTTCCTTTATACTATCTGCTGTTGTGCTTTAAACCATTGATAATAATATGAGCCAAATGTATTTAATAGCGTCGCAAATGCAATTAAGCTCGTACCCAGAATTTGCATCAAACTCATTACGGTACTAAAAAATAAAAACTGGAATAACACCGCAAAGATTAAGTTAGTATAAATTAAAGGCGCCAGCTGTGAGTTTGAATCAACTAATCTATATGCTTTGGAACGAAAAAACTGAGTTGCAGCAGTTGAAAGTCCTAAAAACAATAATAACAATAAGATCCCCTGCTCGAAATTGACTATCATTATTATACTTTGTTGATACTCAACTTGGCTGGTAAAAATAACCATCACAGGTAAAACAAACAATGCTGCAATTGCAAAACAGCACCCGTTTATTACCAAGATAGGTAAATTTATTTTACTGGCTCTAAATAAAGCAACTTGCGAGCAACCATTAAAAAAACCAGCCGCTAAACCTATTAATAATTCCCAGCGCCACGTTATCCCTTGTACGGTTAAGTTTTGCATCACCACGCCAATGCCCATTAATATTAAGGTAGGTAAAACCATTCGACTGATTTTGGTTTTATAAAAATAGCGCTCAAGTAGCGGAATAAATAACGGCCCAGTACTAAATAATACCACGGCCTCAATTAACGTTAAGCGACTTAAGGCCAACATAAAACAACCTTGGCAACTGGCAATAAAAATGGCACGTAAGATAAATGCACCCCAAGCTGCTTGATTTGGCATCACCCAGCGGCTGCATGCAGCAATAAACAACATAACTAACGCAGGAAGTAATAAACGCAACATCACTAATATTGCATCACTAAAATACTCAGTTAAAAGTTTTGAAAATAAACTATTCAACGCTAAAGTAAATGTGGATAACAGCATAAACATACTGGGTCGTAATAAAGCAGCCATAACAACTCCTTTCTCAACGAGAAATACGTTTCACATTGAGAATAATAAGCTTAACATTAATCTGAGGCGCTAAATTAGCGTAAATAGGTAGAATGAAAAAGCGAGTAATTATGCACAAACCTGTAAGTAAAACTTAACAAAGAGAAACTATGGCTAACTCTATTCCTTTAAAATCGCTTCATAGTTTTATTGCAGTCGCAGAAACTGGAAGTATGGTCCTCGCTGCTGAGCAATTAAATATTAGTCATTCTGCAATAAGCCAAGCAATTAAGTCTCTTGAATCGCAACTAAACACTCAATTATTTACTCGTATCGGCCGACGAGTTGAGCTAAATAGCACGGGTAAACGCTATTACCTGCGAGTACAGCCAGCTCTAAATGAGATTATAGCTGCAAGTTTTGAGATCTCTGCGAGTCAGCTCTGCGCGCACTTAACTTTAAATATGGTGAACTCGATGGCATTGCATTGGTGGATCCCACGAGTAGCGGAACTACAAGCTTACGCGCCAGAGTTAGATGTGCGTTTATCTAATTTAGTCGGAGAGTTTAACTTAGAGCAACATGGCGTGGATGTCGCTTTGGTGCATGGTAAACAACAAGATTGGGCGCAATATCACTGCGAAAAACTGGCTGATGATGAGCTTATTTTAGTATGTAGTCCTGAATTAATAAAAACCTTGCCCACAGATTGCCAAACTGGCAAAGAGCTACTTACTCGTTTCCCGGCTATTTTTGCCATAAACCCACGCCGCGATAACGATTGGCACGTATGGTGTAACGCCCATCAATTAGCAATACCGAAACAACATAAAAACCTCACTTTTAATATTTCAGTACAAGCAACGCAAGCGGCAATGCGCCAATTAGGTGTTTTGGTCACCCATAAACAATTTGTAAAAGATGATATTCAACAGGATATGCTGGTGCAAATAGGTGAGCCGGTATTAAACCCACATCAACAGTTTTATTTTGCTACCAGCCATAGCAAGCGTGAACAAGCCACTATATTGATATTAAAAAAATGGTTAAAATCGCAGTTTTCTAATCAATAAAAGTTTATCAGCCTACGGCTTACTAAAAGTTAATTTTTAACTTTTAGTGCACCTAATACGATACAGACAACACCACCGACCATTCCAGCCCAAGCCTCAATGGGTGTATCACCACTAAAAGTTCGCGTAATTTGCGCACTTGCAGAGTCATAAACGTCATAACCCCAAAAAGCCAGTGCAGCTCCAATACAGATCAGCACAATACCAATTACTTTATTCATTTTAATTCCTATTAAAGCTAACAGAGGTAATCTCTAAAAATACGCTAAGATATTGATTTAAGCAAAAACTAAAAATAACCTTCACACCGCTATTTAAAAATTACTCATGGTATTTACGGATCACCGCAATCTTACCGTTTTCAATTTCCAGAACATCCATCAACGTTTGGGTGTATTCAATCAGTTGCTTGTTTTGCGGGTGCACACCTTTCGCGTGTTGCGTGTAACGAATCGCAATCGCGGTATTATTAAATATGAAAGTATCAAGTAACTTTGCTTCATATTCAGTGTGGGCACCTAGATAAAAAGTCATACCTTTGCGCATCATGGCCTTACCGTCAGGTGAACGAGAATCATCGCTTTGATAAGGTAGGTGTTGATTAGCAACATCGTCAGTGAGTAACGCTAAAAAAGCTTCTAGTTCTTTACTGCTAGCTTTAGGCGCCTGAGTTGCCGACATGGTGGAAAAATATTGCTGGGCGAGTCCTTCTAGTTCGTTATTTTCGTCTTTTGCATGTAAGTTAAAAGTTGCGATAACAGCTAACAATAAAAAAGTAACGTATTTCATTATGCTCTCTTGCATTGTGTTTAATTATCACTCTATCAAAACAGCAACAAACTAAAATGTATAGTCTTTTTATAATAAATCACGCTTCGCCGGATGGTTTTATAAAATACTCTTATAAAATATCATCTAAAAGGCTGGCTTGTTCTGGACAATCTCAGTAAGCATGTAGCGAATCTTCTACAACTTAAGACCCATACCTTTTTAATTAAATTATTTTAATGTTCACCGGCACTTTCAATGCATAATAAAATTAACACACTCAATAACTTATTTAAATAAAAAGTCATTAGACTAACAACCAGCCTATAATTTACTTTAAAATAAATATAAAACTTAATGACCATTTAATATAAAAAAGTGATTGATTTAGGGAGAGGATAAATAATAGGGGTATTACGACTACTAAGCAGCCGTAATAGAAATGCGTTGAAATAGATAGTTACGAGTTATAGGTGTGAAGAACTACCAGCTGATTCATTGAATGATAAACCTGATACAATGCCTTTAGCATTAAAACGGATTGTTACATTCTTTGTCTCATTTTGAGAACCACCGACATGGCCTGCGTATGGAATAAAGCCTACACCACCGCCTTGACCTTCGCTGTAGCTGTATGTCCATACAACTTCGTCATTACCTATATCATTAACGCCCATAGGGTCGCCAATCGCTTCTTTGACTTGCTCTTGAGTTGTTTCGCCTTTTTTGAAGCCTTTTACAACTTCCATATCAAAATCACGGCCTTGTGAGGTGCTATTACATGCGGCCAAAACAAACGCCATTGCAATTGTTAATAATATCTTTTTCATGTCATTCCTTAATAATTATCTTTTAAATTCCATTTCAACGCGATTAAGCGCGTTAATTATGAACAAAAAAAATAAAATATCAACCCCAAATGGAAACATATTAAAGATAAAAAATTAATCAGTAAAAATGTATAATAAAATAAAAAAACAAATACTATAATTATAAATGTTTCAATCCCACTTATGATTAGATATTACTTTCCAACCCACTATAGCTACCATTTTATACCATGATTTCATTTGGATAACTTACTCACTAGTAGAGCGCAACAATCCACAACTAAAGTAAATTAATGCAACATCAGCAACAATAAATGTCATTATCATTATTTTATTTTTGTAAACTCCAATTTTTAATAATTATTTTATATTTTTTATTTCGTTAAAAAATACAGCTGTAGTAATAATAGGTTAATTCACTGGATAAAATAACCAATCACTTGCCATTGCTCAGCAGATTTTTTTAATGTCACGGTTTCAATCGACTGTGCTTTATTTTCAAAATCAGTTTGAAACTCTAAAATCACATAATCACCGTCGGGCAGTTGCGGTATTGAGGTTAACACTTGACGACTGATACCTTCGCGAGATGTAACAGCACCTAGCGGCGTACGAACTTGCTCTAACTTAGATACCCAAAGCGCTTGCGGTACATTTTTTTGAAAAAACGCCCCAGCCTGCTGCCAACTGTTTGCGTATTTACCACTATCAACAACTTCTAACCAGCTAGTCGCAGGGGCGATTTCTGTTGATACATCAACAACCCTTAGCGTCTGAGACCACGTTAATGTGCTTATAAATAAACATAAAACAACAATTATATTTTTCATGGTGAGTCCTTTTTTCTATCAAGTTATTTTGCCTCAAGCACAAAATCACTGTTCAACTTTGCCATAAATGATTTTCAAAAAACAATCTGCACTGTCGAAGCATCGCTCACTATGTTCTGCTTAAAGCTGGCTTTTATTACAATATGTTGCCTTTTCAAAGTCACTGACATTCATTGCAATATTGTCGATATGTGGGAACATCTGAGTAAGTTTAGTCACTATCGCTTTTGATAATTCAGCTTTTTGCTCAGTCGTTCGCCCCTCCATTATATATCCAAAAACATGAATAAATTCGTGCTGTTTATTACCCACTAAATAACGATTATACGGGTTTACTCTGACTTTAATTTCATGCTCAGCGAACAAATCCGATGCGTTTGCAGTGTGATGAATTTGTTCATTAATGGTATCTTCATCATGATGAGTCAAGATACTCTGCGAGCAATCTATAATAAAGTGTGGCATTAAATAACTCCTTATTTATGCAGTCAATAAGTATTTAACTTACCTTTTTTTAAACTATAAAACACTGCTTAATAGTCAATTTTACTCTTGCTAACTTTGTCCTTGCTAACTCCTTCACATCTTACTTTTAACTTTACTCGTAGCCGCACTGGTGGCGGGGTTATCAGGCCAAAAGTGTTTTGGATAACGACCTTTCATTTCTTTTTGCACCTCCCGATAGCTGGTTTGCCAAAAGCCAGCAAGATCTTGTGTTAGTTGTAAAGGTCGTCTTGCTGGTGAGAGTAGTTCCATTAATAAGGGTAACTTGCCTTGCGCTAATATTGGCGTACTGGTCATGCCGTACACTTCTTGCATACGAACACTGAGTTTTGCAGGGCCGTCGAGTTGATATTCAATACGAATATTTGAGCCACTTGGAACTGACACTCTCAGCGGGAATAAATCATTTAACGCATTTTGTTGTTGCCAATTAAAACAACTTTGCAAGGCATTAAAGTAGTTAAACTTTTTCAACTGTTCGAGGGTTTTTATATCTTCCAGAAAAGCACCTAACCAAAGCTGTGCGTCATCGATTAAGCTTTGTTTAGTGATGACAGGAAATTGCTCCGGCACTAAATTACTGGCTAAACACATACGAATAAGTAACTGCTCACTGTCGCTTTGCTCATTAAATAATTCAAAGCCTTGTTTTTGAAATAAAGTTAACCACGCTTTCGCCCGCTCACTTTTATCAAGCGGATGTTTACTCGGTTGGCTAGTAACTGTAATTGCCCCTAGTTTGACTTCATCTTGATGAATAAAGCGCCCTGTTTTTTCGTCAAATTCACAGCGCGTTTGTGCAGTAAATAAATGTGTCAGTTCATCCTCAATCTCTGCAGGAGTAAACGCAACAGCTGCAAAAATACGACTGCCTTTTTGGCCTCCCATTGAAGCAATTGCAAGGTAGTCATCGTTATGCCAATGCTCGTTGTTTAGCTCAGCACCTGCGCCATTGGCAAGCAAGTAACCATTGCCACGCTTTTTAGCTAATCGATCAGGAAAAGCAAACGCCACCAGCAAAGCCAAATAAGTGGTTTGTAGTTCGCGTACTTCAGTTAGCTTTAATCGCTTTAACCAAAATTTCAGTTGCTGTTTAAATACCGGATGTGGCCGAGCATGTTGGCTGTGTAATGCTAAGCTTAAATCTGCAGCATGACTAATCCGACTCTCTAATAACGCAATTAAATACGCCGCTAATGTATAAATACCTGGCATCTGAGGTTCGAGTTGCTGCGCTTTAATTAGCATGTGCGCTAGGCGAATATCCGCGCCAAAACTTAGCATACGTGTACCGAGGGGGGTCAATTTATTGTTATTATCGAACGCCTCTAACATTTGCAGTAATTTTGTTGCTTGCTGTATTTGTTGTGCTGTTGGACTATCTAACAAGCTTAGATCAGTTAACTCCGCGCCCCAGAATTTTGCCTCCAATAATAATTGGCTAATATCAGCACTTAAAATTTCTGGCGCATCATGGCTATTACGCCGCTCAAAGGTTTGTTTTGAACCAAGCCTATAAACTACACCGGGCTCAATACGCCCAGCCCGCCCAGCTCGTTGAATTGCCGATGAGCGAGAAATACTTTGTGTGGTGAGTTCAGTAACGCCAGTTTTTAAATTAAAACTAGCAGCGCGGCGCTTGCCACTATCAACCACAATACGAATACCTTCAATGGTTAAGCTAGTTTCGGCAACATTGGTGGTCAGCACCACTTTACGAGTACCTTTTGCCGCAGGGGCAATTGCAGCTTGTTGAGATGCTTTATCTTGTTCACCAAACAGAGTAACTACATGGCAATTTGCAGGCAAATCTGACAGCGCTTGTTGTACGCGGTTGATCTCATATTGACCGGGCAAAAAAACTAACGCACTGCCTGTTTGTTCAACTAAAGCTTGTTTGATAATACTGGCCATAGCGTCAAGCCAGCGGCTTTCATCTTTAATGGGTATGTAAATTTCATCGATGGGAAAGCTACGCCCGTGGGAACTAATAATTGAACAATCAAAAAACTGCTGATAGCGTTCGCTATCAAGGGTTGCCGACATCAATAAAATCGTTAAATCATCACGCAGTGCAGCTTGAGATTCTAATGCAAACGCTAATGCGGTATCGGCCGCAATAGAGCGCTCATGAAATTCATCAAATATCAGTAGGTCAACGCCACTGAGCTCTGGGTCGTTTTGTAGCATACGCGTGAGCATGCCCTCAGTAACAATTTCAAGGCGGGTATTAACACTGACTTTGGTTTCCTGCCTGATACGTAAACCAACGCTTTGCCCTACGGTTTCGTTTTGGCACTGTGCTAAATAGTTGGCAATATTACGTGCAGCTAAGCGACGCGGCTCAAGCATGACAATGTGCTTAAAGTGCCCGTCGCGCATCAACTGCAATGGTAACCATGTTGACTTACCCGCACCCGGCGGCGCTTGCAGTAAGGTAATCGGATCACTTTGTAATGTAGTAACGAGTTGTTGATATATGTCTTGAACCGGCAGCACAGCTATTTATCCTAAATTGCTTTGTTAGCATTGTAACAAAAAACAATTGTGTGGCAGCGATTGATACTATTAATATTTAATACACATCGGCGTTTTGTGTTATCAAATTAAATATTATTGAAACAGTAAACCGACTGAGCGCAACTACCTTTATTTATGAAAGACTTAAAAAAACTTACAATAACATTTCAAAAAATAGAGCCGCGAGCTCATGCCTGCCAGTTACATCAGCCTTTTTATAAATAGCAGACGATTGATTACTAATGGTTTTTTCTGATTTATTTCGAATGCTAGCAATCTCTGATGTTGATAATCCCTTTACTAAAAATAGTGCAATCTCTTTTTCAGCAGCCGTTAATCCCCACTTTTGGAACTGCCCTTCAATTTCATTAAAAAATGCGACTTTAGAGTCTTCTAATTGCTGATTAAGAAGCCTTATATTTTCTTTCGAGACCTTTAACTGCGCCAAGTTTAACTTTTCATTAATAGTGCGCTTATGAATATCAATCACTAAATAAACGAACAATGCTAACGATAAAGCAATTAGCGTGATTTCTTGCCAAATATGCTTAGGTTCTATATTGCTTGAAATATCAGTTGATAAATCAATCAACTTAAAAATAACGATCATAATCAATGTGAATGAAATTAACTTATCTTTATGCATCATTTTTACCTAGCCATAAAAAAGCCACAATAATGTGGCTTTATTTATTGTAATACGTTTCTTTACTTTAGCTCAGCTTCAGAAACAAGGATATATTTATTTTCCACCCATTGACTTTCAACTTCAATGGTACGACCCACGGCTAATGCCTCCATAAAAGTTATCAAATTTACATCTCGATCATTTAGCTCTAATTCTGCATTTTCCGATAACTGCACTTCGTAACCATTTAGCATAAAGCTCTTATTTGTTAAAAGCTGAGTAATGGTTCCTTCTAATTCAACATAGCCGACATGCTTATCATCGTTGCCATTGTCATCATCACCATCGTCACCTCGGTCTGCATCGCCTCCATCATCGTCGCTGCCATCATTATCATTGCGGCCAAGTTCAACCTTACCAAGAATAAATAAGTTATTAGTGTCGTATTGCCCTTCGACTTCAACACGATCTCCAACAATTAGTTGACTTAAAAACGTTGTAAAAGAAACTAATGCATCATCTATGATATATTTTGCATCAGTAACTAACACTATTTCAGCACCGTTAACCGTAATTATATTGTTTGAAATTGCAGTTACTTGCCCTTTCATTTCCCATTCTTGTTGATATTCGTGTTGATCTTCTTTTTCAATTTTTAAAACACTAGGCAGTGGTGATGTTTGCAGGTAGGCAATTTCAACATAATCATTAATATTTAAAGTGGCAAAACTAAAGTACTGCTCATCATCATCTTCAAAACGGCTAAATTCATTAATTACATATACCACAGCATTAACGGTGATAGTTTTGTTTTCACGGTCTATATCTTCTATAACGCCTTTTACTTTACCGTCTGATGAATAAGAAGACTGTTTAAATTCGATAGAAGTGACTAAATTGTTATTAACATAAACCTCAACAAACATACCCACAGTTAAATCATTCAGTGCAGCCCCTTCAATCTCAACATCATTTGCATAGTCAAATATTTGCCCATTAACCCCAATAGATGTTGCGCTTACTTGGGTAATTAACCCCTCTATTTGGTAACGTAATACGCTATCATCATCAATATCAAGTGACTCTTTAACGGTTCTAGCATCAACCTTATTGGCAACCATTACCCCGTCAACTAAATTGCCTTCAACTTTAACATAGGTATTGTTTGCTAATACGCCATCAATTACAGCCGAGCTATAATCAATAACAACGCCATTAATAGTAAACTATAATGTTGCCTCGTCTAAATTAGATACAATCCCAGCAGTATATTCATGCCCATCATTACTTTCATCGGTGTCGGCTTCAATGTATGACGCTAAAAAAGTACCGTCTGCTTGCGGGTAGCCGCTTATCTCGACCCTTTGCCCAACACCAATCAGTGTCTCTGAAGTATCAATAAAGTGCGTTAAATCATTATAAAAAACAACTGTATTCGCAATCTGTATTTGACTATTGTTACGATCAATACTTTGAATTACACCTTCAACTTCAGTGTCGTATGCCACGTCTTGCGCAACCCATTCGTCTGAGTCATTTTGTTGCGCTGAAAAACTAATTTTCATACCAACACTAAGCGCGCTTAATTGAGTGTTTAAGCCATTTTTCCTAATATTACTCGTATCAGTATTATATTTAATACCATCAACATAAATACTCCCAAAGCCAGTGATCGTACCTTGTGTTACAACAAGCTTAGGAGAAATTGAAACGGGAGGGGTTATCGGATTAACAACTATAGAGTCTGGTTGTTCACTTTGATTAGAGCCACCGCAAGCGGTCAATATGGTAAGTGCGCTTAAAGTGAATATATGTTTACTCATTTTTTTCATACTAATAATCCTAGGGTTAATTGTATTTACTGAATACATACTTCAACAACACTATTGACCTAGATATTGCTTTAGTAAATAGGTAATTTTACCTACGTTTTTAACATACTGTTTTTTATAAAAGAAAAAGCAAGCTAGGGGTATTAGGATTAAGGTAACCACAATAATGAATAAAAACATCTGCTGTTATGTAATTAACAAAAAACTGAAAACATCGAGTTATGCATAGCCACTATTTAGAAAAAGGGAAGCAAAACTCAAAGTTCGAATAGGTTACTAATTATTCTCAGGCAACTTACATAAGTAATAATATGTAATAGACAACAATATTTGCCACCGGTAGCATTGATATGTAGAATCAACTCAACGTTAACAAAATTGGTAGAGTCAAATGAAAATCGCATTAATGAACGAATTCAGTCAAGCGGCAAAAAACCCTACAGTACTTGAACAGCTTAACACTGTGGCTAATGCCCAAAATCACCAAGTATTTAATGTAGGTATGGATGGCGATAACGATCATCGATTAACCTATATTCACCTTGGGATCATTGCAAGCCTACTGCTCAACTCAAAAGCGGTAGACTTTGTAGTTACCGGTTGTGGTACTGGCCAAGGCGCGTTAATGGCGAGCAATGCATTTCCTGGTGTAACATGTGGCTACTGCATTGACCCATCTGATGCCTACCTGTTTGCGCAAATAAACAATGGCAATGCACTCGCTTTACCCTATGCCAAAGGCTTTGGCTGGGGCGCTGAGCTTAATATTAAATACATATTCGAAAAAGCATTTACCGGCGAAAAAGGCCAAGGGTATCCTGCAGAGCGTAAAGAATCTCAAGTAACAAATGCAGGTATTTTAAATCAACTAAAAGCAGATGTAGCTAAAGATTACTTAAGCGCACTTGAAGCTATTGATCCTGAGCTGATTAAACAAGCCATTGGCGGCCCACGTTTTCAAGAGTGTTTTTTCACACATTGCCAAGACGACGCAATTGCTGCATTTGTTAAAGCGCGTATTTAAATATATCCGGTATTCGTACTGACTCTAATTAATACGCACACGCCAATGTAATATATAAATTTCATTGGCTTTTTTATATGAAATAGTTAAAGGAAAATTCTAAAAAGTGAATTTCCCACACAAATATTAATAATCAATCCCTACTTTTCAAGGTCGTAATAATTACACACATTAACGTAATAATTAAGCACACAATCTAATAGCTACCGAGAGAATAGATCGTAAAGCAATGATTTAAAATGAAATAAAATAAATATCTAGCATGGTATAGAGTTTGCTCTTTAATAACTGAACACGACAAGAAAATCACTTATCTATACAAGGAGTAAATTATGAATAGCGATCGTATTGAAGGTAATTGGAAAGAACTTAAAGGTAAAGCGCAACGTAAATGGGGCGACCTTACCAACGATGATTTAGATAAAATTGAAGGTAGTCGTAAAGAGCTTGTTGGTAAAATTCAACAAGCATACGGTAAATCGAAAGAGGAAGCTGAGCGCGAAGTTGATGAGTTTGAGAAAGGCCATTAACCTAAAGCATAGCAACTGCTTTTATAAAAAAACCGCCACTTGGCGGTTTTTTATCTATAGTAAGTTATTTTCTATAAATTTGTCGGCGTCTACCAAGAAGAGAAAACGATAGCAATGCAATTAGATAATAGATGCCACCACCTGAGCTTGAACTAGACTCAGATGAAGGCGCACCTTGCTTACCTTCAACATTCACGGTGACAGTTTGAGTCGCAGAGCTAGCAAACTTATCTTTAGCGATATAGCTAAAAGTAATCGTATGACTTTCTTCTTCAGTTGGAGTTAATTTAAACAACCCAGTATCAGCTTCAAAGCTAAAACTCCCTGAATTAGGCTCAGTTACTAGCTCATATTCAATCGTATCATCGTCATTATCTAGTGCTGAAAAACGGCCATTTACTTCGCTATTATAAGACGTTTTATAGGTTAAATTTTGAGCTTGTGGAGTCGTGTTTTTAAACTCGATAACTACATTATGTATTTGGGTTTCTATTAAAGAATCTCTGACTGTATAGCTTACTGACACTGGCTCAAGTGACTCCCCACTTGGCGAAAATGTAACACTCCCAGATGCAGCATCGATTAACTGAATCTGCCCATGCGCAGGCGTATTTTTAATATCAAATACCAGATTTTCTTCATCTTCATCTAGCCCCTCAAGGTTAAAATTAAGTGGCGTATTCCAATGTGTTTGCAGTGTCATGTTATTTGCAACCGGAGCCGTATTTGTCAAATCTAATGTTAAACTTGCTACAGCCGAACGCGCACGCCCTTTAACTGTATAGTAGTTAAGCACATCAGTACCGGTTGTAACTCCAGAAGGAACATAAGTCAACAATCCCGCTTTCCTATCACTGAACTCTACTTTGCCTAAGGTTGGTCTTTGATCCAATACAACATAATCAATATCATCAGCAACAGGTAAATCTATTTGAATACTTGATAACACGTGACCTGAATAGCTAATATTATCTGGTTTAGTTAAAGGTACAGCCGTTTGGTTAGAAAACACTTCTAATGACTTACCTGACAACAGTGTATAGTCAACATTATTGAACGTCGTACTTGCTAACCAACTAGCTTCGTTAGCTCTGTCGATCCTATATGAAATCGTATTATTATCTAAATCGTACTCACCAAATTGATCTGAACACGAATATTGCACAAATCCCGCTCTTACTGATACCAAGTTATTTAAAGTGCCTTGGCACACTTCAGCGATTAATGTTTCTTGACTGTTTAAAGCTACCTTATACAGCGACCCACTAGAGCTAGACGCTACTAAAGATTGTTCTCCGTTAGCAATAACATTAACTAAACCGTTAAAGCTTTGGCTTAGGGTAACCTTCATAATGGTATTGTTAGAATAATCATAACCAACTAGAGAACCATCCACTAAACTAACAATGTCGATATTGTCATTGTTAATAAAGCTTCCAGTTACTATTGAGCTCATTCCACGCCAAGAAAAACCCAAACTGGGCGATATTTTTAACACTTCCCCTGTTTGTCCATTTAAGACCTTGAAAAAATTCCCTTCACTGCCGGTATGTTCAGCACCATTGCCTACAATTATTTCTAGCTTGCCATCATTGTTGATATCAAACGCAGTTAACGCACTGACATAATCACCGCTACCAAGCTTTGTTTGAAATATCTCCTCACCACTATCAGGAGAAAAAACCTGAACATTTGCATCATATATTGCAGAACTACCAGAAATTATATAATTTTTACCGTCATTGAATAAATCAGCGGTAGTAATCAAAGTATTACTATCCCAGTCATTTTTCAGCTCAATATTTGTAAGAATTCTAGTTTTTGCTTCTGTATCAACAACATATAGAGAATTACTATCAGTTAGTGTGTAAAGTACATCTAAACTTCCATTATTATTGATATCAGCAAGCGCTAAAGATTTATTAGAATATTGCTTAATTTTTTTAGACCATTGCTTAGTTTTATCATCCACATTATGGATCTGAAACTCATCTTCACCTGAAGATGAATAACCCGCTCCCCAAGCAATATCCTGTTTGCCGTCACCGTTAAAATCGTCAACGACAATACCTGACACACCATGTCCAGGATTTTTTATACTCCAAAACTCAATACCAGTTGTAAGTGAAAGCGCGTACAACTGACCCCACTGGCCGTCACCGTAAACTAAATCATCGATGCCGTCTTTATTGATGTCTGCAACAATAACTTTATCAATATCTTGGCCACTCTGAGCTGTCCACAAAACTTTTTCTGTACTTGGGCTCAACATCTCTATGCTTTTCCAACTCTGCCCATTAATTACTTCGTCTAAGCCATCGTTATTTATATCCACTGCTATCAGGTGTTCGCCACTAGCATTTAAATTAAGTTGTTTATGCAGCACAAACGTATCATTTTCAAACCGAAAAACCGCACCATCACTAAATAGGATTTCTTTAACGTTAGCTTGAGTAAATGATCCCAGAACAAATTTTTGCTGTGCATTTTTAAGTGCTGCTAACTCAGACAGATCAAGAGCATTGAGCACTAACAGCTCATTGTTTCTATAAACAATAATCTCATCTTTGCCATCATTATTTATATCAAAAGCATCGACTGAATCAGCATTATAATAATCAAAAGTTAGCTCCGTGCTTAGTTCAACCTTTTGAGTGACTAAATTAACCTTTTTTAAAAATTTACCTTCTAATACATATAAATAATAGGTATCAGTCACATTATCCTTTAACAGTGCTGTATCTTGAATACTGCTGTCAAAATCATAACGAGCTGTTACCTGATACTCATCCTTCGTATATTCAATGATATTAAAGCTGCTCTGTTGGGCAGATATAATATGCATACTATTCAACCCTGTTAGCGCTGTAACATATAAGCCTTTTTGACCCATAGAGTTGTCTAATGAGAAATCACGAAATACACTTGTAAGTTCAATATTTTGGTTGTTAGTAGCAGTTTGAAAAGATGTATTATTTTTTGAAGGTGTAGATAATTTAGCTTTTGTAGTTAAGCTATCGAAGTGTGACTTATCAAAATTTATTTTTTGACCGTTAACTAAAACAGCATCACCATAGGTATTTTCTTGAGTATTTTGTAAGTGTTCTGCATCAGTAGCATTTACTGAATAAGCACTCATCATGAGTAAAGTAAAGCAAGATAATTTAATCAATTCCCTAATCCTTTGTATTTTATTTTTAATTATAATGATCCATTAGCACCAGCATTATATAACCAAACATTTAAAAATAAAGAACCCATTAACAAAATTCAACAAAGGTTAACAAAGTTAAAGCGTGGCTAGCACCGAGTAATGCATAACCATAACTTCGCAAATTTAAAACCAAACTCAATGGCCAATAGGTAACGAACTATTTATATGTATCTTAAATCAACTAAAAGCAGATGTAGCTAAAGATTACTTAAGCGCACTTGAAGCCATTGACCCTGAGCTGATTAAACAAGCCATTGGCGGTGCTCGTTTTCAAGAGTGTTTTTTCACACATTGCCAAGACGATGCAATTGCGGCATTTGTTAAAGCGCGTATTTAATAAAATAGCGCCCTATATTTAAGGGAAGCACACTCCCCTTTTTTGCATCTAAGATAATTAGCTTTTAACTTCCAGTGTTTATAATATCCTGAAACAAAATACGCTTATCGTCTTTGTATACTTCAAGCCAACCTGGTGGCGAGGTATCACAGCCGATCACTGTAACTTGTAATACATAGCTGTAACGGCCATTGTTAAATGTGTAGCTATGGTTACCACCGCTACCGTCAAACTTTATATCGCCATTAACTAAAACAATATCTGGTTTATCACTGAGTTTTTTATCAATACTCCACGATACATAGCGGAAGTTTCCATCCCCTAAGTCATCGATACGAATACGGAATTTAGCCGTTTGCCAATCTAAAATAGGCTCTGCAAAAGTATTAACACTTGGGTGCAGCGCTTGTTTATCAGCTGCTATTAAACGTTTCGCTAGCAACTGCTCTTTGGCTGTTTGGTAATTTATACCGATAATTTTACCGTCGGTATCAACCCAAACGATGCCACTATTTAGCATAATGCCGCGCCAGCCTATCTTATCCCAATCAGTATCGATATTTGAATTAGCAATCTGTGCAATCAGCTGCGGATCAAATACCTGCTCGAAACGTTCGACTAACTCAGCTTGATTATTAATAGCAGGCACTGGATAGCTGCGCTTTAACGGATAACTAACCAGCGCAGCAACCGCCGCTTTATCATCATCTTTAAACGCGGCAATAATAGATGATATATTTTGATGATACTGCTGCTCAAGCGCAAACGTATTTGATGCGAAAAGTAGAGATAAGCACAGTAAAGTGAGATTTAGAAACTTCATGTGTAGCCCTTTAGTTAAAATATTGATTAATAAGGAGACGTAAAGAAACTAGGCGTTAGGTAAAAGTCAAAGACAAGAAACAATCCCCTTATACCTACAGTTATAATTACAGTTTTTAAGTCGTTGCGAATCATTATAAGTTTACGCCTAGATAAATTCATAATGCTATTTTAGTGACTTATCCCCTACCAACATGACTTAAATTGCATCATTGAATAACTCCACCAAACAAAGGTAATAAATCACCAGCTCATACAATTATTATTCATAAAAAAACGAGCCTAATTTGACTCGTTTTTACTTATCACTTACCGCTTAAAGCTGCCCTATTCCGGCTCATACCCCAAATTAGGCGACAGCCACCTTTCGGCCTCTTCCAGCGTCATGTTGGTACGTTTAGCGTAGTCTTCAACCTGATCCTTTTGTACTGCCGCTACTGCGTAGTATTTAGCCTCAGGGTGAGAGAAGTACCAGCCTGATACCGCAGCACCGGGCCACATGGCGTATGAGCTGGTGAGCTGCATGCCAATGCGCTTTTCAGTGTCGAGTAGTTGCCAGATTTTCTTTTTCTCAGTGTGCTCTGGACACGCTGGGTAACCGGGTGCTGGGCGAATACCTTGATAGTTTTCACGAATAAGATCTTCATTCGCAAGGTTTTCGTCTGGGGCAAAACCCCAATATTCTTTACGCACTTGTTCGTGTAAGTACTCAGCAAAGGCTTCGGCGAGTCTATCTGCCACCGCTTTTACCATTATTTTGTTGTAGTCATCTTGCTGTGCATCGAACGCATCAGCTAAGTCGTCTTCTTCAAGACCGCCGGTTACCGCAAATGCACCAAAGTAATCAGGCGTGCCTTTCGGAGCGATATAATCAGCTAAGCAGTAGTTAGCAAAGTCGGTTTTTTCTGTTTGCTGACGTAAATGGCACGATGTGGTTAATAGTTCAGAGCGAGTTTCGTCTGTGTATATTTCAATATCGTCACCCACGCGATTAGCTGGGAATAAACCAATTACGCCAAGCGGTTGCAAACTGCCTGACTTTTCAAGGTCGTCAAGCATGTCGTTAGCGTCTTTAAATAAGCTTTGCGCCTGCTCGCCAACCACTTCATCAGTCATGATACGTGGGTATTTACCTGCGATTGACCAGGTCATAAAGTACGGCGTCCAGTCTATGTATTGTCGTAAAGTGGCTATCGAGACATTTTTAAACTCTGTCACGCCCAGCTTTTTCGGCACCGGTGGAGTGTAATTATCCCAATCAAGCTTGGCGGCGTTGTCGCGGGCACGTTGAATAGTAACCGGTTTTGAACGTGGTTTTTTGCGTGCTTGCTGCTCGCGTACTTTGACATATTCAGCGCTGGTTTTTGCTAAAAATTCAGCTTTATGCCCTTTCGACAATAAGTTAGAAACCACGCCTACAGCGCGACTGGCGTTATTTACATAAACCACGCCTTTGTCATATTGTGGCTCGATTTTAACGGCAGTATGCGCTTTTGAGGTAGTCGCGCCACCAATCAATAGCGGTAGTTCAAAACCACGGCGCTTCATTTCTTTGGCAACATGTACCATTTCATCAAGCGATGGTGTAATCAGCCCTGATAAACCAATGATATCGGCTTTTTCATCAATCGCGGTTTGCAGTATTTTATCGGCAGGCACCATTACGCCTAAGTCGATAACTTCATAGTTATTACATTGCAGTACTACGCCAACAATATTTTTACCAATATCATGTACGTCACCTTTAACGGTGGCCATCACGATTTTACCGTTAGTAGCCCCTTCTTCTTTTTCAGCTTCAATGTAAGGGTCTAGGTAGGCCACTGCGCGCTTCATCACTCGCGCTGATTTAACGACTTGCGGTAAGAACATTTTACCTGCGCCAAATAAATCGCCTACCACGTTCATGCCGTCCATTAACGGCCCTTCAATCACATGAATAGGCTTATCGGCAGCAGCGCGGCATTCTTCGGTGTCTTCATCTATAAAGGTAGTAATGCCTTTAACAAGAGCATGTTCAAGGCGCTTTTCAACTGGCCATGTGCGCCATTCTAAATCCTCTACGCGTTCTGCTTGCGCCATACCAGAGTATTTTGGTGCCAACTCTACTAAGCGTTCACCGGCACCTGGGTCGGTATTTAAAATAACGTCTTCAACCGCTTTTCGCAGCTCTGCTGGAATATCATCATACACAGCGAGTTGCCCTGCATTAACAATCCCCATATCCATACCCGCTTGAATTGCGTGATATAAAAATACTGAGTGAATAGCCTCTCGCACGGGGTTATTCCCACGAAACGAGAACGATACATTCGACACCCCGCCCGACACTTTACAGTGTGGCAAGTTTTGCTTAATGCGACGTGTACCTTCAATAAATTCAACTGCGTAGTTGTCGTGCTCTTCAATACCAGTTGCTACCGCAAAGATGTTGGGATCGAAAATAATATCTTCTGGCGCAAAGCCAATTTCATCCACCAAAATGCGGTAACTACGCTGACAAATTTCAAACTTGCGATCAGCGGTATCTGCTTGGCCGTCGGTATCAAACGCCATAACCACTGCAGCGGCGCCAAAACGTTTAATAATTTTAGCTTGGCGAATAAATGGCTCTTCACCTTCTTTTAGTGAGATTGAGTTTACAATTGCCTTGCCTTGAATACACTTTAAGCCCGCTTCAATGACTTCCCACTTAGAAGAGTCAACCATAATTGGCACGCGAGAAATATCAGGCTCGGAGGCAATCAAATTTAAAAACTTCACCATGGCGGCTTTTGAGTCCAGCATGGCTTCATCCATGTTGATATCAATAACCTGTGCGCCGTTTTCTACTTGCTCGCGGGCAACATTAAGCGCACTCTCGTAATCTTCTTCCATGATCAAACGTTTGAACATGGCTGAGCCGGTCACATTGGTACGTTCGCCAACGTTGGTAAATACTGCTATTTTTTGTGTCATCTCGGCTACCTTAGTTTAAATTACACGCTTCAAGGCCTGATAAGCGCATACGCACTTCAAGCTCTGGCAATGGCCGAGGTTTAACACCTTCAAGCCCTTTCGCAAATGCCCTGATGTGTGCAGGTGTGGTACCACAACAACCACCAACAATATTGATAAAGCCAGACTTGCCCCAATCGATAATTTCTTTCGCCATTTCAGGTGCTTCTAAATCATATTCCCCAAACTCATTGGGTAAACCGGCATTGGGGTGCACTGAGGTGTAAGTTTCACAAACACGCGATAGTTCTTCTACATATTGGCGCAGTAAATCTGGGCCAAGGGCGCAATTGAGACCAATTGAAATTGGCTTAATATGACGAATCGAATTATAAAATGCTTCGGTGGTTTGCCCTGACAGCGTACGGCCCGAGGCATCGGTTATGGTGCCAGAGATCATCACAGGTAACTTGCGACCGGCTTGCTCAAACGCTTCTTCAACCGCGAATGAAGCCGCTTTTGCATTTAGCGTATCAAAAATTGTTTCTATTAAAATGAGATCAACACCACCTTCCATTAAAGCAAGGGTTGATTCAACATACGCGGTGACTAACTTATCAAACGTGACATTGCGATAACCGGGGTCGTTCACATCCGGTGAGATTGAACAGGTTTTTGAGGTTGGCCCTAAAACACCCGCAACATAGCGTGGTTTAGCTGGATTTTTAGCAGTAAACTCATCACAAATACTGCGTGCTAATTTAGCTGACTCTAAGTTTACTTCACGGCTGATGCTGGCCATATCGTAATCTTCCATCGAAATTGTAGTCGAATTAAAGGTGTTGGTTTCGATAATATCGGCACCTGCATTTAAAAAGCCACGATGAATATCAGCAATAATTTTTGGTTGTGTAATGCTTAATAAATCATTATTACCTTTAATTAGCACATGCCAGTCTTTAAAGCGCTCGCCACGGTAATCGTGTTCTTCTAATTTGTGTTCTTGGATCATGGTACCCATAGCACCATCAAGAATTAAAATACGCTGTTTTAACGCTTCAATTAACTCGGCGCTTTTGTTTTCTAAATTATTCGGCATAGTTGTTAGTCCTTACGGCTTGGCTAACTAAATTAATATCATAGGGTGTGGTTTGGTACACATAATAATTTAACCAATTCGAAAACAGTAAAAAGGCATGGCTTTGCCAAGTTTTCGACGGTTCGTTATCTGGGTTGTTCTCTGGAAAGTAATTTTCAGGCAATGGCGCATCAGGGCCTTTTTCTAAATCGCGCTGATATTCGCCTTTTAAAGTGTCTGCATCATACTCAGGATGCCCGGTAATATACACTTGGCTGCCGGATTTATTTTTTATTAAGTAAGCGCCTACTTGCTCTGAACCTGCCAGCACAACTAAGTCATCACAAGCGTTAATTTTTTCAATATCAATATGACCATAACGCGAGTGAGGCACTACAAAGGTATCGTCAAAACCACGCGTTAAGGCTCCATGTTCAAAGTAACACTTATGGGTAAACACGCCACAGAGCTTATTTTCTTTTAGTTCACGCTTTAGATTATAATGATGAAATAAACCCGCGTGAGCCGCCCAACACGAAAATAATGTTGAGGTTACATGCTGCTCCGCCCAATCTAAAATTACTTTTAGTTCATCCCAGTAGGCTACATCGTCATATTCTAAATGTGCCAATGGTGCGCCGGTAATGAGTAATGCATCGTAATTGTTGTCTTTCACTTCAGAGAAATAACGATAAAAAGTGTCTAAATGCTGCTCTGAATTGCTACTGCTGCGATGAGTGTCTAAACGTAGTAGCTCTACATTCACTTGTAAGGGTGAATTAGCGAGCAAACGAATAAATTGCACCTCGGTTTCTACCTTATTAGGCATTAAGTTTAAAATCGCCAAGCGCATCGGACGGATCTCTTGGGTTTTAGCGCGGCTTTTTGGCATTACGAATACGTTTTCTTGACGTAACTTCGCAATTGCGGGCAATTCATCTTTAACGGTAATAGGCATACTCATCTCCAAGGCATAATTAACCAATGGCTAATTATGAACGGATAGCTGGAAATTTCAACCTCTAGATGTTTAGATGTCCAAATGAGTTTATTTTAACTATTCTTTTGCATTCTAAAAACCGCTCGCCATAATGCGCCTGTTGATTTTATTTTAAGGTGGTAAACGTGATTGATTGGCTAGGCTTAGGAGAATTTTTTGCTATATTAGCAGCTATTGTTTGGGCGCTTTCGACCATTTTATATAAAGGTTTTAGCCATCACTTAACGCCTATGCAGCTAAACATCAGTAAAGGCGTGTTAGCAAGTGCCATGATGTTAGTGACTATTGCGATTACTCAAGACGCTGCACTACCACATCATCTGACAAGCTGGCTTTGGCTAATTGCTGGCGGGGTGATTGGGATTGCGATTGGCGATAGCGCCTATTTTACTGCGCTGCGAAATATTGGCCCTGCTCGCACGTTAGTTATTGAGTCCCTTGCTCCAGCCCTTGTGGGGGTTTTTAATATCCTGCTATTAAATCATTATTTATCGCCATTTGCATGGTGCGGTATTGTACTTACAACCATTGGCGTAGTAATAGCAATCAAGCCTGAAAAAACATTGCCACAGGTTGATCATCAACATTATCGCAAAGGTGTTTTATGTGCCCTTGCAGCTGCTATCTGCCAAGCGCTCGGTATGGTGATGTCTAAAGGCGCACTCAATAATGAGCATATGAGTAGCTTATGGGCGGCATTAATTAGATTAGCAGCAGGTACGATGACTGTGGCCTTAGTTGTTGCAGTGTTTAAAAGCAGTGAATTTAAACAAGCACTAACTCTAAGGGGAATTAGCGGCAAACAATGGTTTTTTGCGGCTGTGTTTTTAGGCACTTTCCTTGGTTTATGGCTTCAACTTGGCGCAGTTAAATATACCGATCCAGCCATTGCACAAACGATTTTCGCAACCGCGCCATTAATTGTAATGAGCATTGGTTTTATAAAGCGCGAGCCCGTTACCAATAAAATGTTAATAGGCGGCTTGCTTGCTTTAATCGGTGTAGGAGTATTGCTCGCGAATTAGCACATTGTTATTTGGTTGATTCGTTGACTGTTTCACCTGTGAGCCACTACAATACAACATTGAAATTTTTATTATTATTTGAAGGCTCCCTCCATGGTTTTACCTGATAAGTTTATTTTCTCGATGAGTCGAGTATCTAAGGTTGTGCCACCTAAGCGCACTATCTTAAAAGATATTTCTTTGCATTTTTTCCCGGGCGCAAAAATTGGTGTACTTGGTTTAAACGGTTCTGGTAAATCAACGTTGCTACGTATTATGGCCGGCCTTGATCAAGAGTTTGAAGGTGAGGCATATCCTCAACCGGGCACTAAAATTGGTTACTTACCGCAAGAGCCTATTCTAGATGAAAGCAAAACGGTTCGTGAAACTGTGGAAGAAGCAGTCAGCGAAGTTAAAAACGCGCTTAACCGTCTTGATGAAGTATATAACGAATACGCGATGGAAGATGCTGACTTTGACGCACTAGCCAAAGAGCAAGGTGAGCTTGAAGCAATTATTCAAGCCCACGATGGTCATAACATCGACAACGTATTAGAGCGCGCCGCAGATGCCCTGCGCTTACCTGAGTGGGATGCTAAAATTGAATTCTTGTCAGGTGGTGAGCGTCGCCGAGTGGCTATCTGCCGCTTATTGCTTGAAAAACCAGATATGCTTATCCTCGATGAGCCGACTAACCACTTAGATGCAGAATCTGTAGCATGGCTTGAGCGCTTCTTGCATGATTACGAAGGCACTGTTGTGGCGGTAACCCATGACCGTTACTTCCTCGATAATGTAGCTGGCTGGATCTTAGAGCTTGACCGTGGTGAAGGTATTCCATGGGAAGGTAATTATTCTTCTTGGCTTGAGCAAAAAGATGCGCGCCTGCAGCAAGAGCAAAAGTCTGAAAAAGCCCGTCAAAAATCAATTGCACAAGAACTTGAGTGGGTACGTTCAAACCAAAAAGGTCGTCAAGCTAAGTCAAAAGCGCGTATGTCGCAATTTACTGAAATGCAGCAGTCTGATTACCAAAAACGTAATGAAACCAACGAGCTATTTATTCCACCTGGACCACGTTTAGGTGATCAAGTTATTGAAGTTAAAAACTTGAAGAAAAGCTTTGGCGATCGCGTGTTAATTGATGATCTAAGCTTTACTGTGCCTAAAGGCGCAATTGTTGGCATTATCGGTGCCAATGGCGCAGGTAAATCAACGCTGTTTAAAATGCTCAGCGGTGAAGACAAACAAGACAGCGGTGAAATTAACCTAGGTGAAACGGTTGAACTGGCAACCGTTGATCAGTTCCGAGGCAATATGGATGACAGCAATACTGTTTTCCAAGAAATTTCAAACGGCCAAGACGTACTAAAAATTGGTAACTTTGAATTCCAAAGCCGTGCCTATGTTAGTCGCTTTAACTTCAAAGGTAACGATCAGCAAAAATTTGTTAAGGACTTGTCAGGTGGTGAACGCAACCGCTTACACTTAGCTAAGTTATTAAAAGCCGGTGGCAACGTTATCCTGCTGGATGAGCCAACCAATGATTTGGACGTTGAAACATTACGTGCCCTTGAGAACGCTATTTTAGAATTCCCAGGCTGCGTTATGTGTATCTCGCATGACCGTTGGTTCTTAGACCGTATTGCAACACATATTCTTGATTACCGTGACGAAGGCCAAATTAACTTCTTCGATGGTAACTACACTGAATATGAAGAATGGCTTAAAAAGACCTTAGGCACTGCGGCTACGCAACCTAAGCGTATTAAGTACAAAAAGATAGGTTAAGTTCTAGGTTCTAAACATTTTTTAAGCCCCACATTTATGTGGGGCTTTTTTTATTAACCTGGAATATAGATCAGAGATTCACGATCCAGAGTTCAGCTTATACCAATCGTGTTAAGTTACTGACCATTTATAGCGACAGATAAATGGAGTGATAACAAGACATAAATTTTGACATGTAGTTGTTCTACATGAAAAATTTATAACGCAGTTAGCGCTTTATTTAGCTCGCTAGAATGGTTAAATATTTAAGTCGATTGGTATTAATTACACATACTGACTAAAAAATAGGCTACACTTAATCCCAATACTCCTACAAGGAATAATGATGGAAAACCGCCGACATTACACGCGCATTTTATTTTCAACTCCCGCGCATTTAACCAATAATTCCCATAGTTATCCGTGCCAGTTGCTCGATATCTCATTAAATGGCGCTCTGGTTAGTCGCAATAATAACTTTAACTTTACAAAAAACAGTAGTGCTATTCTTGCCTTTAAACTCCCGCAAAGTGAAGTAATCATCGCGATGACTGTCACTATTTGTCATATCGAACAGCAACATATAGGTTTAAAATGTACCCATATTGATATAGATAGTATTACCCATTTAAAGCGTTTAATTGAGTTAAACCTCGCTGACGATACACTACTGCACCGTGAACTTGAGGGTTTGATCCATAGTGCGTAAAGCAAGTAACTGGATTGAAATTGCCCTGTAGGTTACCCTAGAGAAAATTCGCAACGCAATCTGACTATGGCTCTTAATCAACACTTACCGCTGGTTTATCACCCTAACTATTCGTTTAACTTTGATCCTAACCATCGTTTTGTAATGAGTAAATTTGCCCATTTATACCAACAAGTAAAAGCACTTGGTTTGGCGAATAGCAACCTAATCACACCTCAACTTGGCAGCCCTGAGGCGCTTGAATTGGTACATTGTAATAATTACATTCAAGATTTATGGCATAACCGCTTAGATGATAAAGCGATGCGTCGTATTGGGCTACCTTGGTCAGAACAATTAATGGCACGAACTTTTACCGCACCTCAAGGCACGTTGCAAACTGCGCGCTTAGCTCTTGAGCACGGCATTGCATGCCATTTAGCCGGCGGTACACACCACGCTCACAGCGATTTTGGCTCTGGCTATTGTATGGTCAACGACTTAGCCTTTACTGCTCAAACGCTGATTCAATCAGCTGAAGTGACCAATGTATTGATTTTTGACTTAGATGTACACCAAGGCGATGGCACCGCAGCCATATTACAACACCAACCTTATGCATATACCTGCTCGATTCATTGTGAAAAGAATTTTCCATTTCGCAAATCCGCCAGCGATCTCGACATTGGTTTAGCTAATAATATGCAAGATGATGAATATTTAGGGGTTGTTGATGATACCTTGCGCTTTTTACTCAGAGAACTTAACCCTGATTTAGTGCTTTATGATGCAGGTGTCGACATTTGGCAGCAAGATGGTTTAGGTAAACTTGATATTAGCTGGCAAGGCATTGAAAAACGAGATCACTTAGTGTTTAAGCGCTGTATTGAGCACAATACGCCAGTGGCAAGCGTGATTGGCGGAGGTTATGACAGAGATCACTTGCGCCTTGCAAAACGCCACGCAATTGTTATAGAGCAAGCTGCGCTGTTTTAAAAGCAGAGTATAAAACTGCTAAAACAGTATTTTTGACTACACTTTAAATTCATACCTTTATTGAGATCATTATGCGACTGTTGTTTATTTTGTTACTTACATTTATGTCAAGTATTGCCAACGCCGAAGAAGAAGCTGTAAAAGAAGAGCTTCCGCCGATTAACCCAGCTTACAATGCAGAGCATGCTATGGTGCTCGTTAATCAAGGCTCGCGTATTTTTGCTGTTAACCTACCGACTTATAAATTACCTCACGATGTGCAAGTTGTTTATCAAATTGAAAACCCAGATGTCGCTTTTTTAAGCCTGGTACGTGATGCAGAGCTTATTACTATCAAACCACAACCATTTAATATTCAACGGCTAATGCGTGGCGAAGAACTAACAATTACGGCAGATGTGTATGCCGGACACTACCAGCGCGATGGCAGTTTGGTTTATCAACATAGACCTATTGTAATGAGTAAATTACTTTATGCGCGGGAATTAACTGATTTGAACGAATCATCGCAGTGGCAAGAATACGACATGATCACCCTCAAAAATAATGAGCGAATTTATATCCATAAAATTACCCAAGCACCGAGTTTTAATCACCTTATTTTTGCAGATTTAACCAATGCCTGTTTGCAAAAATTTCGCACATCAAAACGCGTCCCAAGTATTGGGGAACTCACCTATAAATTTGCCAACTGTGGTACTTTAAAGCCGCTCTATTTTGATGTTGAAGGTTTGCAGTAAAAAATTATTTACTCGAAAATAGTTGCATAGTTATAAACTTTAACCCTTGCTGCATCTTCTCACTCGATTGTCCTGCAAAACCAAGCCGAGCATAGCTATAGTTTATGGGTTTTAAGCTACGTACTGAGTTGGTAAAGTAAAACTCGGCTTGGGTTTGTAAATATATACCTTGCTTTGCTAACTGCGCTTTTAAGTGCTGAGTGTCTTTATTAAAGTTGACCCACATCGCCATGCCGCCGTCGGGCTTTTTATATTCTATAGGATGCCCAAGTGCTTGTAGCTCTATTAAATAGGCATCCATCGCTTCATAGCGCTGTTTATACAGTTTGGTCATACGCTTTAAATGGCGTTCAAAGCCACCTTCTTTCATCCAGTGCGCCACAGCTAATTGCATGATCACATCGTTCTTATGGTTCATCAGCTGCTTCCACGCAGTTAATTGCGCTAATACTTCAGGCGCTGCGCAGATATAACCGATACGTGCGGCTGAAAACATAATCTTTGAAAACGTCGATAGATAAATAACAATGCCCGCGGGGTCATCGGCGGCCATGGGTTGTAATGGCTGACAGCGATAATGAAATTCATGGTCGTAGTCATCTTCGATGATCATCACGTTATGGGCATAACACAGTTGATAAATTTGCAAGCGCCGCGTTGGCGATAAGGTCACGGTAGTTGGGTATTGGTGCAGCGGCGTTAAGTACAGCATTTTAATTGGATAACATTCCAGCTGGGCTTTTAAATCATCAACACATAAGCCTTCATCGTCTTGTTTTATATCAATCAATTGCGCGCCACAAGCTGCAAATGCTTGCCTTGCTGGCGGATAACCTAACGTTTCTACTGCGACAAAGTCATCTTTTTTTATAAACGCTTTTGCGATTAAAAACAGTGCTTCTTGCGAGCCATTGCAGATCAATACGTCGCTTACGTTTAAATTACGCGCTTTGTATAAGTAATCACAAATATGAGCTTTTAATTGCTCGTTACCACTGACCTGCCCATAATGCAGTTGATTGATATCTAAGTGATTACACACATAGCTGACGGAGCGTTTAAATTCTTTTTGTGGGAAACTGGCAAGATCAGGCAAGCCACCAGCAAAGTTATATCTATACGCAGTTAAATCCATTCCAGCAGCGGGCACAGCCAATGTTTTAGCAAATTGATAAGGTTTTGCTTTCAGTATTGGAGTACTTGAGGTACTAACACTACTTTGAATGGGCAATGACTTGGTGATCCGATAACCTGAGCGCTGCCGAGATTCAAGCCAGCCTTCCGCTACTAATAATTGCAATGCATTCATCACTGTATGGCGATTGAGCTGATAAGTGTTTGCCATGACACGCGCCGAGCTGAGTTTTACCCCTGGCGCAAGCTTGCCTTGCATTATGGCACTGCGTATCGCGCTGGCTAGTTGCAAATATTTGGCAGGCTCTGACTCATCAAATTCAATAACTAACGGCTGCATTACGACTCCAAAAACACTCTAAACTGGTCTAGTTAAAAAGCTAAAACTGGTTGTTTATTACTGACCAAAGTAGCGTACCTTTGTTATTCATAAATAGCAAAATATGGGGCTTATCATGTTTACAAAACACATTCATCAAACCAATAAGCTGGCTTTAGAGCCACTGACACAAAACCACCTAGAGGGGCTATATCAAGCAGGCCAAGATCCACAAATATGGCGTTGGGTTTTAATGAATTACACCCAAACCCGTGCAACTCTCGATGATTGGTTTATCAATACAGCGCAGTTTAATGCCGAACAACAAATAGTCTACGCCATAGTTGATAAAGTAAGTAAGCAGGTGCTTGGTACTACACGTTTATTTAGGTTAGATAAACAAAATTACAGCGCCGAGATTGGCCACACATTTATTGCTAAAAAGTGGCAACGTAGCTTTGTAAATACCCACGCTAAATACTTGCTACTGCAATATGCGTTCGAAGAATTAGGCTTAGTCCGTATTATTTTTAATACCCATGAACAAAACCAAAAATCGCGTAATGCTATAGCACGCCTTGGCGCCCGCTTTGAAGGCATTAGTTATAAAGACAGGTTACTTGCCGATGGCTCATACCGAAACACCGCTCAGTTCAGTATTATAGACGAGCAATGGCCGACAATAAAATCTCAGTTAGAAGGAAAACTATAATGTACCCAGCGGCCCATTTTCAACAACATGATAGTAAGCAATTACAACAGTTAGTAAATAGCTATCCACTGGCGACCATTTTAATGCCTAATACACAAAACCAACTCAATGATATATGCCGCGTGCCATTATTATATGACCCAGCTCGCGAGGTTTTTATCGGCCATGTGGTCAAATATAACCCCCTGTCATCATTTGAAGGTCAATCAGTGAAGCTATTATTTAGTGGCGATGATTGCTATTTATCGCCCGCTTACGCACACAATAAAACCCTACCTAGTTGGCTTTATTCGAGTGTTTATGTGACAGCTAAAGTACGTATTGTTAAAGACCAACAGCACAAAGAACAGATCATGCAACGATTAACCGATCACTTTGAGCAACACTTTACCCAACCTGATACAACTAAATGGCAACTTGATGAAGTACCAGTAAAGCATCGCCATGTAATGTATCAACAATTAAGTTTTATTGAATTTATTACCATTCATTGGCAGGGCAATTTTAAACTTAGTCAAAACAAGCCAGCTGAAATACGTGCAGCCATAAAGCAAAGTTTAATGTTAGCGGGGAAACTCAGTATTGCTGAGTTAATCAATTAGCGGTGCTATAAAAATGAAAAAAGGCTCCTCGGAGATCTTAGAGCCTTTGGTTAACTTTGAAATAAACTCGGTTTAGTAATTAGTTAAAAGCAAACAGATGCGGGGCAATATTTTGGTAATCAACTGCCATGGCGATACTCAGTGCAGTGATATTCACAATTGAAAACGCAAATACTTGGCGTGCCCAACCACTAATATCAATATTACGACGATAACCTCGCAGCGCCATTAATAACCACCAAAAACTAGTAGTGCAAGCAACAGCTAAAAAAGCCATACCGGTATAACCGCCGATGGTTAATAACATTACCACTAACGCATATACCGCGATATACAACACAATATGATGTTTAGCTTTATCAATACCTTGCGCTACCGGTAATACCGGAATACGCGCAGCTTGGTAGTCTTTATAGCGAAAAATAGCAATCGCATAAGAGTGCGGCATTTGCCACAAACTGAACATTACTAATAAGATCAACGCGCCAACATCAAACTGTGCTGAAACAGCGCAGTACCCTACCACTGGTGGTACTGCTCCTGATAAACTACCGATAAACGTGCCATACACTGAGCGACGCTTCATATATAAGCTGTAAACACCCACGTATATGACATAACCAAACACAGCAAAAAATACCGCAATCCAGTTAGTAAAAACCATTAGTAAAGCAAAGCCTAGTAAGCCAAGTACTGTGCCATGCAGCAAAGCCGTGGTTGCAGACATTTCACCGGTAACGGTTACCCGTGTTCGCGTGCGCGCCATGCGAATATCAATATCACGGTCGATCACATTATTGATCACGCAACCTGAGGCTACCATCAGCGATAAGCCAACTAATGTAGCAAGCATTAGCCAGCCATCAATATCACCACGCGAGGCGAGTAAAAACCCACCCGCAACCGAGATCAAATTACCCATGATAATACCGGGCTTAGTGACCTTTAAATAACGACGAAACATCTGCAGTTCCCCTATTCTTTGCTTTACGAAAACGTACTAGCTGGGGCTAGTACATCATCATGGCGTTCGATTCGTAGATGATCCATACAGACAGGCCAACCACCATGACGATGATCAGCGCACTGAAGATGAACGATAACGAACTGGCTTTACCGTCTTCGGTGGTAAAGTTCAGGTGCAAGAAGTATTTTAAATGCACCCAAATTTGCACAATGGCCATTACGACAACACAGGCAAATGTGGTTGGTTTTGACAATGTACCGCTCATCACCGCCCAAAATGGAATGGCCGTTAGAATGATTGATAAAACAAAACCTATTAAATAGTCTTTAACACTGCCATGTGAAGCATCACTATGGCTTTGTGTATGTAGCTCATTAAATACATGTGATTCACTGTGGCTCATTACATCACTCCCATTAAGTAAACAACGGTAAATACGCAGATCCATACCACATCTAAAAAGTGCCAAAACAAACTTAAGCAACTTAAACGTGTAACGGTTGCTGGGTTTAAACCACGACGTGACACTTCGAACATCATCGTCGCCATCCAAATCAGACCAGCGGTTACGTGCATACCGTGTAAGCCAACTAAAGAGAAGAACGAGGTTAAAAATGCGCTGCGCTGCGGGCCATTACCATGGGCAATTAAATGATGAAATTCATAAATTTCCATACCAATAAACACAGCACCAAAAGCAAAAGTAATTGCCAGCCACGTTAATGTAGCGGCCTTCTTTTGCGCATGAGCTGAGATCATCGCAAAACCAAAAGTGATACTACTTAGTAGCAATGCAGCAGTTTCAACCGCTACAAAGTCCAGTTCAAAAATATCTTTGCCAGATACGCCACCCGCTGTATTCATATAAAGCACAGCGTAGGTGGCAAAAAATGAGGCAAACAATAAGCAGTCGGTCATTAAGTAAAGCCAAAAACCAAATACCGTATCGCCACCAGTATCATGATGCTCGTGATCATGGGCATCATGATTGATGATATTTATATCTGCAGAGGTAGCACTCATGCGCTGAACTCCTTACCTTGGTTAAATGTTGTTGCACTTTTATTATGTGCACTTTCAATTTCAAGAATTTCTTCTGGTTGCACGTAGTAATCAACATCACTGGTGTAACAGCGCTTAAAGAATACCGTGATGCCAGCAATAACACCGACAATTGCCAACCACCAAATATGCCAAATCATGGCAAAACAGAATGTGGTAAAACACGCACTCATCATCACCCCTGCCGAAGTATTTTTTGGCATATGAATAGGCGCATAGCTTGCTTGTTGTTGATACGCTTGGCCTTTTTCTTTCATATCAGTCCAAGTATCGATATCGTGTACATGCGGTATAGTAGCGAAGTTATAGTATTGTGGTGGTGACGATGTTGACCACTCAAGTGTGTGTCCATTCCACGGATCGCCGGTTGTATCTTTTAATGCTTCGCGATTTTTAAAGCTCACAATAAGCTGTACAACTTGGAACAAAATACCAAACATAATGATCACCGCACCGACAAAGGCAATGTACAACCAGATATTCCAATCTGGGTTATTGGTGTGGTTTAAGCGACGTGTCATACCTAAGAAACCAAGTACGTATAACGGCATAAATGCAACAAAGAAACCAATTAACCAACACCAGAAAGACGCCTTGCCCCAACCTTCGTGAAGTTTAAAGCCCATTGCTTTCGGGAACCAAAATGCGAAACCAGCCAAGTATCCAAATACCGCACCGCCGATGATGGTGTTATGAAAATGTGCAATCAGGAATAGGCTGTTGTGTAATACATAATCAGCACCTGGGATTGCTAGTAGTACCCCTGTCATCCCGCCGATGGTAAAGGTCACCATAAAGCCAAGTGTCCAAAGTACAGGAACTGTGATGCGTAAACGACCACGATAAATAGTAAATAACCAGTTAAACAGTTTCACTCCGGTGGGCACCGCAATGACCATGGTCATTACGCCAAAGAAGGCATTAACATTAGCACTGGACCCCATAGTGAAGAAATGGTGTAACCAAACAATAAAACCTAAGATAGAAATTGCACCGCTGGCATAAACCATAGATTTATAACCAAATAAACGTTTACCAGTAAAGGTCGAGATAACTTCAGAGAAAATACCAAACGCAGGTAAAATCAAGATATACACTTCAGGATGACCCCAAGCCCAGAACAGGTTGATGTACATCATGGCGTTACCGCCAGCTTCATTAGTAAAGAAGTGGAAATCTAAATAACGGTCTAGCGTTAACATAGTCAACACCGCAGTTAAGATTGGGAATGACGCAGCAATTAAGATATTTGCCCATGTACATGTCCAGGTAAAAATTGGCATTTGCATTAAACGCATACCAGGGGCACGCATTTTAAACACTGTTACTAAAAAGTTTACTGCCGTTAATAGTGTACCAATACCTGATATTTGCAGTGCCCAAATATAATAATCGACCCCGACTCCAGGGCTAAAAGACATCTCCGATAGCGGCGGATAAGCCACCCAACCTGTTTTTGCAAATTCACCACAGAACAATGAAATATTAATTAATATTGCACCACCGGCAGTAAGCCAAAAACTTAGATTATTTAAAAACGGAAATGCTACATCGCGCGCACCAATTTGCAGTGGCAATACAATGTTCATTAGACCAATCATAAATGGCATCGCCATAAAGATGATCATGATCACCCCATGCGCGGTGAAGATTTGGTCATAATGCTCTGGCGGCAAATAACCCGTTGCGCCTCCTGTAGCAAGCGCCAATTGTGCCCGCATCATAATGGCATCTGAGAAACCACGAAACAGCATGATCAAGGCAAGGATAATGTACATCACACCTAAGCGTTTATGATCGATTGAGGTGATCCAGTCGTGCCATAGCACCCCCCATTTTTTATATTTTGTGACTAAAGCTGCAATCAATGCCCCTGCAATCACTACTACCGCCATTGTCACCATCAAAATAGGTTCATGAAACGGAATGGCATCTAACGATAATTTTCCAAATAACGACATAATTATTCCTCGCCCTCGCTGTGCATTGTGTGATTTTCATGACCGCTGTGCTCAGGCATTGCACTGTGCATTTTGTTCATATCACCATGTGCTTGCATATATTTCATAATGATGGTGTGGAACAAGCCATCATCAACATCAGCAAAATAAGTCACCGGGTTGTTTTCACTCGGTAATGCTAGTGCATCATAATTCGCTTTAGTGAGCGTATTAGCTTGGCTTTTCACCTTGTTTACCCACGTATCAAAGTCAGCTTGCGTTGGCGTAGCTATGGCATTAAATTTCATACCAGTAAAACCTGCGCCGCTGTAGTTAGCAGAAAAGCCTTTAAACGTACCCGGTTCATTAGCAATCAAATGCAACTTAGTTTCCATGCCCGCCATCGAGTAGATTTGGCTACCTAGTTGTGGGATGAAAAATGAGTTCATGGTACTTTCTGAGGTGATTTTATATTCCACCGGTACATTGGCTGGAAATACCAATTCATTAACCGTAGCAATACCTTGCTCAGGATAAATAAACAGCCATTTCCAATTCAGTGATACCACTTCAACTGTTAAGTGTTTGCCTTTACCTTCAAGCGGTTTATAAGGGTCAAGCTGTTGCGTTGATTGCCAAGTAATGACACCCAGTACAATCACTATCACAATAGGAATGGCCCAGACTGCGGCTTCAATTTTTCCTGAGTGTGCCCATTTTGGCGCATAAATTTGCTGCTCTTGGCCATCACGATATTTCCACGCAAAGTACAAGGTCATCACAATCACAGGAATAACCACAATTAACATCAGCACAGTGGCAATGATGATCAGATTTTTTTCATCTATCCCAACTTGCCCTTTTGGATCAAGCACCCCGCCTTTACAGCCAGTCAGTGCGAGCACAGTTGTGCCCAGAGCAATATTACAGAGGTTTCGAATTAACAAAGGACTATCCTACAACCTAAAATTTGATATGTGCTGCCCCTACAACTCTAAATAAAAGCGTAAAAACAACGGTTTGAATATTCCTCAGGTAACTTTTTAGCGCCATAAAAAATACTAAGCATCAAAAAAGCAATAAAGGAATTTGAGGGTGTTGGTTGAATCGCAGGTACACTGCGGCTAAGCGTTATTACAGCGGACAGAATCAGCAGAATAGTTAAAAGCCAAACTATCTATAACGAGTAGCGTTCAACCATTAACAAGAGGTGGAGCACGACAACCATGAGCGCTGTGTACTACTAAAGATGTTTTTGTTTGACGAAAAGCAAAGGCTGCTTTGCGTAAAATAACCCCAGCACGACGCGCTGGGAAAAAGTGAAAAATCAACCAACATAAACCAATGAGTAACTGGCACGACACAACTGGATATGCCAAAAAGCCCAATACATTAATTAAAGATGACTCATATACAGCCCCTTCAGTTAATAAGCTTTTTAGCTCTGTCGCATCTTCAATACTACCATTTACCAGCATGGCTGAATTAATTAATAAAATAACTAATACAGAAAATAGCTCTCGTCCGGCAAAAAGTGCACGCGCACGCAACTGCCATCTACTAAGCGTAGAGTGCGTTTTTGCTGGCGGACAATTTTGCGAATTCAAACGTATATGGCCTTATTGGTTATATATTACGAAGTAAAGAGATTGGCTTTACGCTATTTTCCACTTCGTTGTTATGATCTTAATCAATAAAGTTTCAGTAATTACTGAAATTTCGGGAGGATTATAACAAAGTCAACACAAGCTACAAGTATAAAACAACATAGCGGGCTAACTTTTTATTAATATATTGAATTACAGCTATAAAAAAAGCGCCATACTGGCGCTTTAAAAATAACTTAAATGATAATTGGCGGCTTTTATAAAATAAAAAGCAACTCAAGCTAAGTTATCCCCTAACTTGAGTCGTCTTTTTGACAACATCTTCACACACAATTATAAAGATTCGTTTAATAGCGTATTCGCTATTGAATTTGGTATTGGCTGCTTCGCCATCTAACTGCATGTCGG
>NZ_JACJFL010000010.1:53007-115540 GCF_014164575.1 Pseudoalteromonas sp. SG41-1
TTTGGTATTGGCTGCTTCGCCATCTAACTGCATGTCGGTTAAAATAAAAAGCAACTCAAGCCAAGTTATCCCCTAACTTGAGTCGTCTTTTTGACAACATCTTCACACACAATTATAAAGATTCGGTTCTAATATTTTTCAATACGTATTGTAGATTCACTGATGAACAATAAGTTCATTTAATCGCGTGGCAGTAAATAAAAGCAGTTCAAGCTCAGGTTAACTAAACTTGAACTGTCTTTTTGACAACATCTTCACACACAATTATAAAGATTCAGTTTTAGCGTTGTTCAATAAACACTGTAATTCAGTGACAAACTTTCAGTTCGTCCAATCATGTGGCAGTAAAATAAAAACAGTTCAAGCCCAGTTTGTACTAAACTTGAACCGCCTTTGACAACATCTTCACACACAATTATAAAGATTCTTTGTAAGCGGCTTGTTCATTTCGCTTCCTTGAAACTAAATTTAGTGTAATAGCTCAAAGCTTACAACTGATAAAAATAAATCTGATAGATGAAAAAAATTAACTCATAGACTTTAGTCTAAATTTTAACCCTAAAATCAACTTAAATGTTCACAAAAAACTTTATCAAAAGATATTATTTTATAATAAACAATCAATTGAAAATAAAGCCCGCAAAGCATCACAGTTATGAGAAATGATTTCACTTAAAGTGAAGATAATTTTGGACCGATCCATTTTAATATTATATTCTTAAAAATTTGCAAAGCAAGAATAGCGGGGTATTATTATGATTCGCAAAACCATACTAGTTGGCTTACTTAGTTGCTCATTTAGCTTAACTGCCGCACCAATCGCAATGCACCAAATTAAAGGATTAAACAAAGCAGCGATTACACACGCTGATCTTGCTCCTTTACTAGATACGTTAGCTGCTCACCCCAGCATAGAGCGAAAAAATTTAGGTCAATCATTCTTAGGTAAATCAATTGATGCATTTTATATTGGCTCGGGGCCAATCAAAGTTATGATGTGGAGCCAAATGCATGGTGATGAAAATACGGCAAGTGCCGCATTAACGGATTTTTTAAGCTATGCAATCGAAACAAAAAATGATGCATGGCGAGAAAATTGGCAAAACAAACTATCACTGATGATCATTCCTATGGTCAATCCCGATGGGGCACAGCTGCAAACCCGTTTTAATGCGCAAGGAATAGATTTAAACCGCGATGCTAAAGCGTGGAGCTAAAGCACACTTTTTACTACGCAACGATAAACACATCGAATACGCCGTATTAGGTAGTCAACTTATAAAACTTTAAATTTAAGTACGTTAGCCCTGTTCTCAGGGCTTGTTATTTTTTGCGATCTTTTTTGGCTGTATTTTTACGTAGATAATAACGATACCAACCTAGCCAAGCCAACCCTAAACTTGCCAACGAGGCGATGATCCATAGTACTTTAAGGCTTAGCCCACCTACACTGCCATTATGCAGTGGATGTAGCCAGTTTTTGATTTGGTTACTTATTCCTTGCTGCCTAAGATCGAAGACCTTCACTACCTCACCTGAGCGCGGATTAATATCAATATAACTGTTTGGAAAACGTGTCGATTTATCATCACTTACCTGCATGCGCAGTCGATAATAGCCTTGGTTTACGCTGGGAGTTTCTATCCATGCAAGTCGCGCTTTAGGCAGTTGTGTTTGTGCTATTTTCACAGCCTGAGTAACACTAATTTGCGGGTTTGAAAAAGTTAACTGTGGTGCTGGTCTTGCAGCACTTTCGACTTCACCCGGTGCCCAGCCAAGCAAGCCATTGGTCTCTTTGGGCAAGGCTAGCATCGCACCGGTACTAGTAAGAATAAACAAGGGTAACAACATCACTAAACCGATTGTTTTATGCCAATCGTACATGTGTCCTAATAAAGCAGCGCGGCGCTTAAAACGCAATTGCCTCAACCAAAAACCTGACTTAGGCCACCACGCAACTAAACCTGTGAGTAATAAGAGCGCGCTGCCAATTCCAAGGTAACCGACAATAATTGTCCCTGTACTGCCAAGTAGTAAAGTAAAGTGCAAGTTATACAGCCAAGTTACTAGGTAATCGCCCCAAAATGACTGTCTGAGCAAGGTGCTGCCATCAGATGACAACCACACCATCATAGGTGCAAAATCCTGCCCTTGAGTCTCTTGAGGGTTATAATAGCGCGCCGGAATGAATTGTTGTTCAGGGGTCACTTCAAACCGCCACGGTCCCAGCTTATCTGGATACTGCATGCGTAATGTTTTTAATGCAGTGTTGTAATCACACGGTTGCTGCGCTGCATTTGCTAATTCCGGATGCAACCAGGTATCTATTTGCGGATAATAAACAAGTGCAGCTCCTGACAAGCAAAGGATCACAAAAAACATGCCAAGGCTTAACCCCAACCATAGATGAAGTCGCCTTGCCAACTTGCGCCACGCGAGTAACTGCTTACCCATTAATACTTAAACTTAATTGCAACAGATATAGCACGACCTTGTGCTGGGCTATGCAGAGTTTACGAGTCATCCCACTATACATATTCATAATACTCATCAGTTAAATTATCAACTTGCGTGCTTAACATCAGTGCCGAATTAACGTCATAACTTGCTTTAAGCCTAAGTAGTGAAAAGTCACCATATCGTCCTTGGCTATTACTTAGTGCTAATTCGTAATCAGAAAGCGCACGCAGTGTCGCAGCCAAGTTTAATTGCGTTGTTAATTAAGTTGTTAATTGATAATCAATGCCTGCAGTGAATAAACGATCAGGAATACATCATATTATACAGTCCATACGAGCTTCACTGGGTGTGACATATTGTCGCAGTGGTCGATTACTTGCCACATTTTGGCTGTAAGTGGGCATTAAAAAAGCGCCTGTTATTAAAGAGGCGCTTTTTAATGTATATTTGCTAGTTATCACGAGCTTATAATATTTGGTTTTCTTTCCAAACTTGCTCTTTTGCCATACGCTTTTTGCGCTTGTCGCATGGGTCATCACAATCACAAGCTTTATCAATGCCTACAGAGCCTAAACCACCACAGCTGCTGGCCATAGATTTCTTTTGCACTATCATGCCCACAGCCATCGCTGCGACAATTAAAAGCAGTAAACCAAACGTAAGAAGAAAAAGTGACATTGCTTAGCCCCTATTGATCAGCAATAAAATAATGCTTGATGATAATCACCAAGCTGTTGCTATTATAAACTGATTTAAACCGCGCTACAAATAGGGTTTAAATGCAGGGCTCGAATAAGTCACTAAGCCATCTTTTGATTTGCCGATCAGATAAACCGGTAAATCATTTTTTTCGGCATAGGCTTTGGCTTTATCCATCCCCATCACAGTCAGTGCTGTTGCAAGGCCGTCAGCTGTCATCGCGGATGGATGCAATACAGTAACCGATACTAGATCATGACGACTTGGCATACCGGTTGCCGGATCAATTAAATGGCTATAGGTAATACCATCCATCTCATAGTAAATGCGATAATCACCCGATGTCGCAATGCCGTTATTACCCGGCGCTAATACACGGTGCACTTTACGCACACCAGGCTCAGCATCCGGTTGCTCAATAGCGATACGCCAATCTTGATCATTCGGTTTTTTACCTGATACACGTAACTCACCACCAATTTCAACCATATAATCAGTTAAGTCATGGCTTTCTAATAATTCAGCTACTTTATCTATCCCATACCCCTTTGCAGTAGAAGAAAATGATAATTCCAAACCCGCTACTGTTTTCGCTAGGCCTTGCTCAGTCAGTATTAGTTTATCAACCCCAATTTGTGCAACCATGGCTGCGAGTTCTTCATCTGTTGGACGTTTTGTTGGTTTTTTATCAGGACCAAAACCCCATAAATCAATCAGTGGTCCCATGGTCACATCAAGAGTCTTAGTAGACTCACCTAAGCGGATGGACTCGCTTACAACTGCTCTAAAATCACGGCTAATAGGCATAACTTGACCAGCGGGAAGACGATTAAAAGTGTTGATTTCAGAATCATCAATATAAGTCGACATTGATTGATTTATATCTTTGAGCAACAGAGTTACTTCTGGTAATAAATTTAATGAATCCAGCTTTTGTTGCTTGGCAAAGACCTTAATATGGTAAGTAGTACCCATAGTTTTACCTTCAAGGTATAACTCTTGGGGCTCATCATTTTGGCCACAGCCACTAATGAGTAAAGTGAGGGTAAGAAAAAAGATGGCAATCATGCCTTGTCGGTGAAAAACTCTATTCATAGCAGCCTACTTAAGTAATGGAAATAAAAAAGCCCCGTAACATACATTGCTACGAGGCTGATATTCTAACCAAAACTAAACTGTTTTGATACGGGTGTTAGCCACCGAAATCATCTAGTAAGATATTTTCGTCTTCAACACCTAAGTCTTTCAACATAGTGATAACAGCGGCGTTCATCATTGGAGGACCACACATGTAGAACTCACAATCTTCTGGCGCTTCGTGATCTTTAAGATAGTTCTCAAATAGCACGTTATGGATAAAGCCAGTATAGCCTTCCCAGTTATCTTCTGGTTGTGGATCTGAAAGCGCGGTATGCCATACGAAGTTATCATTTTCAGCCGCTAGGCCGTCAAAATCTTCAACATAGAACATTTCACGCTTAGAACGTGCACCATACCAGAAACTCATCTTACGCTTAGAGTTCAAACGCTTAAGTTGGTCAAAAATGTGTGAACGCATAGGTGCCATACCAGCACCACCACCTACAAATACCATTTCAGCATCAGTATCTTTTGCAAAGAACTCACCAAATGGACCAGAGATAGTTACTTTATCACCTTCTTTAAGTGACCAAATGTACGATGACATTTTACCACAAGGTAAGCTTAAATCTCTTGGCGGCGGCGCAGCGATACGCACGTTAAGCATGATGATGCCTTCTTCTTCTGGGTAGTTAGCCATTGAGTAAGCACGAATTGTTTCTTCGTCTACTTTTGACTCCAGCTTGAAGAAACCAAAATGGTTCCAATCGCCACGATACTCTTCTGGTACATCGAAATCAGCATATTTAACGTGATGCGCAGGGGCTTCAATCTGAATATAACCACCGGCACGAAACGGTACTGACTCGCCATCAGGGATCTGTAGTTTAAGCTCTTTAATGAAAGTTGCTTTGTTATCGTTAGAAATAACTTCACAATCCCATTTTTTAACACCGAAAATTGACTCTTCAAGTTCAATTTCCATGTCATTTTTAACATTTACCTGACACGCTAAACGACAGCCTTCACGGGCTTCACCTTTAGAGATGTGATCTAGTTCAGTTGGTAAGATATCGCCGCCACCAGAATGAATGTGTACACGACACTGACCACAAGAGCCACCGCCACCACATGCAGATGATACGAAAATACCTGACTCAGATAACGCGCCTAAAAGCTTGGTACCTGCAGATGTTGTAATGGCTTTGTCTGGATCGCCATTTACGCCAATGATGATGTCACCGCTTGCAACTAACTGAGATTTAGCACCAATGATGACTAAAACTAGCAGTACAACGATAGCGATGAAAACACCAACGCCTAAGAAAATCTCATAACTCATGATTTATCCTCGCTACCTATTAAAGTGAAATGCCAGAGAATGACATAAAGCCAAGACCCATCAAGCCAACAGTGATAAAGGTAATACCTAAACCACGTAAGCCGTCTGGCACGTCTGAATATTTCATTTTCTCACGGATACCAGCAAGCAAAGTAATTGCTAGCGCCCAACCCACACCAGAACCGATACCATAAACCACTGATTCAGTGAAGTTATAGTTACGTTCAACCATGAAAGATACCGCACCAAAGATTGCACAGTTAACTGTGATCAATGGTAGGAAGATACCTAACGCGTTATAAAGTGCTGGGAAGAACTTATCTAATGCCATTTCAAGAATTTGTACAAGTGCTGCAATAACACCGATAAACGTCAAGAAACGTAAAAAGCTAAGATCCGCGTCAGGATAACCAAGCCACTCAAGTGCACCAGGTGCAAGAACCGCATGATAAACCAAGTTGTTAACTGGTACTGAGATACCCAATACCACGATAACTGCCACACCTAGACCGATAGACGTTGTAACTTTCTTTGATACTGCAAGGAAAGTACACATACCTAGGAAGAAGGCCAAAGCTAAGTTTTCAATGAAAACTGCTTTTACGAATAAACTAATATAATGTTCCACAGTCTGCCCCTTACCCTTTCGCTTCTACTTGGTCTTTCTTATAAGTACGAAGTACCCAAATGAATAAACCAATGATGAAGAATGCACTAGGCGGTAAAATCAATAGACCCATAGGTTGATACCAACCACCATCTTGTACAAGAGGGATGATTTCAACACCAAATAATGACCCTTTACCAAATAGTTCACGAATAAAGCCAACAGTCAGTAACACTACTGAGTAACCTAAGCCATTACCGATACCATCAAGGAACGACATTACTGGCGGCGACTTCATTGCGTATGCTTCTGCACGACCCATTACGATACAGTTAGTAATGATTAGACCAACGAATACAGACAACTCTTTCGCCGTAGCATAAGAGAAGGCTTGTAATACTTGGTCAACAACGATTACCAATGATGCAATAATGGTCATTTGCACGATAATACGTACAGATGACGGGATCTGGTTACGAATAATTGAGATAAAGAAGCTTGAGAACGCTGTTACCAAGGTCAATGCGATTGACATGATTAAAGCATTTTTTAAGCTCGACGTTACCGCAAGCGCAGAACAAATACCAAGTACTTGTAATGCGATTGGGTTGTTTGCCAGTACCGGACCAAATAGGACCGACTTCATTTCTTTAGTATCAGCCATTATTTCAACGCTCCTTCACGTACTCTCGCAAGGAAAGGACCAAAGCCGTTTTCGCCAGTCCAAAAGTCAACTGTGTGATCAACACCATTTGAAGTTAAAGTTGCACCAGATAAACCATCAATTTGATGATCATTTTTAGCGCCGCTTTTTACTACATCAATAGGTAGCTCTTTGCCACCCCATTTAGCAGTCCATTGTGGATTTTGAATTTCCCCACCTAGACCTGGTGTTTCACCGTGCTTATAAAAGTTAATATCTTTAATTGTCTCGCCATCGCTTTCAAGCGCTAAGAAACCATACATAATACCCCAAAGGCCATAACCTTGGATTGGTAAAATGATAGCATCTGTAGAACCGTCTGCTTTTTTCGAGATATATGCAGGAGACTCATGAGTCATACGCTGAATACCAGCGATATCCTTAATGCCCTCTGCTTTTAATGCAAAGCTAATTTTTTGATCAAACTTGCTTTTTTCAAAATCGAAAGCGTCGATTTTAGCCTGAACTGCTTCGCCAGTTTGAGACTCACCTGTTTCCATATTAACTAGGCGAGTTTCGATCTTAGCTTTAAAAGTTTCTGATACAGAACCAGACACATCAATGCCCGCAGCTGCCAAGATATTTTTTTGAATATCTTGCGTTTTGTTAGCTTGCTGTAAAGGGCGAAGCTGAACTGAAGCAAACGATACGATGATTGCACACACTAAACATAGTGCTACAACAACGCTTAGCGTTTTGCCGATTGATTCGTTATTACTAGACATTACGTGCCAACCTCCGCTTGATATTAGCTTGCACTACGAAGTGATCGAACAATGGTGCAAATAAGTTAGCAAATAAGATTGCTAGCATCATACCCTCAGGGAATGCAGGGTTAATTACACGGATCATTACTACCATCACACCAATTAGTGCGCCATATGCGAACTTTGCTTTGTCAGTAAATGCTGCAGACACAGGGTCTGTCGCCATAAAGAACATACCAAAAGCAAAACCACCAAGTACAAAGTGCCAATGCCAAGGCATTGCAAATACTGGGTTAGTATCAGAACCAACAGCATTTAATAAGAATGCAGTTGCCACCATACCCAAGAATACACCAAGCACGATGCGCCATGAAGCAATACGTACGTAAATGAGGAATAAGCCACCAACTAGCAATGCAAGTGTAGATGTCTCACCTACTGAACCTTGAATGAAACCATAAAACGCATCCCACCAAAGAGCCATGTTGCTGTAATCAAGTGAACCAACAAACGCTTGACCTAGCATAGTTGCACCAGAGAATGAATCTACTGCGGTCCATACTGTGTCACCTGAAATTTGTGCAGGATATGCGAAGAATAAAAACGCACGACCCGCTAATGCAGGGTTTAAGAAGTTACGACCAGTACCACCAAAGATTTCTTTAGCGATTACTACACCGAATGTAATACCTAGTGCAACTTGCCATAAAGGAATGGTTGCAGGTAGGATAAGCGCGAATAACACAGACGTTACGAAGAAACCTTCGTTAATTTCATGCTTACGCACTGAAGCAAATATAACTTCCCAGAAACCACCTACAGCAAAAGTAACTGCGTAAATAGGTAGGAAGAAACATGCGCCATAAAACATTTTAGCGCCCCAGCCGGATTCAGCAGTTAATTCACCACCAAATATCTGGAACAGGCCAACTTGCCAAGAATTTGCTAGTTCAAAACCTTGTGCTAATGCACCAGCGGCCTGATGACCGATATTGAACATACCAAAAAACATTGCAGGGAACGTCGCCATCCACACTAAAATCATCATGCGTTTTAGGTCGATGTTATCACGAACGTGTGTCGCGCCTTTATTTACGTGACCAGGGGTATAAAAAATAGTTGCAGCTGCTTCATACAGCGCATAAAACTTTTCATGTTTACCACCGGCTTCAAAATGCGGCTCGATATCTTCTAGAAATTTCTTTAAACCCATCTCTCTAGCCTTCCTTCTCGATCGTAGTCAAGCAATCGCGTAGGATTGAACCATACTCGTATTTGCCTGGACAAACGAAGGTACATAACGCTAAATCTTCTTCATCAAGTTCAAGCGCCCCTAATGAAATTGCACTATCCAAATCACGGGCAATTAAGTCACGTAATAAAGGCGTTGGCAAAATATCTAAAGGCATAACACGCTCATAGCTACCAAGTGGTACCATGGCACGTTTTGAACCGCCTGTAGACGTTGTCATTTTAAATAAACGACTCGGTGTTAGGTGTGATAAGAAAGTACGTGTTACAGAGAATTTATCTGTGCCTGGAGCAATCCAACCAAACAACTCTTTTTCGCGACCTTCAAGTAATACCGATACTTGAATGTGGTAACGACCTAAGAATGCTTGAGGACCTTGTGAAGTAGCGCCCGCTAAAACAGAGCCAGAGATAACACGGTTATCGCCGTCTTCTAATTCGCCTGCAACTAAATCATCTAAAGCAGCACCCAGTTGAGTTTTCACTAAACGTGGGTTTTTAACACGCGGACCAGCAAGAGAAATCACACGGTCTGTGCTAATTTCACCAGTTAGGAATAAGTGACCAAAGGCAATAACGTCTTGGTAACCGATATGCCAAACTTGCTTGCTTACCGATACTGGATCTAAGTGATGGATATGTGTGCCAACAAGGCCAGCCGGATGTACGCCACCAAACTCATGTACTTCTACTTGAGGAATTGATGAGCTAGGTACTTGGCTACCTGCTTGTTTACAAACAAATACCTTACCATCGGTCAGACGTGATACTACAGCTAAACCTGCTTCAAATGCTTGTACATTTTCAGCAATAATCACTGCAGGATCTGCAGCAAGAGGGTTAGTGTCGATAGCCGTCACAAAGATCGAACTAGGATTTGCATCCACAGCCGCTACTTTGCTGAATGGGCGAGCACGTAATGCTGTCCATTGACCTGACTGGATTAGTACTTCTTTGGCTTTTTCACGATCGAGACTCGAAAGTTGCTCAGTCGAGAAAGCGTCAAAGGTGATTTGCTCACTGCCGTTTATTTCAATAACGACAGATTGCAGCACACGTTTTGCACCACGATTAATTTCTTTTACTGTACCAGCAGCTGGAGCAGTAAATAATACACCTGGGTTCTTTTTGTCTTCAAAAAGTACCTGGCCTTTTTTAACTTGGTCATCCACACGAACATGCATGGTTGGACGCATACCAATAAACTCTTCACCTAGCACAGCTACACGTTTGACGGTAGAACCATCATGAATAACTTGCTGAGGCGCGCCCTCTATGGGTAAGTCCAGACCTTTTTTTATGTTGATCATACGCACTTGCACTACATTAACGGAAAGAAACTGAAAAATCGTACCGACCACGTCGCTTTTCTTGATAACCCTAAGCCAAATTCAAGATAACGAAGAACCGCCTGTTTAAATTACAAAACAAGCAACGCAGTAAAATTCCTCACATATATTGCCCGAATTTTAACATCAATCAGGGTCACTATGCGAGTGTAATTATGAAATTTATACGACAGGAGCAGTTATTTAACCTATTAGCCGCATTTGAATAAAATTCAATATAGACCAAAGTGCTATTGCTTGCGAGGTGGGATGGAAATTAATCCGCTAAATAACGATAAAGTAAAATTTATCAATAAAAAAAGTCGCCATAGCGACTTTTCAAATAAACATGGCTGAATTAATCAATCATGTTAGCTATAGCGGCAACTGGATCGACATCTTGCTCATAATCAACAGCATCAATACCAAACCCAAATAAACGTAAAAACTCATTGTGGTAACCCACGTAATCAGTTAATTCGTCTATTGTTTCTGTGGTTACGCTGTCCCACACAGTTTGAATACGCGCTTGTACATCATCTTCCAGCTCTTTGTAGTTTTGGAATAAATGACCGCCGTCATCAAAGCGTGGTGAGTCTCCATAAAGGTTCTCAGTAAATAACGCGTGAATTTGCTCGATCGTGCCTTCATAGGTCCCATCCGCTTTCATTACTTTAAATAGCGCTGAAATATAAAGCGGCATAATAGGAATTGCAGAACTTGCTTGGGTAACCACTGCATTTAATGATGATACATAAGCTTCACCGTTTAATGCTTTAGTTGATTCTTTGATTGCTACGGTTGCGCGATCTAAATCTTCTTTCGCTTTACCAATAGTCGCGTGACCGTAAATTGGCCATGTTAGCTCTTTACCGATATAAGTATAAGCACTGGTTTTAAAGTTATCAGCTAGTACATCAGCCTCTTTTAATGCATCAATCCACATTTCCCAGTCTTCGCCGCCCATCACTTTAATAGTGTTATCAATATCATCTTGGTTTGCAGCTTCTACGGTAATAGCATCAATTTCACGTTTTGAGGTGTTTAAGTTTTTAGTCGTAACTGAGTTACCAATTGGCTTAAGCGTTGATGAGTAAACTTCGCCGGTATTTGGATCAGTTCGACGCGGCGATGCAAGGCTGTATATAACTAGGTCTACTTTGCCTAAATCCGCTTTAATTGTATCAATCGCTTTTTGTTTGATTTCGTTAGAGAACGCATCGCCATTAATATTTTTTGACCATAAACCTTCAGCGTCTGCGGCCGCTTGAAATGCAGCAGTATTATACCAACCTGCAGAACCGGTTTTACGCTCAGTACCTTCTTTTTCGAAGAAAATACCTAAAGTTTTAGCACCGCCACCAAATGCAGCAGTAATACGAGATGCAAGGCCATAGCCAGTTGAAGCACCGATAACTAATACATTTTTAGGGGCATTTTTTAATGCGCCTTGTTGTTTTACATAGTTAATTTGTTCTTGTACGTGCTCTGCACAACCTACTGGGTGGGCGTTAGTACAAATGAAACCGCGAATTTTAGGCTTAATGACCATTGATCATCCTATATTTATCTCAATAAAAATTAGCGCTAGTTTAAAGGCTAATTGTAAAAATACAGGTCTGATGAGTTTTGTGTACTCTCAGACCTTGCCGTTAATCTAATTTAGAGCCACCTAAACAAGTCGGTGAGTCAGCAACCTGACCACTTTGCTCTGTAAATTCATCAGGCGTAAAAGTATGGATAGCCAATGCATGAATATGATTCGCTAACTCATCTTTTAGCACTTCATTAATTTGACGATGGCGTTGCAATAAACGTTTACCGCTAAACTCTTCACTTACTACAATCACTTTAAAGTGTGAATCGCTACCACGACTATGCATATGGCTTTCGTTCACCACATTAAGGTGCTTACACGCAATCGCATCAGCTAACTTGCTTTCAATCTGTTGTTGCATTGACATAAAACACTCATATTTTACTGGTTATTTATGTGCTTACTATATCAAGGCCACTACTATAAAGGCCAACAAATATTCATTTTTGAAAAATTGTTCGAAAAGTTAAGTTGATTCGAGGGTGTGCCAAACGTGTTTGTTTAGGAAGCGCATGTAGATATTGTTGCTGGCTAAGTCCATTCATAACCAAGCAACTCCCGCTGTGTAACGTAAGCGAAGTGACTTCCTTGGTTACTTTATGTTTTATTTTAAATACTCGTTCAGCCCCTAATGAAATCGATACAATAATAGGCTCATAGCCAAGTTCTGCTTCATCATCGGCGTGCCAGCCCATGCAATCATTCCCATCACGGTATAAGTTAACTAATAAGGCATTAAATCCAACATCAAATTGTTTATTTAATCGCTGTCGCATGGCATCTAATACATCAGGCCATGGTTCAACATTTAATGTCGAACCAGAATAACCGTAACGTACACCAGCATCAGCAATAAAACATTGCATACGTGGAATGGGGTTCGTTTTCCCAAACACGGTCGTTTTTGGTTGCTGCCAAGTCAGTGAGTCGCGTAAATAGTAGAATAAATCGAGACTTTTTTGCGCACTTAACGCTTTTGCTTGGTAGTAAAAGCCATTTGGTAGCATATGGGGGTTGGCCTTTTGCCGTTGCATGTTAGAATTTACCTATCATTTGATTACTGATCACTAACTATTATGACCACGCAAGCACAGTTCGGCGATAAAACATTTACTCTTGAACGTTTTCCATTGGATCAAAAAAACCGTAGCTTACAAGCTTGGGATTCAGCAGACGAGTACCTAATTGACTATGTTACTGAACATTATCCTGATTGTCGCTCTTTGCTGATTTTAAATGATAGTTTTGGAGCCTTGTCTTGTTATTTTAGTAAACAACAATTAACGGTTTGTTCAGTAAACGATTCTTATATTAGCCACCAAGCGGCGGCTTACAACTTAGCAGAAAATAAAATACCAACCACCGCATTTAGCCAGCTAGATAGCTTATCGGCTTTGCCTGAACACGTTGATTTAGTTATCTTAAAAGTGCCACGCACATTGGGCTTCTTGCAATATCAATTATCTGAGCTCAGCGAAGTACTTGCACCTGGCACTCCGGTTATTGGCGCAGCAAAAACCAAAGATGTACATAATTCAACAATTAAAGCTTTCGAGCAATTTATTGGTGAAACTAAAACTAGTTTAGCAGTGAAAAAATCTCGCCTAATTATTAGCCAAGCGGAAGGTGGTTATAAAGCTGCTGATTTTCCTGTTAATTGGCCTCTTGAAGGCACTGATTTTACCATTAGTAATCACGCCAATGTGTTCTCGCGGGATTCTCTGGACATTGGTGCACGGTTCTTTTTTGACTTTTTACCACAAACCAATAAAGCAAAAAGTATTATTGATCTAGGTTGCGGTAATGGTGTGGTGGGTTTGATGACACTCGCACGCTGCCCTAACGCTGAAGTTACCTTTGTGGACGAATCATATATGGCGGTTGAATCAGCACGATTAACTGTAGAGCTCAATATGGAAGATAAGTTTGAGCAATGCCGCTTTATTGAAAATGATTGCTTAACGGGCTTTGAACGTGAAAGTGTCGATGTAGTGTTATGTAATCCGCCTTTTCACCAAGCACAAGCCGTGACAGATCACATTGCATGGCAAATGTTTAAACAAGCCAAAGACACATTAAAAAATGGCGGAGAATTACGTATTATTGGTAACCGCCACCTGGACTACCATGACAAACTAAAACGTATGTTTGGCAATTGTGAATTACTTGGTTCAAATAAAAAGTTTGTAGTATTAAGTGCCACTAAAAATAATGGAATGCTATAGCTATGATGAAATATGTTTTACCTTGTTGTGCTTTATTATCACTGTCGGCTTGCAGTAGTCAGCCTAATCAATTGATCTTAAATCCGCTCTATCAAGGTGGCAAATTAAGCTCAATTAATCAAAGTTTAAGTACCAGTGTTATTGATCTTAGAGGTGACCCAGCAACATTAAAATTAATAACCTCAGACAAAACCCAAACAATTGCCAGCCAAGGCCTTACTGAATCAATTAAAAGTGCCCTTGATAGCGCTCTTAGCCGAAACGGTGCAAGCATTTCAAATCTTGCGACCACTCGTTTTGAAGTTGATATTCATACACTGCAAGCCGTAGTAACTGAAAAAATGATGTCGCATACCAGCAATGCAAAGATTGAATTAGGTGTGCGTGTTATTCGCAGCGATAGTAACTTCAGTAAAATTTACCGTGGTAATGCAAGCCTTGAAGGACCACTAGGTCACGATAGAGCAAAAATTGAAGGACAACTCAATAAGTTGACTGAGCAGTTAATTACCCGCATGGTATCAGACCCTGAATTACTCGCATTTTTAGAAGGTTAACCATGAAACGTCTATTTTTATTATTTATATTAGTGCAACTTAGCCAAACCGCAATGGCAGCGACCGAAGGACGCTTTGTGCAAAAAAACAATATGTTCCCACGAGTTGAAATAACTACCACAATGGGGAAAATCATAGTCGAGATGGATCGCTCAAAAGCCCCTATCACCGTCAATAATTTTTTAACTTATGTGATGGATGGCAGCTATAAAGGCACCGTATTTCATCGTGTTGAACGTGATGTAGAAAACGACCGAGACTTTGTCATTCAAGGCGGTGGCTACGATAAAGAATATGACGGGGTTTATGAAGGCGAACCTATCTTTAATGAAAGCGGTAACGGTTCAAAAAACGATATGTACAGTATCGCCATGGCCTATCAAGATCGTCAACCTCATTCTGGTACTCGTCAGTTTTTCTTTAACATGGACAATAACGACCACCTAAACCCAGGTAAAGACTGGGGCTTTGCCGTGTTCGGTATGGTAATGGAAGGCTACGAAACGCTTGATAAAATCATGCAAGTTGAAACGGGATTTAATGAAAAAATTGGTTATGACTTTGTACCAAAAACCCCGGTTGTTATTTTAAATATAACTGTATTAGAGCCAACCCCACTATAACAATAAAAATAGCGGCCAAACCGCTATTGCCAATGAAGGCGTTATGACTAAAAGCTTGTCGGTATCAGAATATTTTTCGTACTTTAAAGATAAACGACTTATAAATGTGTTTATTTTTGGTATGAGCAGCGGTTTTCCTTGGGTCCTCATAGGCTCCGTGATGTCTGCGTGGCTAAAAGATGAAGGCCTCAGTCGCAGCATGATTGGCTTATTTGGCATTGTATTTGGTGCTTACAGCATTAATTTTTTATGGTCACCCTTAGTCGATAGAATAAAACTGCCGTTGCTATATAACTGGCTAGGCCAGCGCCGTAGTTGGATACTATTTTGCCAATGCTTTATTTTGCTAGGAGTTATTTTACTGGCAGGATTAGATATCACCGCGCATTTAGCCATCGCAGCTGCGTTATGCTTATTAATTGCTATCGCCTCAGCGACTCAAGATATTGCTATTGATGCTTTTCGTATCGATACCCTCAGTGAAAACGAGAGCCATAAAGCAACCGCAGCAGCAGCAATGGCTACTTCTGGTTGGTGGAGCGGTTATGCTCTGCTAGGTGCTATTCCGTTTTATATGGCAGATATGCCAAGCATTGACTGGCCACAAGTGTATTACTTTTTAGCTATTGTGATGTTATTACTTATGAGTTGTGTATTTTGGGCAAAAGAACCTGAATCTAACCGCGAAGTTGTACATGCAGAACTAGAACGTATTTATCGGCAAAAACTGGCGCTTGGTAAGCAAACACAATTAACTAAAGTTGCGGCATGGTTGGCTGTTACTGTACTTGATCCTTTTAAAACATTCTTCGCGCGTAATGGCGTGAAGACTGCACTTGCGCTGCTCGCTTTTATCTTTTTATTTAAAATTGGTGAAGCATTTCTGGCCCGTATGTCGATTGTGTTTTATAAAGAAGTCGGCTTTTCAAACACTCAAATAGCAAACTATTCAAAGCTCGGCACGGGGCTTATCACCATTGTGTTCGCATTTTTAGGCAGTATTTTTAATCACAAGTACGGCATCGTTAAAGGTTTGTTTATTAGCGGTGTGGCAATGGCTGCTTCTAACTTAATGTTTTCTTGGATCGCTCTCGCAGGCCCGCAAGAACACTTGTACGCAATGGCAATTGTCGTCGATGGCTTTACTCAAGCATGGTCATTAGTTGCTATGGTAGCATTTATATCTATGCTATGTGATCGCGCTTTTAGCGCAACACATTATGCTTTATTAGCGTCATTGGGAAATTTAGGACGAACCTTACTTTCAAGTTATAGCGGTGTGGTGATTGATGATTGGTTAGGTGGAAATTGGTCGTTATTTTTTATTTTGACTGCCCTGATGGTAATACCATCACTCATATTCTTATATCTTATTCGGCATAAATTGTATGAATTAGAAAATAGTTATCACGGTAGGAATTAATAAGGGAAAGAAATCATTTCACATCAATGAGAGCGCTTCCCTGCGCTTACAAAAAGAAACTAAATATTAGTCTTCTTTTAATAAGCCTAAACCTTCATACGGGTCGACTTCTAATGCATCACAATAACGTAAAAATTCAATTACGTCTAAACGGCGCTCTTGGTTTTCAATTTTGCCAATAAATGAATGTGGTGTACCAAGTACTTGAGCAAGGCTTCGCATTGTGTGACCTTTCTCGTGACGCTTAGTTTTAAGCCACTTGGTTAGTTTTGAGTTTTCTTCAGAAGAAACTGTTTTACCCATCATAAAAAACATCTCCTACTAGATGATTTAAAGTTAATTAATTAAGAGTGAAATTTGCCCGTCTCACTCTTGGATACATTATATACTATTCAGACTCATGTGAAATAACTAATTTCAGCTGAGTCCCCATTTAAGGAATCAGCTATTATAGATGAGCAGCTTTATTGTTAAAGTCACAACAAAACGCGCGTTCTATAATTAGTTCCTTTTTAATGTAACAAATAATTAATTTAAATAAACCTTTTTTATGATTAATTATTTTTGACTTATAAATTAAATAGTTACATTATTAACTGTCCCTTTATTGTTAGGAGCAAGCGTTTATGTTCAGATTATTGTTTTTACTACCCATTATCCTCTGCTTAGTTTGGTATTTTTTTCTTAAAGCAAATGGCGTTCCGATCAAACAAGGTAAGAAAGGCTTTATATATATTTTAGCGTTTTCTGCAATAGTGTTAGGTTTTTTTATTCTAATGCTCCAAGTCACTCACCCTACATAAATGAGTGACTTAGCCTAAAGCAAGCCAATTTGACGTTCAATTAGCATCTATAAACAAGAAATAACGGATAAAGCCACATAAGGTACAAAGCTCAGGCCACCAGCAACAGCATCTATTAATGACAATAATCTAGAAGTATTAACTCTGAATAATTGTATGAACTCACGTAAGTATTTTAATCTTGCTACGCGGATCTAGACCTTGTTTTTAAGGAGGATTATTGAGTGGGGAATACTTCAGTAAGCTGTTCAGCTACTTTTTGCCCGCGTTAAAAATCATTACGAAATCGGTTTCATTTAATGAAATAATAGCTACGCAGTAATTTTAGATAATAAGATGTCTTAGGTAATAAAAAAGCCGCTAGCTGCGGCTTTAATCAATTGCTTTAAACGCTGAAACTAGCGCCACACCCGCAGGTGGTAGTTGCATTGGGATTGGAAACAAAAAAGCGTGCGCCTTCAAGTCCTTCGGTGTAATCCACCTCACCATCAACTAAATATTGAATACTCATTGGGTCAACCACTAAGGTTACGCCATTTTTTACAATTTCTAAATCGCCTGGGTTTGCTTTTTCATCAAAAGTAAAACCATATTGGAAACCTGAACAACCTCCGCCTGTTACATAAACACGCAGTTTTAGATCTGGATTTTCTTCTTCGTCGATTAACTGTTTAACGCGAACAGCAGCTGCATCGCTGAACTTAATGGGTAATTCTTCTGACATACCATAACCCTCTATACCTACATTGTTTTGATTATCTAATACCCGAGTGTTTTAATCAAGTATAGCGTTTACTTACTAAGCTTTGACGCTATATGCACATTTAAAATCTCATACCAATTAAGCCTGACAACAGAATAATGGCAACGAGCACAATCAGCAGAAAAAGCGCGGTTTTAATTTACTACTTTAATACTTTTTTGGTATCAAAATGGGTAGCTATAGATGGCATAGCCCCATACGGTAGTAAATATACTTAACGATATAAATACTGCTGCTGAGCCAAGGTCTTTCGCTCGACCAATGAGTATATTGTGATCTAGCGTAACTGCATCAGCAAGCGCTTCAACAGCCGAGTTGATTATTTCGGCAAATAAAATGAACACTAAGCTACTGATCAATAAAAACAAATGACTTATCGAAGATGACAAGATGATAGCAAATGGTAGTAATATTATAGCCATTACAAACTCCTGCCTAAATGCTGATTCATATTGCCATGCAGCTATAAACCCCTTATAAGAGCAATGTGTGGCTTTAATAATTCGATTGATCCCTTTACCATTAGGCTTATTTACACTACTGATTACGTTTTTCATCGTTATTCCTAATTATAGTTAAAATGAATTTAAAGACTTTGTTTTACTTGCACCCGCCACTGCCAACTATCAACATTAGGGCCCATCGTAAGAGGTTTAATAATATCCATATGAACGACATTGCCTTCACTTGAATGAGATGAAAACAACCTTGCACCAATACCGATACTCTGTAAGGTTGTATCATTACTATTAATTGCTGGTGTTTGCCCCCACGCCTTACCGCTATCGACAAATGCTGCCCATGCAACATTCACCAACTGATATAACTCCCAATGGGGGTTATAACGCAGCTCGGCGCTTGCTGACCATAAATGCTCACCATGTTGATATTGCTCTGCATAACCACGAACTCCGGTGTCTCCACCTAAAGCAAGCGGTATATCAAGATATTGATTTTTTTCTGCTTGCCATTGCGCTTTAAAGTAACCGGCCCAACGAGGTGTTAGGTATTGATACAATTCAAACTCTGCTGCTACTTGTTGGTGATCAGGTTGCTCCCTCTGCCAATAAGCTTTGTAATTTGTAGAAAACAGCATTAGCGTGTTTTGCCATTGCATACCTTTGGATAAAATATTTTCAAGGTGAACACCTTGGCTTTCATCAGTATTTAATGAGCTAATATCTACACCTATTTTGCTTATTAACTGCCAGCCTAAATTAATATCCTCACGATGATCGATAAAGCGAATGTTAGAGAAAATCTGATAATCTGCTTGGCTATATTCCAAACCTATCCAAGGGAAGGTGAACCTTCTATCTGAAGGTAATTCGGCTAATATCGCGCTATCCAAACTTGTAAAACGATGTAACTCTTTGTTGATCCCTAAATGCATTCGCACCGCTCCTAATTGATGCTGAGTTATTAAATGCCCGAAAGCTAAAGTAGACTGCTCAACTTCATGAGAGAATTGCCATGCAAGCTCACCATTTTGATAAATACTGTCACGACGATTTTCTTTGAGTATTGACGCCAAATGTTGCTGCTTAGATGATTGCTGATAAAAGGGCTTTGAATAAGCAAGGTAGGTTTTTTGTCCATCATCATTATCAGCAAATTCAAGTTCAACAGTTGATTGTTTAGGAAAACTAAGCGGCATACTAAAAGCAACTTGATAGCCTGATCGCAGGTGGTCTTTTTTATATTGCACACCTGCATGAACCCCTAAGCCTAAGAAATTATCTTCTTTAAAACCAAAAGCATATTTATTATTGCCGGCACGACGACCAAAACTAATATAAGGTACTAGTGACCAAGTATCCCACGTTTCAACTTTAAGCTCATTTTCTTGCTGACTCTCGCAATCCTCAATCAAGCTAACTCGACTTTTACGCAAAAACGAATACTGATTAAGTATGCGCTCAGTCTCAGCAAACTGCGCTCTAGAAATAACGTCAGCCTGAGCAAAAGGAAGTAGCTTTTCCACAACATGCTGTTGGGTATTAATATGTAACCAGTTAGCTAAACTGTGCAGATATAACCTGTCTGGTTGACTCTCATCAAATACAGGATGGCTAATAAGTGTGAGCTTATCTATCGTAACAGACTCTTCACTATCAGCTTTTGACGCGCACTCAACTTCCTGACCACTTACAGTAAAGCTATTAATAAAAAACGCTATAAAGCTGGCTTTAATTCCTTGATTGATTAGCTTTTTAAATCGAGATCTTAGCTCACTACCTATATTAAACTCACTATGGTGCAACTGTTGAGACAATTTTATAGTGTTCATTTATCGTCCCCCTTCGGCTTTAGATAAAAAAGAGGCGGGGTTACTTTAAACTCATCAGCAATGTTGGTATTAACTTCAAAAAAGGTCAGTAGAGTATTCGCAATGGTGTCATGTGAATAAGCGTCATCCTGATGTGCTTTAGTTTTTTCAATATCAATATAAGGAGCTGAAAACCAAGAAATAATAGGGACATGTGTTTGTGCATCGGGCGCAAAAGCATAAGGCATACCATGTAAATACAGCCCGTTTTCACCAAGTGACTCACCATGATCACTGACATACAGCATAGCGGTGTTATATTGCACAGAATTGGCTTGCAGAAGCTTGATCACTTCAGCCAAAAAATAATCTGTATAGCGGATTGCATTGTCATATGCATTAATTATTTCGTGCTGACTGCACTCTGATAACTCTGCTGATTGGCAAGCAGGTGTAAAAAACTCAAACTCGTTCGGGTAACGTTTAAAATAAGCAGGCCCGTGATTACCCATTTGATGTAAAACAATAACGGTGTCTTGGGTGTGTTGATCAACGTATTGCTGTAAATTAACCAACATGCCAACGTCACGGCATTCCACATCACATACTGTATTAACCTCTGAACTGCGATAGCTTTGATACATCAGCCTATCGGCAACACCCTTTGAGCTAGAGTTGTTGTCACGCCAGCTTACTCTCACTAAACTTGCAGCGAGTACATCAAGAACGTTTTGAGTATACTTAGCTTTGCTCACAGTAAAATCATCACGACCAAAAAATGAAAACATACAAGGCACAGACACTGCTGTTGACGTACCGCAGGAACTCACTTGGCTAAAATTAATGAGTCCCGCTTGCTTTGACATATTTGGCGTAGTGTCGCGTGAATAACCATTTAAACTGAGGTGGTCAGCCCTTACTGCTTCACCGACCACTAAAATCATTAATTTAGGTTTTCGCGTGCTGCTACTTTTAGTTATCTGTGTCGTGAGGTTGATAAACTGTTTCGAGTTTAGTGATGCGGTTTGTTCTGCTAAATAATCGAATACCGAGTAAATTGGATATAAAGGATTAGTGTAATAACGAAGCTCTTTATGTAGACGAAAAAAACTGGTGTATTGCGCACTAAACGGCGCGATAAGTATGGGGATCAACACCATAATCATGGTAATACTGATAGCCTGTTGACGCAGTCGTTGTAACCAAGTGATATTTTTCACTTGTATAAATAACAATAAAGCCGCGGGTAAAATAGCCATAAATATAACTCGACTGAACAATCCTAAATTAATTATTTCTTGTGCTTCAGCGAGGTTGGTTTCAGCAACATTTTGGATCATCGTTTTGTCAATCAGCACCCCTAATACAACGCCATAATAATCAACCATTGCAGCAATCAATAGCATCACAAACACCACGACTTTGGTGGGTAGTAAAATATTAAGAACAAACATCACGAAAAGAATAAGACTCAAAAGCAACAAACTTAACGAGATAATAAAACTCAAGTTTTCTTGCCAAGAATATAAAGCGTTGAGTTTGTCAAAGAACACTGTATTTGCCATTAAAACGATAAATACTGAGCAGCTGAGTAATAAAGTAAAAGGAGAGATAATACGTTGCTCTTTAGCTTTCCCCATGGTTTCATTTAGTGAATAAAACTTTGATAATAAATAAGTAAATGTAATTTTTTGCATCTTGTTTTTAGCCCATTCCATTGTTAGGAAATAGCTTAACCTGATGAAAAAATCAGAGCTGTATGAAGATGTTGTGACGTGTACGGATGTGCGTTCAAAACTTTTAGAATGTAGCTTTATGTACAAATTTGTTGCGGTAATTTATGAGGAATAATTAACTTTGATTACGACACTCTGATACAACATCTTCTTTGCAAAGTATGCCAAAATGATGAAACTTTAAGAAAGGGAACGCCTTATGTGAATTAAATAACCTGAACTTTGGTTAAGATACTTGCTAATAAATTGATTTAAAATGAATGTTTTTATTCTACAGCCGGAAGTTTTCAGGGAAAACAAGGCGAGTTTACGCGTAAATAGCTCGCCTATTGTAAATAAATTCAACGCAGTTAGCGTTGAAAATAGCTGCTGATGATAGATTTATTATCGAAAGCTCAAGTTCAGTACTTAGCAGCGATGAGTTTTTAAGTCTAATCAGTGTGATGCTCGCTTAAAAACCACCTTAAACTTAGCTCCACCTAACACTTCTGATTGACTAATAGACACTTTGCCACCATGCCATGCGGCAACTCTAACAACAATAGCTAACCCCATTCCATAACCTTGTTGAACGGTGTCGCTTTCACCTCTGGTAAACGGTTTAAATACGTGTTCGCGCATTTCTTTTGAAATGCCTGGGCCATCGTCTTCAATACACATGCTCACACTATTACATGTTTGCTGTGTTGTTATCCGCACGTGCTTAGCTGCATATTGCTGTGCATTTGAAAGTAGATTATTAATTAACATTGCTAAATAATTCTCATCACCATCAATGATTATATTTTCCTTGGCTAATTTGGCTATATCCATTGCAACCGAACAAGCATCACTTGAAGTAAGGTTACACACTGCTGATTTTATCAAAGCATTTAAGTTTAGAGGCATGCGTTTAACTTTAATCATTTTCTGCTCTAAACTGGCGTAATTAAGTAAAACGGCAACGAGATTTTCCATTTCTTGAATATCTCGACTCAAATGACGGACATACTTTTCTTTGTTTTTTGGGTTATTCGTCTCGCCAAGGGCTTCAATACCAAAGCGTAATCGAGCTAATGGAGTTCGTAAATCATGTGACACCGCGTTACTTAATAATTTGTTATCCTTAATTAGAGTATTTATCTGCTCCGCCATAAAATTAAACTCATTTTCAATATCAATTATATAAGACGAATTTGAAATATTAATACGAGCAGAGAAATCACCTTCACCAAAGCGTTTTGCCGTATTTCTTAGTAGCTGTAATCGTTTAATTAAAGGGCCAAGCCAAATAAAGGCACACAGTAAAACCCCCAAATAAAATATGGTTGTTAAAATAATTTGTAGCGCGAGATTATCTTGTTGCTTGCCTTGCTGTGGGATACTGAGCGTCAATACTTGTTGCTGAGTTTGTAATAGCTTATTTACGGTGATCAACTCAGCAGATTCAAGAACCAGAGGATGGCCCTGACTGAAACTATCTCGCAAACTAATAGGTAAAGGAAATTCAGATATGGGCGTTAGTGTTAGTTGTTGCTGGTTTTGCTGTTGCCAGGCGCTTACAAATTGTGCAAGATTACCCGTTTCTTCAAGCGTATTTGCTAATGAGTTAATTATTTGCCTATAAGGGCTAAATTCATCCGTGTTTTTTTTATGCTGATACTCGTTAAAAAAACTATCTAAACCCCAGCCTAAAAATATAATTGCAGAGAGTATTACGACGACTAATGAGACGATCAGCTTCTTCACATTAGGACCAAGCGTCTGCTACAAATAAATACCCTTTACCCCACACAGTTTTGATCCTGCATGGGTTATTAGCATCATCACCAAGCTTTTTTCTTAATCTAGATACAATAATATCAACACGGCGATCAAACCCGTCATAATCAATACCACTGAGTTGATTAAACAACTCCGCACGGCTAACAACTTGACCTGCAGATTGCGCTAGATACCAAAGTAAATCAAATTCGTTAGATGAAATTGCAACAGGCTGATCGTGTAGCCTAGTAGCACGAGAATTAGCATCAATACTCAACTTACCAATTTGTATATGATTTTCGGTTAGATTTGCAGTGTTATGATGGGTTTTTAAGCGTCGTAACAAAGCTTTAATTCGAGATAGCAATACCCGTGGTTTCACCGGTTTTGTTACATAATCATCAGCCCCTAATTCTAACCCCAAAACTTCGTCCATTTCATCATCACGGGCAGTCATCATTAAAATAGGCCCATGATAAAAGTTACGTACTTCTTTGCATACATCAAAACCATCTTTTACAGGCAACATAATATCTAACACAACAAGTTCTGGAATATCGCTTTTGATTAATTCAACCGCCATATCCCCCCGATTAACTAAAGTAACCAAATAACCATGTTCAGTTAAGTAATCACTAAACCATTCGGCCAAAGACATATCGTCTTCAACTAACATTATATGCTGAGGATTTATCTGTTCGATCAAAATAACTTCCACCTTGATTTAGGCCGTTTAGAGGATTCAAATACCCATGACACTGTAATAATAACCGTAACGATATTGTTATTCTGTTTACTTTTTCGAAGCGCGTAGTGACGAGTTGAATCTGATTGAAAATCAAAACTGAATTCAGCATTGTTGACTTGCGTCCAACATTCTACGTTACGCAACTCAGACAGCTCGACTAAGCAATAATCGCCAAGCTCTTCTTGATGCCATTTAAAAGTAACCTGCTGATAACACGTTTGCCCTTTTCGCAGTGCAACACAACGCTTAGGTGTAACAAGTAATTCGTTTTCTTTGCGCGAATGGTTCGCTGCGTATGCACTACTCATTGCCAACTGAAACAGAAAAAATAAGCCCAAGTAAATAATAAGTTTACTCTGTAAGCTTGTTTGATTAGTTAGCGTCATTGTTTATCCACTTAAAATACATAACTAATGCTTGAACTTATACCAGTATAAAAGTCTTGTTGCTTACTAAATAGCGGGCTTTCGTTGTAACCGAATTCCGAACCAAAGAAAACTTCTGCACGCAGCAATACGTTTTCTGAAATAGGATAAGTTAAGCCTATTGATGAATCAAAATTGAGGGAGGATTTGCCGTCATATGCTGCAAAATTAGTCCTTGCAGCTTCTTCTTCTGAAACGCCATAATAATAGTCATTAAGCTTGGCTTGGCGAAACGACAGCGCGAAAATGCTATGAAAGTTCAAATTTCTTATTTGCCAGTTGCGACCAATGAGAGCAGAGGCTACAGCACCGCCATTTCTGCTCGTTAAACCTTGTTTAAGAGTCAATTGCACAACATTTTCACCAATGTAGCCCGTTAATCGACCTCCGATCATAGTGTTCACATCCCGCTCTTCTATACTTTCAAAATTAACTTGGTTTTCTTTTTTTCTTAACCCTGAGCCTGGTCCTGTTAAAATAACATCGAATGACCAGTTTTCTCTATTGTATGCGGTGTAGCCAAAAACAAGTGAATCAGGCGCTTGGTTGGCAAAATCGACAAAAAAGTTATGCCAATTATAACTTCCGATGAGTGTGATACCGATATCAAGATCTTCTTTATCATCAACATTAATAATTGAACGATTAAAAGCATTTAGTCCTAAACCGACTTCAAAAAAATTTTCAGGCTCACTGCTTTTATCGATATTTAAACCAATCTCTCTTGTTAAGTCTGCGGCATAACTAAAAGACGAAAAACAAAATAATAAAATAACGACTAGTAGGTGTTTGAGCGGTGAATACATTTACGCCGACTTCCTTATTGATTAATCACCCATCCATTATATTCTTTGATACCTAAAAAAACGTATCAAGATGCTGAGTATGTAACAAAATGTAGACTCTAAGATTACATTAGCTAAAATAAAAGTACCTAAATAATAAACAACCTAGTTAATCTAATCAATTTAAAAAATTGCTTAAGTACAATTGATAAACCTAAATTAAGCTAATAAGAAGTTTTGCTAGGAAGATGGCGGTGCAGCTATAACTGATCGATAGAGCTGCGACCTAACTTTTACTTTTAATATGACCTGTAAAATATTTTCTTTCATTACTAATATCGGGCCTCTAGTCATCACTCGGCCCACTAATTTAACCAAGAGTAAATCCTTGGTTATGTGTAGATAATTCTAAAATCAAAAGGACTTACTGTCACACTTTTGATAAACTGCCCGCTGAAATAGGTGGCGAGGAAATATGCATGTGGCTTGAAACGCTTAGGCGTCGCTTGGCAAAGCCAAAAACATCGGTGCAATTGTGCTTACTCGGCGTAAGTGCTGGACTCATTGCGGCGTTTTTGATCATTCTATTTCGCTTAACTATTCTATTTTTCCAAGGTTTGTTCCTTGAAAATCCTGACGATTTTACTACCTTACCGCCTCTTGAGCGGGTTTTAATGCCTATTATTGCTGCCTTTTTAATTGCGCTATTTGCTGCTTTGACTGGTTTTAAACATTATCGATTAGGTATTCCCTTTGTTATTCACCGTATTAAACGCCATTACGGGCAAATGCCGTTATACAACACGGTAAATCAATTTGTCGGTGGTGCACTGGCATTGATCAGTGGTTTCTCGGTTGGCCGTGAAGGGCCATCTGTACATATGGGCGCAACCGGTGCAAGTTTGCTGGCCGATAAATTACATTTGCCTCATAACGCCATGCGGACACTCAGCGGTTGCGGGGTTGCAGCTGGTATTGCCGCATCATTTAATACACCACTTGCAGCTGTTATTTTTGTGATGGAAGTGGTGCTTAGGGAATACAAAGTACATATATTTGTGCCAATAATGCTCGCTGCAGTCACTGGTGCACTGGCGACGCAGTTTGTATTTGGTGACGCATCAGAATTAGCACTGATCACAGTGACGGCATTAAGTGGCTGGCACTATCCATTTTTAATCCTGTTTGGTATGGCTTTGGGCGCGGTTGCTTATGCTTTTAACCAAAATCTAATGTTGATCATTCGTACCTTCAAACCTTTGAGTATGTTTCCACGTTTATTGCTGGCAGGTCTGATTGCTGGCGGCATTGCTTATATGGTGCCACAAGCGATGGGTTCTGGTATGAGTGCAATAACTTTGGCCGTAGAAAGCCCTGATGATGTGCAACTATTAACCACTATTTTAATTGCTAAATTACTGGCGACATTATTTGCCATTGGCTTGGGTATTCCCGGCGGGATCATTGGCCCAGTGATTGGTTTAGGCGTACTGATGGGCACTTTAATGGCCTTTTTTGCACAATTTATTAGTCCCGGCGTTGATATCTCTGGTACTTATAGCGTCTTAGGCATGGCAGGCTTATTAGCTGCCACCTTACATGCTCCACTGGCTGCTTTAACTACGGTAATGGAGTTAACCTCAAGTCCTGAAATAATCGTGCCGGCCATGTTAGTTATCTCAGCGGCATACGTCACCGCATTACAAGTATTTGGCAATCGGTCGATATTTTTACAGCAGCTCGACTTTCAAGGTTTAGCCTATCATGTCTCCCCTGCCACCGAAGCACTGCAAAAAGTCGGAGTAATGGACGAGATGGATGAAAACTTCAAACTACTCTATTCAGATGATAAAGAACAAATAGAAAGCACCTTAAATGCTGTTGATAGCCAAACCCCGTTAATTGTTTATGATCCTGAAAATGGTTATCGCCTTGCAGAATATGATTTAAGTTTAATGTCAGATCAAAATATTTCGATCAACTACATCAGCTTGCAAGGGATCAGCAGTCAAGCTACTTTGGCCGATGTGTTTGATGTATTAAAAGATAAGCGCAGCGGAGCTGTGTATATTTATAACTTACTCGATAATCAACAAATTATGGGAATAATGCGCTGGGATCAGATCCGCCACATTCTTACCATACGTAATAGCTTACTGTAACTAACAATAAGAGAACATTATGAGCGCGCTACTGATCTACAAAGCCTTACATGTATTTTTTATGATTGCCTGGTTTGCTGGCATATTTTACTTACCCCGCCTCTTTGTTTATCACGCTATGAGCGAAGAAAAGTCCTGTAACTCCATGCTCAAAGTGATGGAGCGACGGTTACTGTATTTTGTGACGCCATTTGCAGTACTAACGGCGGTGTTTGGCGTGCTGACAATTGTTGAATATGGCCGCGACTGGTTTAAATACAGCATGTGGATGCACTACAAATTAGTATTAGTGATCGTGCTATACATTTACCATGGCTATTGTTTTAAATTACTGGCGGATTTTAAACACGACCGTAATACTCGCAGCCACCGCTTTTATCGTATTTTTAACGAACTACCGGTATTAGTGCTATTAGTCATCGTATTTTTAGCTATAACTAAACCCAGCTTGTAAAATTTGCTATATAACCAAACCACTTCAAGATGCAGAAACTCGCTTCTTGAGGTGGTTTGGGTATAATATTGCGCGATTGCGTGCCCATCGAAGATGGTTAATCGCGCCCCTTTTGAATGTGATAGGAACAGCCCCCATGTTAAGTTTCCAAGGTGAAAATATTCTTTCTGTCAATCAGCTCGATCGCGACTGTATTGAACGTATTTTTGCAGTAGCCAAAAAAATGGAGCCGTATGCTAAAAAGCAAAAACGCACCAATGTATTAGAAGGCGCAATCTTAGCAAACTTATTCTTTGAGCCAAGTACCCGTACCCGCGTAAGCTTTGGTACAGCCTTTAATTTATTAGGTGGTTTGGTTCGTGAAACAACGGGGATGCAAAGCTCTGCATTAGCCAAAGGCGAGTCTTTATACGATACCGCGCGCGTTATTTCAGCTTACGCCGATGCGGTCGCTATGCGCCATCCTGATGCAGGCTCAGTGGCTGAATTTGCTACTGGCTGCTCAGTGCCGGTGATCAATGGTGGCGATGGCCCTAACGAGCACCCAACTCAAGCATTACTTGATTTATTGACAATTGAGCGTGAACTACATCGCTTCGATCAAAAAATAGATGGTATGCATATCGCCCTTGTTGGTGATTTAAAATACGGTCGTACCGTGCATTCATTATCAAAATTATTATGTCATTATAAAGATATAAAATTTTCGATGGTGGCACCTGATGGCTTACAAATGCCTAGCTATATTCTTGATGCCGTCGATAATGCGGGCCATAAAATTGAAATCGTCGATAAAATGGAAGGTAACTTAGCCGCCGATATCGTCTATCAAACCCGTATCCAAGAAGAACGCTTCCCATCGCAAGAAGAAGCCAATAAATACCGTGGTGGTTTTAGAATTAGCCAATCAATTTATAACACCCACTGCAAACCAAACTCCGTGTTAATGCACCCATTACCACGCGATAGTCGTATAGAAGCCAATGAGCTTGATAACGATTTAAACCTTAATGACAATTTAGCTATTTTCCGCCAAGTACAAAATGGCGTGTTAATTCGCATGGCGCTGTTTGCATTGACACTCGATGTTGCCGATAAAGTAGAGCAATACGAAGTTGCTGTGCCTTGGTTTAGCCGTAAACGCGATAGTTAATTTTAACGTGACAACTAATAGGATTTTTTATGACAATTAGCCAAGATTTATTTGCCCGCGCACAACAATCGATTCCCGGTGGCGTTAACTCTCCAGTACGTGCATTTAATGGCGTTGGCGGCACACCGCTATTTATTACCAAAGCCCAAGGCCCATTTACATTTGATGCTGACGGCAACCGTTATATTGATTATGTTGGCTCATGGGGCCCGATGATCATGGGTCATAATCACCCAGCTATCAAACAAGCAGTGCTTGATGCGGTAGAAAATGGCCTAAGTTACGGTGCGCCAACAGAAGCTGAAATTCTAATGGCTGAAAAAGTAAAAGAGCTAGTACCATCAATCGAAAAAGTTCGTATGGTAAGTTCTGGCACAGAAGCGACCATGAGTGCAATTCGCCTTGCTCGCGGCTTTACTGGCCGCGATAAAATTTTAAAGTTTGAAGGCTGTTACCACGGACATGCTGATTCATTATTAGTGAAAGCGGGTTCTGGCGCATTGACTATGGGCGTACCAAACTCGCCAGGTATCCCTGAAGATTTTGCCAAGCATACATTAACTGTTTCGTTTAATAACCTTGATGAAGTAAAAGCTATTTTTGCCAAATACGCTGACGAAATCGCCTGTATTATCGTAGAGCCAGTTGCTGGTAACATGAACTGTATTCCACCAGTACCAGGCTTTTTAGAAGGCCTGCGTGCAGTATGTGATGAATATAAATCAGTGCTTATTTTTGATGAAGTAATGACCGGCTTTCGCGTAGCCCTAGGTGGTGCACAAGCCTATTACAACATCATTCCAGACTTAACCTGTTTAGGTAAAGTGATTGGCGGCGGCATGCCAGTAGGCGCGTTCGGCGGTAAAACTGAGATCATGGATTACATCGCTCCTGTTGGCCCAGTTTACCAAGCAGGCACTTTATCAGGTAACCCAATTGCTATGGCTGCGGGTCTAAAATCGCTAGAGTTACTGTGCGTTGAAGGACTACATGCTGATCTTGAAGCAAAAAGTAAAGCAATCTGTGAAGGTTTTGAAGCCGCAGCAAAAGCTGCAGGCATCGCCCTAACAACTAACTATGCCGGTGGTATGTATGGCTTCTTCTTTACTGAACAAGAGAAAGTAACCACTTACCAACAAGCAACTCAGTGCGATTTAGAACGCTTTAAAAAGTTCTTTCACTTGATGCTTGAAGAAGGCGTGTATTTAGCACCATCAGCATTTGAAGCTGGTTTTGTTTGCTCTGAACACTCTGAGCAAGAAATTGCCGATACAATTGCAGCAGCAAAAAGAGCTTTTGCTAAGCTTTAAACTATTAAACATAAAAAAGCCCGCAAGGGCTTTTTTTATGTCTAAAATAAATACCTGCTCCAGTAATTACTTTACTGACAGCTAGGCCTTGGCTCAAATTCACTGGCTCTAAGTGGCAGTTGAATTACTTTACCGCAGCCCGGTGGCGCTTGCTTACCCGTTAATTCATTAATAAAAGCCCAGCGAATTGAAGGCGGACGAGTATCTGCTATTGCCTCAGGGTTGAGCGGCTTAAGATAACGAATATACGTTTCTAATGCACCAACACTACCCGTTAAGCCTGTACTTTTATTATCATCACGACCAAGCCAAGCAACGGTTACTGTATTTTGATCAAACCCTGCATACCAACTATCACGTAGATCATTACTGGTGCCCGTTTTACCAGCCAGCTGAATTGATGGGAAATGGGCATTTAAACGTTTAGCAGTGCCATCTTTTGTGACTCGCTTCATCGCGTATTTAGTCATATAAACAGCGGCTTTATCAAAACGCGGTTCAGAACTAACTTGGTGCTGATAAAGCACACGCCCAACAGAGTCGGTTAATGCCGAAATAGATGTTAATTGACGGTATTCGCCATCAGCCGCCAACGTGGTATAAAGCTGTGCAACTTCAAAGCTCGACATTTCAACGGCACCAAGCAGTAATGATGGATAATGTGATATTTGCTCTTTAGCGCCGAGTTTATTGAGTGTGTTCGCTACTTTATCAACCCCGACATCAAGTCCCAAGTTGACCGCAGGAATATTGATACTTTGACTAAACGCTTTATATAGTGGCAGCATACCGCGATATTGATGATCAAAATTCTCTGGTTGCCATACTTTGCCTTGCTCATTAGTCACTTGTACTGGCGAGTCATCTAACAAAGTAGCTAAGTTATAGTGCGGTAAACCCAAAGCTGTTAAATACACAGCCGGTTTAACTAACGAGCCTATGTTGCGCTTAGTATCAAGTACGCGGTTAAAACCTAAAAAGCGCGGATCGCGTCCCGCAACTAAAGCAGATATACCGCCTTTCTCTACATTCACTGAGATCATCGCCGCTTCAAGCTGCTCTGTCGTGGCGCGTTTTTCAAGGTAAGGTAGGCTTTTTTCAATTGCCTCTTCCATTGCCGCTTGTTTTTGGAGATCAAAATAAGTAAATACACGCACGCCCGCATCGAGTACTTCTTGGTCCGGTAGTAATTTTTTCAGCTCACGATCAACCAGCTCTAAATAACCAGGATACGATTTAGGCAAGCTGTCTTTCATAGGTGCAATATCAATTGGCCGCTTTAATGCAGCACGGTATTCGCGGGTATCAATTAATTTATTATCAACCATCAAACGTAGCACTAAATCACGACGTTCCATAGTGCGTTCAGGATAACGGCGTGGATTATAATATGAAGGGCCTTTCACCATCGCAACGAGTAGTGCAATTTGATCGAATTCAAGCTCATCAACAGGCTTAGAGAAGTAAAACTCAGAAGCTAAGCCCATGCCATGCACACCTTGGTTATACGATTGACCAAGGTATACTTCGTTTAGATAAGCTTCTAAAATTTGATCTTTTGAATAGCGATAATCTAAAATTAACGCGATCAACGCTTCGTTAAATTTACGGACCAGCGTACGATCACGGGTTAAATAAATATTTTTTGCCAGCTGCTGGGTTAACGTACTACCGCCTTGAACTGTACGCCCTGCTTTAATATTGCTGTATAAAGCCCGCATAATCGAAAACACGGATACACCGTGGTGCTGATAAAAGTTCTGATCTTCAACCACTAATAATGTATCTGTAAGCATCGGCGGGAATTTATCCAACGGCACAAACTCTCGATCTTGTTTTGAATCATTGCCTATGCGCGCAATTTGTACTGGCTCTAATCGAGCATTGTTTAAACGCCTGCCAAACTTATCTTTAATACTCGCGAGTTTTTGTCCTGCAAAGCGTAACTCAATAACCTGTGCTTGCTCTAAGCCATCATAAAATTCAAATTCACGACGGAAGATTTTAATACTATCGCCCGCTTTTACATACTGACCAGTTCGACTTAACTGATTGACCGATGAATAGTTTAGCCTATCAAGCTCCCACACCACTTCTTGGCTAGATAAGAATTGTCCTGGGTAAAAACCCATTGCTCGTGCATAAACTTGTGCTGGTAATTGCCATTTATTGCCTTCAAATTGACGCGTAATTTTGGCATCTAGATAAATTAAATATAAGCCCATCGCAACAATACCAGCTAAGCTTAGTTTCCAAAAAATAGACCAGACTTTGCGACCAATTCCACGTTTTTTTATATTCGCTGCAGACGTATTTTTAGTCGAAGTTTTTTTCACCGACTTAGACGCTGTGCTTGGTGCTTTCTTTGCCGGGCGTTTTGATGGAGTTTTAGTGGAGCGGGAGTCTTTTTTATCAGCCATTGACGTTGCTATTTATTTCCAGAGTTAAATTTACAGGTGCGAGCTTAGCATATAGCTATATACCCAAGCCACCTCAAGATGCAGAATTCAGCGTTTCACAGGGGCTTAATATCAAGGCGTTACTTTGCAAGAATGGTAATCCCTTTTAAGAAGTAACAACGCTGAGAGTAAGTTCCTGTGAAACGCCCAAGGGGTTGGTTTAAATGCGATTTATACTGCGTTATTGATTTTAGCAATAGAACCACTATTACTTGCAATCAATGCCTTACCTAAATCGCTTTTAATTCCAACTGAAACTCGCTTCTTGAGGTGGTTTGGGTATATTACACCTGCAAAATTAACCTTGACTGAAACTACTTGCCCCGAACTTTGGGCATTAAATCTTTTAACCTCAGTTGCGGTGGCTTAATTTTAGCGTGTACACAACCACAATGAGTGGATCATTGCCGGTATAAAAAATATAAAGCACAAGACAATATTAATAATCAAATCTTTACCCACACCCGCTTTCAAAAACACAGCAACAGGTGGTAAGAATATAGACAAAATAATCAGTAATAGTTTGTTATCCATGCTTAACCTTATTTGTAGTTGGACTAATTTTAAGCATAGTTACTTATTGTGATTTTTGCTGTTTTAATAAACTTTAATTAAAAAAATTTAGCCTCTGCGTAAGTACAAAAAAAGCCCTAATCTAAATTAGGGCTTTGTATTGAACACACAATGATTTTAAAACTTTTTACTTTTAATTAGTTACTACGTACCGAAACAAACTCAGGGTAAGCATCAATGCCACAATCGTGTTGATCCATACCGTTTAGTTCTTCTTCCTCTGTTACCCGGATACCCATGGTTTTCTTAAGTATTGTCCACACAATAAGTGAAGCAATAAATACAAAACCTAAGATACATACTAAGCCAATTAACTGGTTCACTAGGGTTGCATCAGTATTTGATACTGGCACTAAGAGAATACCCAAGATACCGCACACACCGTGCACTGAAATAGCACCTACAGGGTCATCAATTTTAACTTTGTCTAGTGCTACAATGCTAAACACCACTAATGAACCACCTAAAATACCCAGTAAGCAAGCAAGTAAAGGTGACGGTGATAATGGATCAGCAGTGATAACAACCAAGCCAGCAAGCGCACCATTAAGTACCATAGTTAAATCTGCTTTACCCCACAACACTTTACAAACAAACAGTGAAGCAATGGCACCGGTTGCCGCAGCAGCGTTAGTATTTAACAATATTTTACCTACTGCAGTCGCGTTTTCAGCATCAGAGATAAGTAATTGTGAACCACCATTAAAGCCGAACCAACCCATCCATAAAATAAATGTACCTAATGTAGCCAATGGTAAGTTAGAGCCTGGAATTGGATAAATTTCACCATTTTTACCATATTTTCCTTTGCGAGCGCCGAGCATTAATACACCGGCAAGTGCTGCAGCAGCGCCTGTGCCGTGAACAATGGCAGAGCCTGCAAAATCAACAAAACCCATTTCAGATAAGAAACCGCCGCCCCATGTCCAGTAACCTTCAACTGGGTAGATAAAACCAGTTAACACTACCGCAAAGGCTAGAAAAGCCCACAACTTCATGCGTTCAGCAACCGCACCCGATACAATCGACATAGCGGTTGCAACAAATACGACTTGAAAGAAAAAGTCAGATTCTAAAGAATGATTAGCATCAGCGGCTTGGGTGCCAATAAGCCCACCTAGAGATGGAATTAAGCCACCTTCAGCGTTGTCTACATACATAATGTTGTAGCCAACTAGTAAGAACATGGTACATGCGATGGCATAGAGCGCCACGTTCTTAGTTAAAATTTCAGTGGTATTTTTTGAACGCACTAAGCCCGCTTCGAGCATGGCAAAACCTGCTGCCATCCACATTACTAAAATACCCGACATTAAAAAATAAAATGTATCTAACGAAAACTTGAGTTCTACGATCGTGTTTTCCATAAAGCCCCCTTAAATTGCTTCTTCATCTAATTCACCCGTACGGATACGGACAATTTGATCTAAGTCGTAAACGAAAATTTTGCCGTCGCCAATTTTGCCTGTTGATGCAATTTTGGTAATGGTCTCAACGACCCGTTGACAATTTTCGGTACGAGTAGCAATTTCCAGTTTAATTTTAGGAATAAAATCAACCTGGTATTCAGCTCCGCGATACAACTCTGTATGACCTCGTTGACGACCAAAACCTTTGACGTCAACAACTGTCATCCCCTCAATGCCTAAATCAGCTAGCGCTTCTCGCACATCATCTAATTTAAATGGCTTTATTATTGCACTAATCATTTTCATAGTGGCCCCCTTCGGACGCTTATTGTTATCCTGTTTGCTAAGACAATCCAACCTTTGTGCCACTATTTTTAACGTTTTAAAAACAACAAATTACATAATAAAAACAAATTAACCGCATAAAAAATGCACCATACAGGTGCATTTTTTTAACATATTAGCTGAACTGGTGCAGCAGCCTAGCTTTGTCTGACGACACAGTCTCTACTTTGTTCTTTAGCTTGATACAAAGCCTTATCAGCTAGGCGCATGGCACTTGTTAACGTAACATTTTGAAATTTTGTTAAACCTATACTTACCGTAATTGCAAATACATCACCATTGATCACAAAATCATACTCAGACAACCGCACTCTAAACGCTTCAAGTAAAGAGTACGCTTGTTCCAAATCTAAATTAGTTAATACAACCGCAAACTCTTCACCACCGACACGGGCAACGGTAAAATCTTTAAACGAACTGCGTAATAAAGACGCTACTTGCTTTAAAGCCTGATCCCCAGCTTCATGGCCAAATTTATCATTGATCGCTTTGAAAAAATCAATATCGAGTAATGCTAAACTATTGTTAGACGATGTTTCTTTTAGCAGTTTTTCGGCAAATTGATAAAAATAACGGCGATTATAAAGATTAGTTAAATCATCGCGAAAGGCACTTTCTTTAATATCTGCTATCAGTGACAGCTGCTCCATAGTCTGTAATACACGACAATGGAACTCTTCATTCATAAAGGGTTTGGTTAAAAAATCATTCGCGCCAAATTTAATAAACCGTGCAGATAAACCATGCTTACCCGCACCTGACAAACCAATAATAGCTAAATCATCACGACCACGAAAATTTCGCACCGCCTTAACAAGCTCAAAGCCATCCATTGTCGGCATCGCATAATCAGTTAGTAACAATTTAATCTCGGGATCATTTTTCAGTATTTTTAGAGCTTGCTCACCATCATGCGCATCTTGCACATCAAACAGCTGCTTTTCGAGCATTTGCTTCATTAATGAACGACTTAAAACTGAATCATCGGCGATTAAGGCTTTGCAACCTTGATTACGTAATAGCTGCGCCACTAATTTAACCGCATAATGATATGAATCACGATTATCTTTAATTACATAATCAACGACCCCAAGCTCTAATATTTGCTGGCGCTTATATTCATCGATGGTAGATGTTAGTACCACTGTAGGGATAGCTTGCGCCAAGGTATATTTAACAACTTCGCCATTCATCGCATCAGGCAGGGTTAAATCGACCAAAGCAAGTGTGTACTGATGCTTCGCAATGAATTCTTTGGTCTCGGCAAGTGACCAGGCAAAATCGACAGCAACATCAAGATAATGAGCTGATAAGTGTCGCAACACCTGCTGGACCACTTTACTATCTTCAACAACTAAAACTCTTTGCATATATCTTCTCTACACTTCAGGTGGACATTGCGAGGGTAAACTTTTTACGAATAAAAAAACTAAAAGTCATAACAGGCGGTAATATACTTTATTATTAGCTTGAGCAAAATATATTGCTGAAAATATACGCATAAAAGCATAGCCTTTGCATTACTGATAATATTTATGTCTAGTGCTCACCGATTAATATCGTCGTCTAGTCTCATTCCCTTTGTTATTTGCTTAAAAATTATCTTTAATAGGTTAACTATTGTTTAAAGGATCCACCATGAAGCTTATTAGTATCATTAGTGTCTCTGTGGCCATACTTACTTTGAGTGTAAGCACAGTCAGTTATGCAGAAAATCAACGTCGTATCGATGTCGATAGTAAAGTTGTCACTGAACATAAAGCGCGCATCAATGGCGAGCGTTTTTCATATACCGCAACCACAGGCACACAACCGGTATGGGATGACAAAGGCGATGCCGTTGCTACATTGCAATACACTTATTATGAACGCGACAAAGTTGACGATCGCACTAAACGCCCATTATTAATTTCATTTAATGGCGGACCTGGTTCTGCATCAGTATGGATGCACTTAGCCTATACTGGACCACGGGTATTAAAAATTGATGACGAAGGCTACCCTATTCAACCGTATGGCGTCAAAGATAACCCATACTCAGTGCTTGATGTTGCTGATATCGTTTACGTTAACCCAGTAAACACTGGCTACTCGCGTATTCTTGAAAACGATAAAGGTGAATTACCAAGTAAAGAGGCGCAAAAAAGCATGTTTTTTGGTGTCAATGCCGACATTAAATACCTAGCAGAATGGTTAAACACCTTTGTAAATCGCACAGAGCGCTGGCGCTCACCTAAATTTTTAATTGGTGAGAGCTACGGCACAACCCGCGTATCAGGCCTTGCCCATGAATTACAAAACAGTCAATGGATGTATATCAATGGTGTTGTGCTGGTTTCACCAACAGACATTGGTATTAAACGCGACGGTCCGATAAAAGCAGCTAACCGTCTACCTTACTTTGCTGCAACGGCGTGGTATCACAAAGCTTTAAGCCCAGCATTGCAAGCTAAAGATTTAGATGAATTACTACCAGAAGTTGAAGACTTTACCGTTAACAAGCTAATTCCTGCACTTGCTAAAGGTGGCTTTATTAATGATGAAGAAAAACGCGCTATCATTAAACAAATGGCACTGTATGCCGGTGTATCTGAAAAGTTTGTTGCGCAAAACAACCTTGATATTCCTACCAACTTCTTTTGGAAAGAACTACTACGTGAGCGCGGTCAAACGTTAGGCCGTCTAGATTCGCGTTATTTAGGCATGGACAAGCGTGACGCTGGCGAATCTCCAGACTACTGGGCTGAGCTAACATCATGGTTGCATTCATTTACACCAGCCATCAATCACTACTTACGTGAAGAGCTTAACTATAAAACTGACGTAAAATATAACCTGTTTGGTAATGTACACCCGTGGGATCGCAGCAATAATAACACTGGTGAAAATCTGCGTTTAGCAATGGCGCAAAACCCATACCTCAATGTGATGATCCAATCAGGATACTATGATGGTGCCACTAACTACTTTGATGCTAAATACACTTTATGGCAACTAGATCCAAGTAGTAAAATGCGTGATCGCCTAAGCTTTAAAGGCTACCGCAGTGGCCACATGATGTATTTACGCCATGCAGATTTAGAAACATCAAATAACGATTTACGTGATTTTATTTTACAGTCACTACCAAAAGAAGGTGAAGCTGCGAAGTATTAAACAGCGCTTAAAACCACTGGATTAAAAAAGCCCGTTTTTACGGGCTTTTGTTTATCGATAATTCGGATATACTCAAACTATTGATTTTACGTTTTTGGAAAACACAGATGACTGAAAACTTCCGTGTTATGTATGCAGGTCTAGCTCAAGATATTGAGCAATCGAATGCAATTAAACAACTGGCTGTAAAGCTCAAAGCCCCTGAAAGTAAAGTAGCTGCATTTTTTGAAAACAAACCCCTATTTGCGCCTTGTGAAAAAGAAAAAGCACTCAAGCAAGCAAAGCTACTTGCCAGCGTAGGCATCAAAAGTAAACTGCAACCAATAACCAACAACACACCAGCGGTAAGTAGCAGCGATACAACCAACCAGCGAGATGAGCGTATTTTTAACGCCCTTGATTACATCACCAGTAGTTTAATTCGCATCGAAGAAAAACTCGACGACCTAGAGCAACGCTTACCAGCCACAACCCAACAACCAGATCCTGATGAAGGCGACGAGTGGCAAACTGACGACCTATTGCTAGATGAAGAGCTGACAACGCCGATCAAAAAACGCAGTAACATGCTGCTGTATTCACTTATAGCTATGGTTGTTGTCTTGCTTGTAGTACTAGGATTGTCGTTTGCATTCCCTGATTTATTCAGTTTTATGGATAATTAACAGATAAAGCAAAAATAAATATGAGCGAAAAAAGAGCACTGATCCGCCAAAAAATCCGTAAAGCACGTAATTCACTGTCAAAATTCGAGCAAAAAATTGCCGCAGAATCGCTTAAAGTGAATTTTACTCAACACTTAAAACAGCAAAAAACCATTAAAAACGCCCATATTGGCATTTATTTTAGCAATGACTCAGAGCTAGATACCTCATTGTTAATAAAAGATCTTTGGACTAAAAACCACGCCCTTTACCTACCTGTAATCCACCCATTTAACGGCACTACTTTATACTTCCAGCGCTATGAAGAAAATTCACCCATGAGGGCAAATCGCTATGGTATCTTGGAGCCTAAGTTAAATTGTAGTCAGATATGCCCACTGGCTGAGCTTGATTATCTGCTAATGCCATTAGTTGCATTTGATGATAACGGTAACCGGTTAGGGATGGGGGGTGGCTTTTATGATAAAACTTTGGCGCGCTACGAAAAAGAAAACTGGCAAAAACCACAACTGATTGGCCTTGCACATCAATGCCAACATGTTCCAAGTTTACCGGTTGAATCGTGGGATGTACCATTAAATTACATAATCACACCACAGAAAATCTACCATTGGTAAGCAATTTATTTATATACTAATGGCAATCCCTCTCACCTATTGAGCACATAATCATGACACAAGATGAATTAAAAAAAGCAGCTGCTTGGGCTGCACTCGAATTTGTAAAAAAAGACACCATTGTGGGTGTTGGCACAGGCTCAACTGTAAACCATTTTATTGATGCATTAGGCTCAGTAAAAGACACCATACGCGGTGTGGTATCAAGTTCTGACGCTTCAACCGAAAAACTAAAAGCACTCGGTCTTGAAGTATTTGAACTCAATGATGTTGATGCCCTTGACGTGTACGTTGATGGCGCAGATGAAATAAATGCGCTGAACGAAATGATCAAAGGCGGTGGCGCAGCACTAACCCGCGAAAAAATAGTCGCAGCTGTAGCAAAACAATTTGTATGTATTGTTGATGAAACAAAAATAGTGGACACCTTGGGTGAATTTCCACTGCCGGTAGAAGTGATTCCGATGGCACGCAGTTATGTTGCTCGTGAATTGCTTAAACTAGGCGGCGATCCAGTTTATCGCCATGGCGTGGTAACAGATAATGGTAACGTTATTTTAGACATACATAACTTGTCGATCAGCCAAGCAAAAGATTTAGAGCTGACAATTAACCAAATTGTTGGCGTAGTAACCAACGGCTTATTTGCCCACCGTGGCGCAGATAAAGTGATTATCGGTACCAAAAATGGGCCGCAAATTAGATAAAATAGGATGAGGGTATGAGTAAGGTATCGTTAGCAAAAGACAAAATTAAAATTCTTTTGCTTGAAGGTGTACATCAAAGCGCTGTAGAAACGCTAAAACGTAACGGCTACAGCAATATTGATTATGTAAAAACCTCATTGCCTGAGGACGAACTAATTGAACGCATTAAAGATGTGCATTTTGTAGGCCTTCGTTCTCGTACTCATATTTCTGAAGCTGTACTTGAAGCGGCAGAAAAACTGGTTGCCGTTGGTTGTTTTTGTATCGGCACTAACCAAGTTGATTTAAGTGCCGCCCGCAAGCGCGGTATTGCAGTATTCAACGCACCGTTTTCTAATACCCGCTCTGTTGCAGAGTTAGTACTTGGTGAAATTTTACTATTGTTCCGTGGTATTCCAGAGCGTAATGCCATTGCCCACCGTGGCGGCTGGTTAAAAACCGCCAATGGCTCATTTGAAGCCCGTGGTAAAACTTTAGGTATTATTGGTTACGGCCATATTGGTACGCAGCTAGGTATCATGGCTGAAAATATCGGTATGAACGTTGAATTTTACGATATTGAAGACAAGCTAACCCTAGGTAATGCCACACAAGTACATAACCTAACGCAGCTACTGCAACGCGCTGATGTTATTAGCTTACACGTACCTGAAACACCGCAGACTAAAAACCTGATTGGTAGCGCGGAAATTTCAGTGATGAAGCAAGGTTCAATTTTGATCAACGCCTCACGCGGCACTGTAGTTGATATTGACGCCCTAGCAGAAGCACTTCGTGATAAAAAAATCAGCGGCGCTGCCATCGACGTATTCCCAGTTGAGCCAAAATCAAACGATGAAGAATTTGTATCGCCACTACGCGAATTCGACAACGTAATTTTAACACCACACATTGGTGGTTCAACTCAAGAAGCGCAAGAAAACATTGGTATTGAAGTAGCGGGTAAACTAGCAAAATACTCAGATAACGGCTCAACTATTACTGCTGTTAATTTCCCTGAAGTATCACTGCCAGAGCTTGCTAACCGTAGCCGTTTATTACACGTACACCACAACCGCCCAGGTGTGTTAACCCAAATTAACCAAGCGTTTGCCCAGCACGGCATCAACATCGCCGCGCAATACTTGCAAACAGACGAAGCGATTGGTTATGTAGTAATAGACGTAGATACCGACCACTCTGAAATAGCACTAAAAGAACTAAGTGCAGTAGAAGGCACGATCAGAGCACGTATTCTTCACTAATATCAGTCAGCGGTCAAAAAATAAAAGCCGTGCTTGTTAAATCAAGCACGGCTTTTATTTGGATGAAGAATACTACGTTTTTTCAACCTTAGCCGATGAAATATTGCCAGTTTTATTGTCTGTATTAAACAAGCTTCACTTAAGTTACATCTTACTGTATTTGCTTTAACGGCTCACTCTTAAGTATATATTTCAACAACTCTGTCAAAAACTTCTCTATTACTAAATGCCTCAATAGAGGCGTTAGCTAGGGTTTTCCTCTACCAAAACCTTATTGAGAAACGACGCAAGTACGCTGCGCATTTCGTCTACCCAAGGGTGAAATAGCCAAAAGGTGTGCGGTGTATCGGGTATGGTATACACTTGTTGATGGACGTTGTTTTTAATTAGCTGCGCTACAAAAGCATCTCTGCCAACATGAAAACGGTCATGGGAAGAGTTAATAAATAACGTTGCTGGAGTATGTTTACTTAAATATTCTACCGGCGAAACCGCATGCCAACGTTTTGGCTCTTGTGCATAACGCCCACCTAACCAAAGCGCTGCATAAGAAATCTTTCCAGGTTTATCTTCAAACATCCTAGCCGCTGTTGAGGTTAAATCAGCCACGCCGTCAATGTTCACGATTGCTTGCACTGCTTCGTAAGGCGATTTTGTATCGTGATTGGTACTCATGGCCCCGAATAACGTGGCCATATGAGCACCAGAAGACGCCCCTAACACCGCGATTTTTTTGGTATCTATCATATATAATTTATGATGTTGTTTTAGCCACTTAATCGCATCGTTGATATCTGCCATTGCAGCTGGATAGAGCGCCGTTTTAGAGGTTCTATATTCGACACTTACCGCCACAAAACCTTGGCCAGCTAACCAGCGTGCCGTTGGCGTTTGATGAGACTTGTTACCAGTCCTCCATCCGCCGCCATGGATCATTACGACCAACGGTTTCGCCTGCACTACTTTATTAGGATAAAATAAGTCAAGGTGCAGCGTTGAGCCATCCACCGTTTTGTAAGCTAAGTTGTAATGTTCGCTGATGGACTGTGCTGTTTGCTCGATATTTTCCGGTTTGTTGATCGGACTAATAAAAGGAAACTGTTTCTTGTTTTTTCGATACTCACTTTCAATGGTGTACTCAGCCATTTCACCACTGAGTGAATTGACCACCTCACGCGTAAATACCAGCTGTATTGCTTGTTGAATACGTGGAGATTGATACCATTCACCCAAGATATTTTCCCAAGTAAAAGATGCTGCTTTACTGTCATTTAGCTGTCTTCTATTCGTTGTTATAAATGCCCCAGGACCGGAAGAATTGTACTCAAAAAAGCGAGCATCTTCTGCTCGAAACACCTTTTTACCGCCTGTTCTAGCCGTCCCCCCCATTGGGTGCCACGCTTGTTGTTGAATATGCGCTCCCATCCAAGTATCTATAAATACTGTTTGTCCTATTGCATTAGGATCTGCATACCTTCCATCAGGGAAAGTAGTAGTTGGATGCCAAGGTCTTCCTAACCCCATACTATTGTCTTGCACTCCTTCCTCTGCGCTAAGTGCACAATCAATAAAAACCAGACCAAATGCTTGCTCAATATTAGTACTTGGTGCAGTAATAAAACCTATGGGTAACTGTTTGTTAGGTCTATTGCGGGTCACTATGTTCGACTTATAAAAAACGGCGGCTCCGCCCCCAAAAATAAAGTCAACATGACCACTTATGGTATTATTGAGAAATAAAGATCTCCCTGCTTTCGTGTAAAGAGTATCTTGATATCCACTGATTCTTACATGATTAAACAATGCTTTATCACTACCATAGTCGGTCAATACGGCCACGGCTTGTAAACCTGATACGCGTTTCGGATCATCTTTACTCATTGCATCGTAATATGGAAAATCAAAGCTATTTTCAATATGCAAGTTTTCAACACTAAAATTAGGCGATTTAATAGTTAACGTGGCTGAATTTGATGTTCCTAGATTACCACCATTTTCTGTTACTTTGCCTGAATAATCATCAAAATATAATCGAGTAGTATCAGCCCCTGCACCTGATAACGTAATAAAAGGTTTGTTAATAACGAGTTTTTCATAATAGTCACCTGGGGCTATTTTAATAATATAGGGCTGAGATAAATTATTAGGTGCTTGCTCAATAGCTTGTGCAATGGTGGCAAAAGCGTGTTCATTGTTTTTATCAACAATTGCATCAACTCGTGGTGATACGAGTTCATTCGCAGATAAGCTTTGACACGTAAGTCCAAAGAAAAATAATAAGCCCAGAATAGTACCGCTTACTGTTTTTAACCGACCATGTAACTGCATGTGAAGTTTTCCTTACATAGTAAAAATAGCATGTTTAAAGTAGGCCTGTGGCGAGTAAGTAAGATCATTTTTTACTAACTATATTTTGCTGCCAGCCACGCATCACGTTTTTAATGGTGTAGTCTTGCGCTTCGACTTGACTCAGTTGATGCGCCCAAGCCACTCGCTTACTACTATTGGCCCCCTGCCCTGAGTTATTAAACTCAGCATAAAAAACGGTTTCCTGTTTACTAACATCCCCCCAATTTTGCCAACCTTCAGGAGCAATATGCTGACCTAAATCAGAGTTAATGAACACAGTTTTAGCGTGATGTCTCCAAGGACGGCCAAGATAAACTTTATCAACAGCAGCACTGGCAGTTAGCTTTACACGATTAAACACAAATCCAAATGCCTGATTTTTAGGGGTAGAAGCAGCTGTAATATAAGAGTTACTGAGTGACTTAACTTCACAGTCTTCGAACATTGCTGTGCCTTCACCAAAAATAAAGTCTGTGGTGCCTTCGATATAACAATCTTTGAAATACGAGCGAAACCCTTCGCCAGCTAGGTACAAGGAATCTTGATGGCCTTTGATAGCTACGTTATTTATGCTTACTCGATCAGCCTCGATATGCAAAGCAACAGCCTGCCCAACCGCGCCTGCACTATTAATAATAGTCAAATTTTGGGCGCTAAAGTCATTCCCTCGCACCATTAATGTATATGTGTGAAAGGTACTATTTCGACCTAAATTTATCTTATTAAAATGGTCGCCATAGGTAATAATTGTATTTTCTTTACTTTCACCTATTAGTTTTATTCGTGTATTCCATGAGTAAACTTCTACCTTTTCTGCATAAACGCCATTTTTAACGAAAATACTTATGTCATGCCAAGGGTAAGTTTTACTTGCATTGATTGCTGCCTGAATGGAAGTAAAATCGCCCGTACCATCTTTGGAGACTACCATGTTTGTGGCGTACTCTTGAGCCACTACCGCTCGCGTCCCAAATAATACAAGCAGCAATGTAATTAAAAGCACTAAAGGACTTGTTCTTTTGTTTAGTGTAATCACTGTCGTAACCACCCTTTTATTATTGATATCACAATCTTTCTCATCTTATGGGGAAAATGACTGAACACCTGTAGCCATAACTTCTACATAGCAGTCACAGTTTGCAACATAGCTGATTTTCTGTGAGCGAAGTTAGCATGTAGCGCAATTCCAACTAATTGGACTGGTATTTATCCAAAAAATCTTCTTCAATACTTATTTCTAACAAATTATGCCACCGGTGGCAAATCTATTTAAATATCATTCCCTAAAAAATCAGCGTGTTATTTTTTACAAAAATAAAGCTCGCAGATCTAATGATACATTATATTAACAAACCACTTGACCCAAACTGCCACCGGTGGCAACCTAATTAAAATAAATTTTATTAGTGGTAACTTATGTAAACAAATTAACAGCATCTCTACTTTTTATTTAACGCGCTACTTTATCAAATAGTGCGCAATTTAATCTTTCTTTGTTCCAAGGGAGCAATAATGAAACTCACACACACATTTATAAAAAGCTTAATTGCTACTAACGTGCTTGCCGCCCTTACCGTAAGTTCATTCTTTAGTAACGCTCAAGAATCTCAACCAGCAGCATCTGAGGATGTTGAGGTCATTGAAGTAAAAGGCTTTCGTGGTTCTTTAATTAAAGCCTTAGAAGCCAAACGAGATGCAGCTAATACTCGTGAGTCAATTATGGCTGAAGATATTGGTAAGTTTCCAGACTTGAATGTGGCAGAAGCCATTCAGCGAGTTCCTGGAGTGGCAATATCGCGCGAAGGTGGTGAAGGTCGTAATATTGTTCTACGAGGTTTTAGCCCGGGTTTTACCCGAACCACGCTTAACGGTATGGAAGTACCCGCAGGAAGTGATGGTCTCGATTCTGGCGGCGTAACTGTTAACAATAGTCGAGCCTTTGACTTCCATGTATTTGCATCAGAGCTTTTCAACCGTATAGATATTCAAAAAACGCAAACAGCCTCGATTGAAGAAGGTGGTATTGCTGGTACAGTCGATATGTACTCTGCACGCCCTTTTGATAACCCCGGCTTCAATTCGACCCTGTCACTTAAAGGTGGCTATAATGATTTAACCAGTGAAGTTGACCCTAGGTTTGCTTTCTTAGCCAGTAATACATTTGCTGATAATACCTTTGGTACACTTTTTTCGGTTGCAGTATCAGATAGAAGTGTACGTCAAGAAGGCTTTGGCAGCGTGCGCTGGGAGCCAACAAATCGAATTGGTAATGGCACATGGGGTGACACTTCTGAGCTGGCGACCATCAACGGAACGCCTAGTAATTACTGTGGTGCTGAAGAAGCTATATCCTGTTTATGGGTACCTCGGTTACCGCGGGCTGATTTTTTCGGGAATGAGCAAAAACGTATTGGGGTTACCGGTTCTTTGCAATATAAGCCTAATGACGACATGTTATTCACATTGGATATATTGCATTCTGAGTTAGAAAATGATCGCAGAAACTACAACTCTATGGAGTGGCTAGTTAATCGTGGTGCTCCGGGTGATTTCCAAGGTCAAAGCCCCGTTTCGTTTACGGTCGATGAGTCGGGTAAAGTCCTTGTTGCTGGCAGTTTTGAAAATGTCACCTCATGGTACGAAAGCCGATACCAGGTGTCCGATTCGATATTTGACCAGTATGTATTATCTGGCGATATTCAACTTAATGATCGCTGGTCGCTTGACCTTATGGCTGGTATGGCTAAAAACGACGCTGACAGAGAGGAAATTCGTTATTACTACCGATCGGTTCCCCACTTCTACTCCTATGATTACAGCAGTGGAAATGCAGCGACAGTAGATTATGGCGATTACGATACGACCGATCCTAATAACTACCTTGATGCAGTCAATGCCTCTAATCGTAGTGACGATGTTAAAAAATCAAATACCACAGTGAAACTGGATCTCGCTTATGCCGGAGATAGCTTTGATATAAAAACCGGACTTGCCTTTAATGACAGAGAAGTAGAATATCGAACGGCAGATGGTGACTTTACTCCCTTTGATCCTTCAAAATATACAACCCCATTTCCGTATTCGGATTTTGGTAAAGGCTTAGATGGCGCTACTTTGGCTCCTTTTCTTGTTGCTGACTTTGATAAGCTAGAGGCCGACGGTATTCTTACTCATAATTATACCAATAATGCAGCTCAAGGCTGGGTGGTAGGTGAGAAAACACAAGCCCTTTACCTTGAATTAAACAGTGATCATGAAATTGGTGATATGTATCTTCGTACTAACTTTGGCGTGCGCTATGTCAACACTGAGGTCACTTCTGAAGCCATTATAAACAATAGTCCTTTGTCGGTTACGCGCGATTACAATAACTTCTTACCGTCGATGAATTTAGCACTTGAAGTCACCGATGATATAGTGACGCGTTTTGCTTATGCTCGCAGCATGACTCGCCCAAGTCTAGGTAGTTTAAATATTGCTTCACCGCAGTTTGGGTATACGACTTTTACTGTAGGTAACTTAGGTAATCCTGGACTCAACCCTTATGAATCAAATGATGTTGACCTGAGTGTTGAATGGTATTTCGCAGAAGAAGCTGTTGTTGCTTTTAATGTTTTTAATAAAGACATAGTGACCTCTCTTGATACTGAAGAAGTAGAAAAACTGGTAGACGAAGAGTTTTGGCCATCTATTTACGCTGATCCTCAGTATATAGCCACAGCCCCCCTAGGTGACCCCGCATCGCAAACCTATACACACCGCATACCAGTCAATAATAACGACGGCTATAGCGTGACTGGTTATGAGCTGATGTATCAACAACCCTTTATCTTTTTAGACGGTTGGCTGTCTAACTTTGGTGTGGTTGCTAACTTTACACATGTAAGCGCACAAGACTCTACAGGCTTGTCACCCAATTCTTATAATGCAACATTGTATTATGATGAAGAAAATTATGGCGCTCGTATATCATTAAACAAACGCGATGATTACCTACTTCAAGAGCCAGCCGGAAACGGCCATGCTCAAGAGCGTAAGTTTGGTCCGACTCATGTAGACGTATCTGCATTTTATAATGTGAATGAAAACATTTCGCTTTCACTGGAAATTATTAATTTAACAGACGAAGTTGAACGTATATATGGTACCGGAGACGGAGATCTCAACTTAACGAGAGAATACAGCCATACCGGTACACAATACTTTATCGGCGCAAGTTATACATTTTAGTAAACTGCAACGAATCAGTGTCTATTTGAACTGATAAAAAAGCCCGCAGATGCATAAAATATGCGGGCTTTTTTGTATCTAGCTTTTATGTAATGTTTGTAAAAACCCATAAAGATATGCAAAAAAGTAGGCTGTAATGAGATTGCAATAATCGATTACTGAGTAACGCACCTTATATGTATTTGCCTTAAGCTACTTGCTTAACAGCCACATCGACAAACGAAGTAAATGAATTTGTTTATTGATTTAGAATTGACCGTCACTGAATAAAAACGCTCAAAGAAAATACTAGTGCCTATTGACCGAGTTAAGGCTCATATGTGTTAAGTTGCACCCACTCAGCAAGTTGCAGCATTTTGTGCACAAGTTTTCTTTATACCTAACTCTTCGTGAAAATGCGTTGTGACACTAAAAGTTAATACAAAAATAATAAAACCCAACAACCAGCAATTACACTCTTTTAGTTTAAATTTACCACGCCAAAAAGCTGATATGAAAATGACGAAATTTCTAAAAGTGAAGATAAATGTGATAAGTAGGAACACAAAAATGATAATTCCAGCTGTACTCATAATTTTCCAGTGCAACTAACGAGCCTGTAGAATAACTCGTTTTTAATTTATTTTTATTGGTGCATTAACCATAGCTGAGTTCCTATTTTGATTCAATCGACAACTGACTTTTACGTAAAATATAAAAAGAGGATTTGCTGTTGCTTTAATTGGCGTTTTGGAAGGTATGACAGGTGTTTAAGTGGCTTATTTGGAGAGGTCGCAGCTTACCTTTATTAATGCATCGTGTTTTGCAGCTTTTCTATGTTATGAACAAGGCAGTACAGTTGCCATTGCGCATTCACTTTCGTTTGTCCTCTCAAGGTCAGTTTGTTCATGCCTTTATTGACTGTAATATTCCGCTGTTTATTTAAAGGAATGCAGGCTCTATACAGCCTAGTCGTTTGCCATTCCTTCAATAAAAAGCTGCCGTCGCCCCATTGGGCTGTCTATTTTGACTTTGATTATTATAGCTAACGGTGGATTTAGATCTCTGGATCCGCCGTAGGATAAAAATGTGCTACTGGCGACAATGGCACTATTTATAAGGAATAGCACGCACTAAAGTACGCAGTTTAATGAAACTGGGTGTCAGCGAACGGCTCGCCATAGCCTGTGGTATCACCAGTACCAAAAGTAGGCGCTTGGAAGCGAAGGCCCTTGTAGAAGCTCAAAAAAAAAAGGAATTAACATTGCGCTAGGCAATGACTATTTAGCGTCAAAAGGTTTAGTGTCACTGAGAGATATTTGGATCAATATTCATTACGGGAGATGAACCGCCCATTGCACTTCCTGCTAATAAAAAGCGCATGATGGGTGGTGTGGGGCTGGAGGTTAGAGACCTCCGGCTACCCGATTATAAGGTTGTTTACAACACAAACAAGACGTCACCTTTTTCCATAAACACGTACAGTAAAATACCAAAGATAGATATTAATGCACCAGCTAGTCTAGCACTTGTTCCCTCTAAAGATTTAGTTTGAGAAGAAGTGAATTTTGTACGAGAGCCTGATTGACCATTAGTGATACCAAACTCGACATCCATTTTACCAATATAAACAAATCTAGCACCGACTAAGAAAAATGCGATGCCAATAATCAACTCTAATGTGACTTCCATATCAAAACCTTATAACGCCGCCAGCAACTGCCGGAGTGAATTGGCTGCTTTTTTGCGTCTTTTTGCAAAAAAGAAGACAGTTTACGGAGGTCAGATTGACTGGCCTTGTTAAATGCTTTTCTCATTGATGCATGTAGCCTTTAAATTCTTGCAAGCTACCTGCGATTTTTATTGCTGTATCTGGTGCCATGCCTATAGCCGGCATGTAAAACACCTCACCTTGCTCGTTAACCACTAAAAGCTCACCGCCACCATTTCCTCCAAAAGTTATGAAACCCGGAGCAAATTCTGGCAACTGATAGTCGCGATTAAATTCTTCGATTTCTTCCGGACGCCACAAAATATACCATTCTGGCTCCACCGAAAGCTCACCCTCAATAAAGCCTTCATTAATCCAGTCTTTCAATTGTTGTTTAATTGCTTCGATATTCATGGTCGCCATTTAGACATAATGACTCCCACACGGTGTTAGCCTCCGCTTTTCGTGGGTTAGCTTAATTCAAAGCCAGAGCCATAATTAGTTTGTCAATTAACTAAACAGCAGAGGCTAACATGAATAAACATAGCATACTTTTTATCGGACTTGATACACATAAAGAATTCAATGAAGTCGCCTATATTGAAGAACATAGAGGTGCACAACCTGTTCACCTTGGTCGAGTTTCGTCTTCCAAAATTGCCGTTCAAAAGCTTGTTCGTCAGTTTGAATCTAAATACCCTGGCGCAACGCTACACTTTGTTTATGAAGCAGGCCCTTGTGGTTATTATTCGTATTGTCCCTGATACTCACTAAAGCCCGCTACGCGGTTCAAATTTATTCCCTATAAATTTGTGGATTTACAGATTAATCACAAGCCTTGGCCATTGCTGTTATGTGGTTGCCCCGTCTCTTATTCCTAAAAAACCAGGCGAGAAGATTAAAACCGATAAACGTGATGCCCTTAAGCTCGCTAAATTACTTAAATCTGAAGATTTAACACCTATCTATGTTCCCGAGCCTGAAGATGAAGCTGTACGTGATTTATCTCGCGCACGCGAAGTAGCCATGAAAGATTTAAAAGATGCTAAATATCAATTAAAAGCACTGCTGCTTCGTAATAATATTAATTACAAAGGCACTGCAAATTGGTCACAAAAACATTTACGTTGGCTCACTGAGCTTGTGCTTCCACACCCAGCACAGCACATCGTCTTACAAGAGTTTTTACAAACAATTACCGAGCGAATAAGCCGACTTGAACGATTAGATAATGAACTTACACATCACGTCCATCAATGGCGTTATTATCCCGTTGTTAAAGCAATACAAGCAATGCGAGGTGTTCGTTTGTTGGTCGCCACCGGTGTTGTTGCTGAGCTTGGCGATTTAACGCGCTTCGATCATCCCCGTAAATTAATGAGTTATCTCGGTCTTGTACCCAGTGAACACTCGAGTGGTGGCAAACGCCATATTGGCGCTATCACAAAATGCGGAAATGGCCGAGCAAGACGCCTCCTTGTTGAAGGCGCGCACACTTATCGCTATGCAGCAAATATATCGACAGATATGCAAAAACGACAAGAAGGTTTATCAAAGGACATTATTGATATTGCGTGGAAAGCACAACTTAGGCTCTGCAAGCGCTATAAAAAAATGATAGCCAAAGGGAAACACTACAACCTGGTTGTCACCGCAATTGCCCGAGAAATGATTGCGTACATATGGGCCATTGCTAAAGAAGTGGTGCTTACGCCAGTGAATACAAAACTTAGATTGGCAAGAGTACCCGCATGATAAACGAATTAGAGTTAATGCATGGGATCAAGCATCGGGTGTGGCACAACCACCGACGGCGTTAGGATGGCAATGCAGCTAACGCTGCGTTGAACCACGAACATAGACTGAAGACAGGTGCCACGACGGAATAAGTAAGGTCTGCTCTGTTACTAGAAATAGTAATAACCAACGACAAAATTGTCAGGAACAATTTTGAACAGCGTAGCTGATTCACGAAAGGCAGGATGCCTGTAGTCATATCAGCAAGATAACCGACGAACTTACTTGCTTCATCCTATGTATTAACTCGCTCTAATTCGAGCTGAAGTAATTATGGCTTAAAAAGTTAAGCAAGGATCAGTGCGTTTAACTTGACAGTGGGAGTCATACCAACGCCGTTTTAAGCGGCAAATTGCAGTTGGCTAAAATAAGTGAGGTACGAACAAAAAGCCAACTGTAATTTGTTCGACTTGAAAACCCTTGTTAGGCCTACACTAAATCCCTCTTAAAATCATCGTATAGCTTCTGCACAATAGGGCCTGCAGCCGCATTAAAAAATTTAAGCATTGATTCTTTAGATGAAAACAGATCCTTTAGTTTTACAGAATACCCAGGAGCAACTGGAGAAATTGGAATAGCATTATAAGACCACATTATTTGACCTGAACTATCGAATAGCTGTGCTGCGATATTAAAGCGTGAATTAAATTCATCAGAAAACCCATGTACCATACCTAAAACGACAACATTAAGTGTAATAACTAACTTATTTTGAGAGTTGCTATCAAAATTAATCTTAAGATTATCTGCTTTTACTTTTTCAATGAATTGATTCTGGACGATCTCATTTAAACTTATACGGTGTTCTTCCATAAATCTTAACGCCAGCTCTCTTACGCCCAAACCATCTCCAGCAGTTCCAGAATAATAATAACTGACACCTGTCCATTGAACTTCTACGGTACTTATAGCGGTTAGCATAGAGTTGTCATTTGGGCTTGCTTCAAGTTTTATAGTTTGTAACTGTTCGAAATTTTCTTTTTTAAGTTTTACACTCGGGACTGATGAACATCCACTAATAAAGATTATAAAAAGAAGTACTAAGTAATGAAATTTCAAAGAAACTCTCCTGTAGGCCTAACAGCTTATTCAAAGGATCTAAACCCACAAGTTGCAGACAGAAAATCCTTTGAGTTTTTTAATATTTTCAGTCTAACTCTGTATCTAAATGTAAATCAAGGGATTTATCTTTGTTGTTATTTTGTTATTGTAAATCACAAGAAATAAACCCGCGAGTTGTTAAAAAAAACTCAAAACTGTTTATGAATACAGGAAAATAAAGCAGATAAAGATACGCGTGGCGCTCATGTTCCTGAATATGGGAGCAAACAACAGCTTGATTATTCAATGAGTTATTATCCTAAACCTATATCAACGTCAGTTTCCCACTTGAAACCATCTCTAAACTTTAATTTTCACCGTTGGGTTTCGTTGCTATGAACCACAACCTACGATAATAAATTTTACGCCGACCTGCTTTGGTTTTTCCTAGTTCCTAGCGCCTAAATCCTAGTCCCTCACCCGAATCGCCCATAAAAAAGCGCGAGATTATCTCGCGCTTTAAAATGACTCAAAACTGTATTTTGTCTTAAACTTACCGCTTAAGACTTACAACTTATAGCTCTACGAGCTATTCGCCCTTTGCTTTTAAATTTATAAACTCTGCCAGTTCTTCTGGTTGCCCCATTAGGGTGAAGATCTGTTGGTTAATTTCGGTCATGGTTTGCCCTTCTGGCAAGCTTGCTGACACTGTTAATGAGCTTAAGCCCTGCGTGAAGTTTTTAATCGCTTCACTCAGTTCCTCGCTGACTGGCGCTTGTTGTAGCTGCATGTTGACCATTTGCTGCATTTGCTCCAGCGTCATACCTTGCTTTTCAAGCGTTTGTTCGACGAGTGCTTTAAATTCACCTTCGTTATTGAGGGCAATTTCGATGCTGCGTGGTTCAAGCTCTGCAAGCGCCTCCATTAGTAAGGTTTGTTGCTGTAATTGCTGCTCTAAAGTCGGCTGTTGACTACCTAGTTGTTGCTGCATTTTGCTCAGCGCCAATGAAGCATTCATCAATGCGGTTGACTTTGCTAGACCGAGGTTAAAATTAAGGCCTACAATATTTTTAGCATTAAGCGCAAAGTCGATATCACTATCACCTGATTTTTCATCATAGTTCATCAATGTATGAAGATCATAACTAGCAGCAGCAAGTTTATTGTTAGCGTCTGGTGGTAACTGCGCTAAAAAATGCTCACTGAAGGTAAAGTTTTTTATGCTCAACTCGGTACGAGGAGCAATTTTATCTACTTCATATCCCGCCACTTCAATGCTCGCAATATTAGCAACTGGCTGCTGATCAAAACCTGTGATTTGCATATTTGATATTTCAACACTTTGCCCAAGCACGCTGGCCGAAATATCTTCATAACTAGCTGTTACACCCATTTGCTGGCTCATTAATGCAAGCTGACGATCAACTTCTACTTTAACTTCTTGAGTCAGTGCATGATTTGCATAGTTAACACCACCGATAGCCGCAGCGACAACAACAGCAACAATTGCGAGTTTTTTCATTCTATTTCCTTATTACGATTTCTATTATCACCGTTGTTATTTAGCTTAGTCTCTAACGGCTTTAGACTTAAGATTTTGCTAAGCGTATCATTCAATAATACCTTTGATAAGGCCTAGCATAAGTAAGTGCAAATTGATTTGCACTTTTTTGAGCGTGGCTAATTAATTAAACTTAGCAGTTCATGCACTGTTTTAACTGGGGTTATTTTAGCGCCCAGCCCTTCCATTGATTTATGGTAATTACGAAATGGAATAAATATTTCGGTAAAACCATGTTGGGCAGCTTCTTTAACGCGCGGCACACCACTATCGATTGGCCGTACATCGCCATTTAAGCTCAACTCACCCATTATGCAGGTAGTCCGTGGCACTACAAACTCATTTAAGCTACTGAGTAAGGCAGTCACTAAGGCTAAATCGATACAGGTTTCGGTTTCATCAATTCTCAGCCCGCCAACAATATTAAAAAACGTATCATGAAAGATTTTGGTTTTAGTGTGCTTGCGTAAAATACCAGTGAGCATTTTTATTCGGTTCATATTTAAACCTACGCACACTCGCTGTGGAAACTCCGCCTCGGTTTCGGTAGTTAAACATTGTATTTCGAGCAACAAGTTGCGGTTACCTTTTCGAATGCAAGTAATGGTTGAACCGGGTGAGTCGGTACTTGATCCCGATAAAAATATTTCACTGGGGTTATCAACACTTAGCATACCGCGTTCGCACATTCTAAAAATGCCCACAGTATCAATGTCACCAAAGCGGTTTTTATTGGCGCGCAAGGTACGTATTTGCCCATCGTTAGTGTCGATATGTAATAACGCATCAACAATATGCACTAAGGTTTGCGGCCCCGCTATTTCATTATTTTTATTTACGTGGGCAATAATAAACATAGTGACGTCGTTTTGCTTACAGTACTGTGTAAGCGCTTGCGCGGCACTTTTAACTTGTGACGGTGAACCTGGGCTGCCGTTTGCGGTATCAGTAACAACCGCTTGAATAGAATCGATTACTGCAAACTTGATGTTATTTTTTTCAAGCTCGTCGATAATGGTTTCAACACTGGTTTCTGATAACAAATACAGTTCGTCTGGGTTGTAATCGAGCTTTAAACGATTAACACGGTTTTTAAATTGCGATAACGACTCTTCTGCGGTGCAGTAAAGTGATGGCATACGCTGTGACATGCGCGCGACTAAATCCGATAATAAAGTCGTTTTACCTGCTCCGGGATCGCCTGAAATAATATTCACAGAACCTGTGGTTACGCCACCTGATAATACTCGGTCAAGTTCACCAATACCGGTTAGTTGCTTTTCGGCTTCGGTGGTTGCGATGTCATTAATTTTTTTCGAGCCACCGCCAACGCCACCAGCATAGCCGCCAACAACGCTGCGCGTTGCTGCTTTTTTAGTTTGCCCTGCTGAGGGCTTAAATTCGGCTAAGGTATTCCATGCGCCGCAGCGACACTGTCCTTGCCAGCGTTGGTAGTTCATTCCGCATTCGGTGCAAACAAACTCTATTTTTGCCGCTTTTGCCATTAACTTTTGCCTACCTTCGTCATTTTGAAATCATTTATGTCCATACTAGGATGATCTTTAATTTATTGTTACGTTATCGTGCGCTGAATATTGACCTTGCCAATAAGGCAATTCAACGCCACAATCGAGATATATAAAAAAGCAAGGTTTATCACTTTTACTTTAGGGCATATTTTTTGCTTAATCTTTTTAGCTTGGGCTTTTTTGATTAATAAACTAAAGTAATGAGCCATTTATTTGGCAATCTCATAATAATAAAAATTAAAGATGGTAACTCATTACACCGCACATGCTGCAAACCAGCAACCAAGTGAGTGTGTAAATACATGTGCAGTATACCAACTTTTTAGAATAGACGGTGATGGTTTTATAAATGACTGAAGACACTCTGCTTAAATATGAAAGTTTAGTTGATGAGCTTAAATCATATTTAGGTAATGCCAAATTTGACACGATCTTTAAATCGAAGACAGCGGGTTTAACAAAACCTGAGCAGTTCTTGATCAAGATGGAAATGTCGCGCTTGTCGCAACCTATCGCCCGTTTTATTGATTTACGCGGCCAAGTAACAGGCCAAGTTAAACCTTATGAGTATGAAGGCAAACAACACTTTATGGATGAAACCGCTATTGCGGTATTTGAACAAGCCATAGAACGCCATGGTGGTTATACCCTTGCTGTTTACGAAGCTGTAATGAACACCGATAATAACCATCGTGTAATGCAAAAAAAAGCCGCTGAACAAGCTAAGCAACCTGAGTTACAGAATGAACAAAAATTAGATTGCCAGGTTATTAAATTTGCCTCTTATGAAAGTCGCCGTGAAGAACGGATGAACTATTCAATCAAAATCACTGTAGAACTCAACAAAGACAACACCATTGCAGCAACCACCTCAGATATATCTTTAAGTGGCGCAAAAATAAAGCTCTCACCGCGCTATCAAGTCAAAAAAGGGCAGTTATTAGGACTGCGTTTAGTCGGTCTTGAGCAAGATTTTGAATTAGGTTTAAAAAACGGCATTCAATATGAAGTTGTTGCAGTTGAGAAAATCTCTGCGGAATTTAATCATATTCGCTTAAAACGTACTTTTATAGAAAATAACGCAAAATTTGATGAGTTTTTAGAAAGCTTTATTCACGGCAATAAGCGTCGCTATAAAGTAAATTTAGATAACACCTTAGATGCAGTCGTCTCAAAAGGCTATGAGCAGTATTATATTCCCCGTGTTACCTCGTTATTTACTTTTTTTAGTTTGCAAAACGATAAACTCTACCCAAGTTTAGTGCTGACCACTGAAAACAATATTTTTATTCAGCGTTATTTTTGCGATGAGCGAAAGCTGTCATGTTTATACACTATTTTAAATCAGCAACGTTTAAGTCAGTTACTAAGTAACCCAGCCCCAGTTAAAGAAGAGTATTTATACACCTTTACGCACGTGGTTGCTGGAAAAGTATATTATTACTCAGCAACACGCACTGAGTTGACTGCAGAGCCGCAATTAAGCGCATTATTTTTTGGTTTTGGTAGCCAAAAAGAAAGCTGGCAATGTTTTAAAGTACAGTTAATGCCAAGCCATCCAGAAGATTCATTTATTCCATTAAGCTTACCAAATACCGCTGGCAAAGATATTGAAAAATTAAACAAGCCACCAACGCCTCGCGTACAAGGAATGATCAAAGACGTAAAATATCTTGTGATTTTAACAGCAGTCGGAACAGACGTTGAACGAGCGCATTATCAAAGTTTTAGTTACGATAAAAGTATAGTTAATCAGCTCAAGCACTTTGGCCATGGCAAACATAAAACCCCACCAAAACTTGAAACCGTGGATTTAGAGTATGTAAACCTACGCTCTCACAAACGCTATTTGTATAAAACCGATGTAGTATTAACAACTCAGGATGAGCAAACACATACCGCTCATAGTCGTGATTTCTCGGTGATGGGGTTGCAAATTGAGTGTGACCAACCGGTTACTTTTCAAAAAGGTGAAGTTGTTGAATTAAGCTTACCTGAGCTGCAAAAAATAACCAAAAAGCACACGCTGAGTAAATTAAAGTACGAAGTGATGGCGGTCAGTAAATCGTTCACCACTATCAACTTAAAAGCCTTACGTATTGTTGATAACCCACACGAAGGGGTGAAATTTTTTACGCAGTTAATTGAAAATAATAAAGATAAACTAAAAGTATCTGAAGAAGCGCCAAAGGTGCCAGGATTATCGACAGCGCTGCGAAATATGGTAACTAAAAGTGTCTGCCAATTTCCGTTTTATTTACATAAAGAAGCTGCACATTTTAAAACAGGAGCAATTGGTCAAGGCTTGTACCCGAGCCCATTGCATATTATTTTGCAAAACTATGGCTTGCTTAATAATACCACCAGCATTGATGCTTTTTTATCGCCAGAGCAGCTCAATGGCGTGATCACACCGCTTATAAAAGATCGCAGTCGTCAAGATCCTCCTCTACCTTTCACTTTATTTATTCGTTTTGATCCTAAAAAACCGACCATTAAAGACGCTATAAAAAGCAAGTGCAGTGCAGGCGAGGATTATGCCCCACAGTTACTCTTTTTAAAGAAAGGTCTCAAATCTGAGTTGATCTTTATAATGCGTATTTATATTTCACGCACTGGCCGCCCTGATACAGATTACTTATCTAACGAGTTAAAATACGTAAGCCAATATGCATTGCACAAAGCAAAAGATCTTGAAGAGGCACTGTGGGCAGTAACAGGTGTTGGTGACATGGTTGATGTAACAGATGAAACGCTTAGTCATTTGGACTTTACCGCAGAGCTGGTAGACCAAATGAATAAGCGCAAGCAGACTTGGCTTAAACGGCTAACTTAACTCCGTTACTTAATAACAGGAATAGTTAATAAATATAACAGTTGTAATAGCGAGCCTTGGCAAATTGCAGCTTGGGCTTGTTCAACAACTTTAGGTTTACCGTGTACGGCAACACCGAGTCCTGCCGCAGCCATCATGGTCAAATCATTCGCACCATCACCAATCGCCACTGTTTGTTGCGTAGGTAAATTTAATCGTTGCTGTAATTGGCTCAACACCACGGCTTTTTGCTGCGCATCAACAATCATGCCTAGCACTTTACCTGTTAACTTATTATCTTTAAATTCCAAAACATTGGCATGTACTTCGTCTAGTTCAAGCAGTTTTTGCACTTGTTCAGCAAATGGCACAAAGCCACCTGAGGCAATGGCTAAATACCAATTATGCTGCTTTAGCACTTGGCATAGCGCTTTGATCCCTGGCATTAATGGTAAACTATTTTTTAGTTCATCAATTAAGCTTTGCTCAATACCCGCAAGTTTAGCGACTCGTTGATGTAAGCTTTCACTAAAATCTAACTTACCAGCCATCGCTTGTGCGGTTACCGCTGCGACATCATCATATACATCAGCAAGCCTTGCGATTTCGTCAATACATTCAATCGTAATGGCGGTTGAGTCCATATCCATTACTAATAAACCGGGCTTAGTTAAAATCGGTGGCTTACTAACTTGTACAAGTTGAAATCCCAATGGATGGGCAAATTCATTCAGTACCAAAGGATTAATGCTTGGGCTTAGTGTCTCGCTGTAAAAACACAGTGCGGGGCTTAAGTTTGGCTCTGGTTGATAACGACAAAATGCACTGACAATAAACTGCTGCTGAGCTAAAAAGTTAATTATATTAGCTAGTTGTTGGCCGCTAAAGTCCCCTGCAAAAGCAATACTAAACATTCCTTGCGGATCAGTTGGTAAGCTTGTTGGTACTAATAAAGCATCTTGATAGTGATACCACATACCTAACGACAACTGTGCCGATAACTGCTCTGATGAAAGGCTCGCAAAGCGCTCCAATGTCATGATAACTCCAAAAATGATACTAATGTCTCCCCTGTAAAATAACAATTATACCAATCGGGTTAGGTTATTGGTCATTTATAGCGACGGATAAATAGAGTGATAACAAGGCATAAATTTTATATGTAGTTGTTCTACATAAAAAACTTATAACGCCGTTAGCGCTTTATTTAGCACGCTAGAAAGACTAAATATTTAAGTCGATTGGTATTAATTCGCCATAAAGGGGGATTTAAGGTTATAGTTACGCTTAGTTGTAACATCAAAAACAAAAGCTGTCAGCAGCGTAAACGGTGACTATGAAAAATAACCATCTTAAAAACCCTATTTCAGCATCTCTTAGGCAACGCCTAGTGCGATTAAGTATTGCTGCGGCATGCTTTGTATTGCTGACTTGGGTTGCTGTTAATGGTAGTTTTCAAAGCCACCAGTTGCTTTATGATAGTGCCGACAGCACAGCAAAAAGCTTAACTCGTTTTATGGCTCTCAATGCCAAAACGCCGCTACTTGAAAAAAACAAACCTGAATTAACAGCCTTATGTAACAGCATAAGCAAAGATGAGTTTGTACTGGCTGCAACGATTTATGATCAGCAAGGCATACTTATCGCCAGTAGTGATAATTGGCAAGCTCACCATATTTTAGGTAAGCTGCCCAACTCCACTCCAGGTATTAGTAAACTTAAAACCCCGTTTGTTGAACCGATAATCAGTGATGACGATCGCCCACTAGGATTTGTTGCAATAACTTACTTGACCCGCTCAGCAGTAGCAACCAGTCATAGCAGCTTTCATGACTTAGGCCGCCAAGTATTACTAATGCTAGTGATAACCTGCATTTTTACTTGGCAATTAGGCCGTGGTTTAAAGCGCTGGCAAGTAAATCGTTATATCCGAAAAAGTTCTGAGCACGAATCATAAAGCTGCTTTTGAAAACCAGCCTTATAAGGTGTTGTGATCTGCTTTAATTGACATAACTGCTCAAACACTAGGGGTAACTGTAACGGCGTGTTTATTTGCCCTTGAAAGCCCGCTAACGGCATTGCAGGTGCATCTGTTTCAAGTAGTAAGTGTTCAGGTGCTATGTGAGCAACAACGGAACGTGTTTTTTGTGCTCGCTGATAAGTGATCACCCCGCCCACCCCGAGTTTAAAACCCTGTTTAATATAATACTGTGCTTGTTGTAATGAGCCTGAAAAAGCATGTATAACACCACCATATTTTGGCTTACAGCGCTTAAATGACTGTGCAATAAGGTCATGGCTTTGTCGATGATGCACAATCAATGGCAATTCAAGCTGATTAGCAAGATCAATATGGTGCTCAAATATCTGAGTTTGCAAAACAATATCGTCAATACTGCGGTCAATGCCACACTCGCCAATAGCGACCAATTGCTGGCGATGTTGCACAGTAAACTCAGTCAGTTTGGCTAAATGACTGTGGTGATATTCTGCTAAAAAGTAAGGATGTAAACCTGCACCGATGCGCACTGCAGAATGCTGTTTAGCAAAAGCGCATAAAGAAAGAGATTGTGCCAAAGTGATCCCCGGCACGATCAATTTTTCGATCCCCAGCTGCTGACATTGCTGAATTAGCTTGCTGCGGGTGGCATCAAATTCAGTAAAATCTAAATGGCAGTGGGAATCAATAAACGCCATAATAAACTATGGGTTTAAACGTGTAATTTGCCAGCTGTTATCAGCTTGACGCTGATATATAAAACGGTCATGCAGGCGGTGTGCACCACCTTGCCAAAACTCAATTTTTGTTGGCACAACACAGTATCCCCCCCAAAAATCTGGCAATGGTATTTCGCCTTTAGCAAACTTGGTTTTCATATTAGCAAAAGTTTCCATCAACACTTTACGCGATGATACAGGACGGCTTTGCTTTGAAGCCCATGCAGCTAACTGGCTTTCTTTGGGACGTGACAAAAAGTACTTGGCAACCGCTGAAGTTGGCAGTGGTTGTGCTTCACCATAAACAATCACTTGGCGCTCCATATGGTGCCACGGAAAATGCAAAGAGATTTTATTATTGCCTTTAAGCTCTTGTGCTTTACGCGAGCCGGTATTGGTAAAAAACACAAACCCGTTATCATCAAGATGCTTTAACAACACAATACGTTGCGAAGGCTGACCGGTTTCATCAACCGTTGCCACCACCATCGCCGTTGGATCTGGCAGTTTACTTGCTACCGCGTGCTCAAGCCAGGTTTCAAATTGCTTAAATGGATCATCAAGTAAATTCTCTTCGCTCAGAGCATCTTGCAAATACTCACGACGGATATCTTCAAGTTTCATAAAATTCCCTCTAGGTTCTAGGTTCTAGGTTCTAGGTTCTAGGTTCTAGGT
>NZ_JACJFL010000110.1:0-936 GCF_014164575.1 Pseudoalteromonas sp. SG41-1
TTCAACAACTCGCGGGATTATTTCTTGTATTTTACAACAACAAAAAAACAACAAATATAAATCCCTTGATTTACATTTAGATACAGAGTTAGACTGAAAGTATTAAAAAACTCAAAGGATTTTCTCTCTGCAACTTGTGGGTTTAGATCCTTTGAATAAGCTGTTATATGCACTTGGGCTTCTGATGAATCAGTACTCTGTTGTTAAAATTAAGTCTTTGAATAAAAACTTTAAATATAATGAAGGTAGCTTTGGATCAAGATCTCCTCGTGTTGGTGACATTGCAACAATCGTTGAGGTTTACGACAGTGCATTTGATCTGGAGTGTAGTGACGAAAATGGTTTTACTCTCTGGTTAGAGATATTTGAACCAAGTGACGCTGAATTGGAGTTGGTGTGCATATAACAAGTCAATTATGTTCGCCCAACAAGTTGGGCTGGGACGCGCAAACAGCGCGCGGCCCATATTGTAGCGTTATACGAAGACAGGTTATGGATATTTCTGAATATTACAAAAAGGCTCAAAATATAGAGGCAAGAATTGATGGCGGGATTCCGTCCTTGCGTGCTGCGCTTAATTACGATTCAGATAGTGATCACCCATCATCATGGGTTCCAAAAGTACAGGATGCCTTAATTCAGTTTTTCAAAGAACACCCAAAACACGAGTTGGCCGATGAGATATTGGGACTACACAGTCAAGGAGCTATAATGGAGGTTCGGTCTGACTCTAGCCTTCCAATATGGGTTGTCTATATTTGTCTTGCTGTTGGTTTATTTTTGGGGTGGATGATTTGGGCGTAGTATCGCATAATCGGGTAGCCGGAGGTCTCTAACCTCCAGCCCCCACACCACCCATCATGCGGGTCCGCAATGGGCGGTTCATCTCCCGTAGTGAATATTGATCCAAATATCTCTTAATGACGCTAAACCTTG
>NZ_JACJFL010000111.1:0-832 GCF_014164575.1 Pseudoalteromonas sp. SG41-1
TTAAAAAACATATTATATAATGCGTTTTTTCTTGATAATTATTTTTAAAAGTTTTGGAAGGGTTAGTCATGTGGCTCATGCGGTGGTTGATTTTAGGCGTTAAAAAAGGCGCTTAAATTGCGCCTTCCTTTTTGTTGTTAGTGTATTGATATAGTGTTTAAAATGCTGCTACTTTTAAGCTTGTTTTGATTTTATTTACATATTCTTGATCGAATAGAAACTTTTTATAAGAGATGTTTTTTAGTTTAAGTTCTTCGTCAACCATTTTGATAGTGATGCGTTTAGCTTTAAGAAGTTTTGTTATATCTTCCCTCATAGCATTATCAAACTCTTTAGGGGTGAATATAGTATCAATTACCTTTTCGTTTTGATTTCTTTTGTCAAAGTCCCAAAGAATAACAAGATCTTTATTTATTAAGTTATGCGCGTTATTGTATATCTTATAATCTTCGCTTTTAAAAATTTCACTTGGGGCAACACCTTCACCATAAGCTTTAACTATTGGCGCTGAAACAAAATCTGTTCGTGATGAAAAACTATGTGTAATGTATGCTACGAATTTTATTGGTTGTTCTAATAGATTTGATTTGATGTTTAAATTTTTCATAATGTTTTTCCTTTTATTTATTATTAGGTCTTTCCCTCAACCTATACTTATATAATAATATATATTTATTTTAATTCAATACATTAAAATATATAGAATGATGAATAGTTAAAAAACATATTATATAATGCGTTTTTTCTTGATAATTATTTTTAAAAGTTTTGGAAGGGTTAGTCATGTGGCTCATGCGGTGGTTGATTTTAGGCGTTAAAAAAGGCGCTTAAA
>NZ_JACJFL010000112.1:0-769 GCF_014164575.1 Pseudoalteromonas sp. SG41-1
ATGCCTGGCGATAACGTTAAGATGACTGTAAAGTTAATCTCTCCAATCGCAATGGATGAAGGTCTACGTTTCGCAATCCGCGAAGGTGGCCGTACTGTAGGTGCTGGTGTAGTAGCAACTATCGTTGAGTAATAATTAACTTATAAAGTTAATTATTAGAAAAAAGGTCACTTAGGTGGCCTTTTTTAATGCCTACGATTTACGTCATGTGAAGGTGGCGCTGTTACCCATAGGCGTAGGTGCTTTGTTGCAACTATCGTTGAGTAATCAACAGTTGTAATGCATTAAGCATTAAAAAAAACGAGCTTAGTCTCGGGTTTTTTAATGTCTGCGATTTACGTCATGTGAAGGTGGCGCTATTACCTTAGGCGTAGGTGCTTTGTAGCAACGTTCAATGAGTAATAATTAACTTTTAAGTTAATTGTTAGAAAAAGGTCACTTCGGTGGCCTTTTTTAATGTCTGGGATTTACGTCATGTGAAGGTGGCGCTGTTACCCATAGGCGTAGGTGCTTTGTTGCAACGTTCAATGAGTAATAATTAACTTATAAAGTTAATTATTAGAAAAAAGGTCACTTCGGTGGCCTTTTTTAATGCCTGCGATTTGAGCTGTAAGCTCTAAGCGGAAAGTTTTAAGCTGCTCGGTGTTAATATGTACTTGTAGGCGAGTGGCTTGCCACCGCGTTTATAACAGAAAGTAAATATATTAAATTTTCTTGCTATTTAAGTTGAGGAGATCTAGATTTTTACCGCTTACCGCTTACCGCTTAC
>NZ_JACJFL010000113.1:0-751 GCF_014164575.1 Pseudoalteromonas sp. SG41-1
CAAGCACTTGATTGGTCTGATGATGAAGTAATTGAACGCTGGTATCAACTTTATAACGGCCATGTTTTAGTTGATCGTTACTTAAATGGTGAGCAGCTAGATAAGGCGAGTGTGCTCTTTTTTGATGAGATCATCGCTAAATGGCGCGCAAGGCTTTATGACATCAGCTGGTATATGAAAAACCTTAATGAGTACATTGCCCGCGAGGCCAATAAGGAAGATAACTGCACGGGCAAGTACTGGGAAGGGCGCTATAAGTCACAGGCATTATTAGATCAAACCGCAATACTCAGTTGCATGGCCTACGTTGATTTGAATCCTATCAGAGCAAACATAGCCGATACGCTTGAAGACAGTGATTTTACCTCAATTCAAGAGCGTATAGCGCATTTCAAAGCCTTTACCACAGACACTGTCAAAGCAAATAAACCCCTCAAACAAAAAGATACTGTTCAACATGAAAGTCAACCAGCACAGCTAAAGCAATTTGGTGGTAATCATATTAAAGGCACGATCCCCTTTGCCTTACTGGATTACATTGAATTAGTCGACTGGAGTGGCCGCCAGATAGATCCAAAGAAAAAAGGGCATATCAACAAAAGCATACCAAAAGTGCTCCTGACGTTGAATATAGAAGAAGCGCAATGGCTTGAATCAATTCAACGTTTCAGGCAGCAGTACTCAAATTTTGCAGGCAGCAAACAACGGTTAAAGCAGCAAGCCGCCAGCAACGATGTAAAATGGTACAAAG
>NZ_JACJFL010000114.1:0-703 GCF_014164575.1 Pseudoalteromonas sp. SG41-1
CCTTCATTTTGTCGATGTAGCTTAGCTTTTTACGCGATTCATCATTTTTAAACTGAACTTGCCGTCCTGTTTTTATAGGTGGCTTTCGCATACATTGCTGTTGCAGTGGGCATACCTTGCAATCTTTTAAGTAACCGCAGAATCGCGTATATTTTTGGTTGTGGCTGTTTACATTTATACCGCTTCGCCACATTTCATTGCCTGCGGGACAGCGGCAGGTTTGTGTCGTCTCATCATAATGGAAGTCGTCTGAGGTAAATAACCGTGGCTTGCCTTTACTGCGTTTTAGTCGGCGCTTTTCTTGCTCTGTCTCATAAGTTTCACTTTCTTTAAACAGCGGATTTCGTTTTCTAAATTGGTTATCCGCAATGTAAGTATCAAAGCCACTTTTCGCCATGTATTCAAGGTTTGCTTCGCTGTTAAACCCACTGTCTGCGGTGAATTTGATGGCGTGTTTATCTGAGGATTCATCTGTGCTCAGTTTATCTAACTGTTGTTTTAATTGCTTAACCGCTGGCTGCAGGGTTTGCTGCTCGCCCACTGAACCCCATGCCTGTGCTTGCAGTATAATTTGATGTTTATCGTCATTTATCGCTATCCCGTTGTAGCCTTGGATTGTACCTTTTGACGTGGTCATTTTCGCGCTATCAGGGTCGGTAATATTACTTTTAATGGGCTTGCCTTTGCTGCCCGTTTTTTCCTC
>NZ_JACJFL010000115.1:0-643 GCF_014164575.1 Pseudoalteromonas sp. SG41-1
ACGGGTCTTTGTTTCGTGACAGTTTAACTTCGCCAGAAGTTAATATTGAATACTAAAGTAGATACCAATCAACAAACGTAAACGTTCATTAAATGGCACTGAATGATACTGCTATCATTCTTTTTACTTTTGAAAACTCTGTACAAATACACTGTATTCATACGAATTTTATTATCAGCTTTTCCAAATTTTTAAAGAGCAAGAGATACAAAAACCTCTCAAAATTAAACACACTCTATTCTCAGGCGATTATGCTGCCCGATAAAAGAATATTTATTTTTAAGAAGTAAGTGGTGGAGCTAAGCAGGATCGAACTGCTGACCTCCTGCGTGCAAGGCAGGCGCTCTCCCAGCTGAGCTATAGCCCCACATATGCTGGTACTTATTGTTTGATTACCGACTTCGTTGAAGAAGTGGTGGGTCTGAGTAGATTTGAACTACCGACCTCACCCTTATCAGGGGTGCGCTCTAACCAACTGAGCTACAGACCCAAACAATAAGTGTTTGTTCTCTTTACAATAACAATCATCTGTGTGGACACTACGAACAAATAAGTTCTAAATCGTATAAGGAGGTGATCCAGCCCCAGGTTCCCCTAGGGCTACCTTGTTACGACTTCACCCCAGTCATGAATCACTCCGTGG
>NZ_JACJFL010000116.1:0-623 GCF_014164575.1 Pseudoalteromonas sp. SG41-1
GACTTATCCTGCCAAAATAAATTCATTCCAATCAATTTTGCTGAGCAAATATTGCCAGGTACATTTGAGTATGCGCTTTGTTATATTGTCGAAAATAAACTCGATTTGTCGGGCTTTGACGCGTGGTATAACAATGATAAAACGGGCGCCGCTGCGTATCCTCCTTCAGTGATGCTAAAGATTATTTTACTTGGTTACGCACATGGTTTGGTTAGTAGCCGCCGTATTGCTAAGGCGTGTGAGACGAATATTTTGTTCATGAGTGTGTCGGGTGATATTCAACCTCATTACACATCTGTAGCGGGATTCGTGGCCAAAATGCACGAACAGATTGAACCGCTGTTTACGCAAGTACTGATGATATGCGACGAAGAAGGCTTGATAGGTCGTAACATGTTTGCCATTGATGGATGCAAATTGAAATCGAATGCGAGTAAAGAATGGAGCGGCACATTCGATGAGCTAGGGCGTAAAAAAGCAAAACTAGAACGCGCGAGTAAACGTATTATCGAACGTCACCAATCACAAGATAGCCTGAGCGAAGAGTTGATAACACAGGATTTAAAGCAAAAAGAAAAGCTGGATAAAAGTGCAGATAAAATCACGGAGTTCTTAGCGACCCA
>NZ_JACJFL010000117.1:0-618 GCF_014164575.1 Pseudoalteromonas sp. SG41-1
TTTGATGTCAGCAGCTTTAATGATGGCACGCTCACCGTCAGCGCCACACAAAGTGATGCGGCGGGTAACACCTCAACTGCAGCCAGCACCTCAGTGATTTTAGATAACGCAGCACCGAATGCCTTAACGATTGCCACCCCGATTGAGGTTGATGGCCGGATCAATGCTGTAGAAGATGGCAGTGTATTGATCACCGGCTCTGGCGCAGAAGCCAATGCCAGTGTCAGTGTAACTATCAGCGATGGCGCGAATAACTTATCACGTACCGTGACGGCCGATGGCTCTGGGGCATGGACTATCAGTGGTAGTGAGTTTGATGTCAGCAGCTTTAACGATGGCACGCTCACCGTCAGCGCCACACAAAGTGATGCGGCGGGTAATACTTCCAGTGCAGCCAGCACCGCGGTGATTTTAGATAACGCAGCACCGAATGCCTTGACCATAACGACCCCGATTGAGGTTGATGGCCGGATCAATGCCGTAGAAGATGACAGTGTATTGATCACCGGCTCTGGGGCGGAAGCCAATGCCAGTGTCAGTGTGACTATCAGCGATGGTTCGAATAACCAATCGCGTACTGTGACGGCTGATGGCTCTGGGGCATGGACTATCAGTGGT
>NZ_JACJFL010000118.1:0-594 GCF_014164575.1 Pseudoalteromonas sp. SG41-1
CATCTTCTACAGCATTGATCCGGCCATCAACCTCAATCGGGGTGGCAATCGTCAAGGCATTCGGTGCTGCGTTATCTAAAATCACTGAGGTGCTGGTTGCACTGGAGGTGTTACCCGCCGCATCAGATTGTGTGGCGCTGACGGTGAGCGTGCCATTATTAAAGCTGCTGACATCAAACTCACTACCACTGATAGTCCATGCCCCAGAGCCATCGGCCGTCACAGTCCGTGATAAGTTATTCGCGCCATCGCTGATGGTCACACTGACGCTGGCATTAGCTTCTGCGCCAGAGCCGGTGATCAATACACTGCCATCTTCTACAGCATTGATCCGGCCATCAACCTCAATCGGGGTGCTTATCGTCAAGGCATTCGGTGCTGCGTTATCTAAAATCACTGAGGTGCTGGCTGCACTGGAGGTGTTACCCGCCGCATCACTTTGTGTGGCGCTGACGGTGAGTGTGCCGTTATTAAAGCTGCTGACATCAAACTCACGACCACTGATAGTCCATGCCCCAGAGCCATCAGCCGTCACAGTACGCGATTGGTTATTCGAACCATCGCTGATAGTCACACTGACACTGGCATTGGCTT
>NZ_JACJFL010000119.1:0-564 GCF_014164575.1 Pseudoalteromonas sp. SG41-1
TTTACGTCATGTGAAGGTGGCGCTATTACCTTAGGCGTAGGTGCTTTGTAGCAACGTTCAATGAGTAATAATTAACTTTTAAGTTAATTGTTAGAAAAAGGTCACTTCGGTGGCCTTTTTTAATGCCTGGGATTTACGTCATGTGAAGGTGGCGCTATTACCTTAGGCGTAGGTGCTTTGTAGCAACTATCGTAGAGTAATAATTAACTTTTAAGTTAATTATTAGAAAAAGGTCACTTCGGTGGCCTTTTTTAATGTCTGCGATTTACGTCATGTGAAGGTGGCGCTATTACCTTAGGCGTAGGTGCTTTGTAGCAACGTTCAATGAGTAATAATTAACTTTTAAGTTAATTATTAGAAAAAGGTCACTTAGGTGGCCTTTTTTAATGTCTGCGATTTGAGCTGTAAGCTCTAAGCGGAAAGTTTTAAGTTGCTCGGCGTTAATATGTACTTGTAGGCGAGTGGCTTGCCACCGCGTTTATAACAGAAAGTAAATATATTAAATTTTCTTGCTATTTAAGTTGAGGAGATCTAGATTTTTACCGCTTACCGCTTACCGCTTAC
>NZ_JACJFL010000011.1:0-104894 GCF_014164575.1 Pseudoalteromonas sp. SG41-1
GGTCAGGAAAGTCTCGAAATTGGACAATGATCAATGAAGTAAATTTGAATCCAGAGAAAAAAGAAGAAGTGCGGGCGGCATAAAATTTAACTTGATGCGACAACTAACTTGAAAAACTCCGGTTATGAATAAAACATTATAAGAATTCGCGGGTTCATGTGCAGCGCCACATTTACAGGATCAAGGTCTTGCACCCAGCCAAGACCAAACTCCAATCTCACGTTTAACACCCTTCCCCCGTCATCACGCCCTGAAAATAAGTAATTGATGAGTAATATCGCGCATGGAGGCGCGATAAGGCGAAACTAGGCCATGGATGGCCTATCTTCGCCGTTTACGTTCACATCAATTACGCATTGAAGGGTTAAGCGTGATGCTCGGGGCGCCGTGGGGTTCCAAGGGGCGACCGGCGGCAGCCGCCCCTTGGTTGCCGCCAGCAATCTGGCAAAAACCTTGAATAAGGTTTTTAATGTAGGTCGAGGATTTATCCCGACAAGAGTTAGCAAGCTCAGCGCCTACGGTGGTTAACCCTAACATTGGTGTTAAATCATTCGCGGCTAAAGCCAGCTCCTACTTCCAATATTTAACCTCTGTGTAGCGCAGCGCCTCTGTGTTCTCAGTGGTGAAAATTCACTTTTTTCGCCCTAAAGGGCGACCTAAAATATAAAGTGGCTAGGCTCTAGGAAGTGACTAGGTACTAGGATTGTTCCGTAGTTCGTCGCCCGCCGCACGAAGCCATAGCCACACGCGCCAGCAAGCTCAGCGCCTACGGTGGTTAACCCTTACATTGGAGTTAAACCCTTCGCGGCTGAAGCCAGCTCCTACAACAATAACTAACCTCAGTGTGGCGAAGCGCCTCTGTGCTGTCGGTGGTGAAATTCACTTTTTTCGCCCTAAAGGACGACAATTTAAACGCCCCCATTGGTTTTATCGTTGCACTTTAGCCAACCAAACCACGCGCGCCAGCAAGCTTAGCGCCTACGCTGGTGAGCTTATCACTGGTGTTAAACCCTTCGTGGCTAAAGCCAGCTCCTACTTCCAATATTTAACTTCTGTGCAGCGAAGCCCCTCTGTGCTCTCGGTGGTGATATTCACTTTTTCTCCCTAAAGGGCGACCTAAAATATAAAGTGGCTAGGCTCTAGGAAGTGACTAGGTACTAGGATTGTTCCGTAGTTCGTCGCCCGCCGCACGAAGCCATAGCCACACGCGCCAGCAAGCTTAGCGCCTACGGTGGTGAACTTATCACTGGTGTTAAACCCTTCGTGGCTAAAGCCAGCTCCTACTTCCAATATTTAACTTCTGTGTAGCGAAGCGCCTCTGTGCTCTCGGTGGTGATATTCACTTTCTCGCCCTAAAGGGCGACCTACAATTTAAACGCCCCATTGATTTTATCGTTGCACTTTAGCCAACCAAACCACGCGCGCCAGCAAGCTTAGCGCCTACGGTGGTGAACTTATCACTGGTGTTAAACCCTTGGTGGCTAAAGCCAGCTCCTACTTCCAATATTTAACTTCTGTGTAGCGAAGCGCCTCTGTGCTCTCGGTGGTGATATTCACTTTTTCGCCCTAAAGGACGACCTACTGTTTAAACTGGTAATCTTTTATATAACGATAATCAAATTCAGTGTCGTCTAACACTTGGCAGTGGTCGTTAAAATCATCGCTGAGCATGCCATAGATATCAATTTTTACTGATTGTTCTTCAATATTTTTAGCAAAGCTGGTGAGTAACTGCCTGCCTTTTTTAGCGTCCATATAACAACCAAATTCATAAATACTGTAAAGCCTTGCAAAGGTATCGCCGCCCACTTCTGCTTGCGTGATAAGTGCGTCACCTGTTTTACTATCGAGTATTTTTCCTAGTATAAATTGAGCGCGCGGGTTGCTTTTTTGCTCTGCTAAATAACGCAGTATTAATTGCGCTTGATAGCTATCTTGCGGGTAATTACCTAAGTAGCGCCCTTGGACATCAAACTGCCTACCTGAATAGTAAGCAAAAGCATAAGTAAGTGCTTTATGCTGGCTTATTGCAGCGAGCGCTTCATCGCTGGTATCAATGTGCTTATCGCGAAACTCGGCTGCGCGCGCTGCTTGCTGATTTTTTTCATTTTCCATGTACTGTACATCTTGAAAAATGAGCACCGCAATGGCAACAATATAACCAACCACAAAAGTCAGCACTAGCAACAAAGGTAGAACAACAAACCACCTGTTTTTTAACTTTTTTTGTTGTAGATAATCAGGGCACGCAAAATAAGCATCAAATGCTTTATAGTCATGCATTGAGATGTTGATACGTGATAGATAGGCAGCGCTCCAGGCGCCGAGTACATAAACGCCAATCAAAATAACGGACAGCACATTGCCGCCGACCACTATTTGAAAATCCCATGCGAGTAAAACAATACACGCATGAGACACAAAACCTATTACAGAGAATAATCGTTCATAGCCACGACCATGAAACCTAACAGCTAAACCTATTAACGCGCCGCTGAGCCATAGCATAACAGCGCCTGCTGCTGGCTTTAATTCATAAATAAATACCCACAGCACTAAAATGGGTATACACCAAAAGACTGTGCCTAATGCGGCTGCCAATGCATTTTGTTTTGTTATTTTTTCGATTACATTGTTTTGAAAGTTGCTCTGAGCTGACACGGTAAATCCCTATACGATTGTAAAAATTGTTAATATATTCTATTTCTAACTTCAATACATCTCCAGTACAACGCAAATCATAAGTAGCAACTTACTGCCCCCCTCTATACTCCCTCCTATCTCATTTTTTCTGTTACTAATCGCACTTTAGTAAATGTTAATAACAATTAAACTATTAACACGCTACTCTATTTACTTCGTGTTTAAAAAATTGGAGTCATCATGAAGACGTCTTTTTACACCAGTTTAGCTATTGCTATGGTCAGTTTATCTACCTTGCAGGCGTGTGCGCAGCAAGCGGAACAAGAAATCCCTGTCGCTAAAAGCGCTGATAAGTATCAGCTTGAATTAGTTGCTCAAGGGGTAAATATTCCTTGGGGAATGGCGTGGCTTAACGAGCAAGATTTATTGGTAACAGACCGCGCTGGTGAGCTTAGGCTAATTCGTAATGGCAAACTGCTAGAACAAAAAATTGCAGGGCTGCCTAACATGCATGCGGAAGGTCAAGGCGGCTTATTAGATATCGAGCTTGATCCTAACTTTAAAGACAATGGCTGGATCTACTTTTCTTACTCAGGTTATGAAGGCGATGAAGAAGGCTACAATACATCCATTATGCGTGCGCGCTTAAAAGATATGGCACTAGTCGACTCGCAGCTGCTGTTCGACGGCACGCCAAACACCACAACCAGCAAACATTACGGCTCGCGTATTGAATTTGATAAAGACGGTTACTTGTACTTTTCGATTGGTGATCGCGGCGCGCGTGATGTTAACCCACAAAGCTTAGAGTATGATGCAGGAAAAATTCACCGCATTAATGCTGATGGCACAATCCCTAAGTCAAACCCGTTTGTTAATCAGCCAAACGCACGTAAGAGTATTTACTCTTATGGCCACAGAAACCCACAAGGCATGGCTATGCATCCAGAAACGGGGGCAATTTGGAGTCATGAACACGGCCCTCGTGGTGGTGATGAAATCAATATTATTAAAGCAGGCGCTAACTACGGTTGGCCAGAAGTAACTCACGGCATTAATTATAATGGCAGTAAAATTACTGATCAAACAAGCCGCGAAGGTATGCAACAACCCGATTGGGTGTGGGTGCCCTCTATCGCGCCTTCTGGGATGGAGTTTGTTACAAGTAGCAAATACCCGCAGTGGCAAGGTCATGTGCTTGTTGGCGCTATGAAGTTTGCACACTTAGTATTGGTTGAACTTGATGGTAATAAAGTAACGGGTAACAGCAAGCTATTTGAAGGTGCTGGCCGCGTGCGCAGTATTGCAACCCACCCTAATGGCGATTTATATCTGGGTATTGATGGTATGGGAATTTACCGTATCGTGCCTAATAGTAAAATCTAACGATTAATACACGCAATGTGATGAAGCCCTCTAATTGAGGGCTTTTTGCATTTTTAGATGGTTTGGGTGTATTACTGCGGCCCTGTACCGCCATCAACTTGACTGCCTAAGCTATTGGCATTGTCTAAACTGTATGGGTATAACTGAATATCGTTAAAGATGTTAGCCCCATTGTCGCGATATTGATCGGTTGCTGACACACCAGTATACACATTTCCTGACGCGCTAAAGTAGCCTGAGCCTTGGTTCCAATGTGGTTTTGCACTGTTTTCAAAGTAATTGTTTTCTACTAATACTTCAGCGCCATTACCTGCGCTAATTGCAAAATAAGTAATATTTTTCCAATAGTTATTAAACATGTGTACACGTGAATTATAACCGTCTACTTTAGGGTTGCGCCCTGCCGCTGTATCCCAAAAGTTATGATGTGCCGTTATTTGGGAGTTTTTGAATAAATGCGTATACCAATGCTGGTTAGCACACACTTGCGTATTATAACCATAAAAGCGGTTCCAGCTTAAAGTGACATTTTGGCTATTGCCAATATCAATATAACCGTCACTAATTTTATTAAACGCCATATGATCAATCCAGATGTGGCTACTGTCATCAACAGAAATAGCATCACCGGCTTCAACTAATGCAGGGTTAATATCTTCAAGTAAAATATTACGTATGATGATATTACGATCATTACTGATCACTAAGCTTGCGCCGATGATTTTTGAGTTTTTCCCTAATCCTTCAAGGGTTTTATTTGAGCGAACACGAAGACGAGAGTCATTACGTGTAACGTTAACCGTGTTGTTGGAGCTGCTACCTAATTCACTACAACTTTGGTTACCAACCGGTAAGCGATACCAGGTTTTACCGTAATCGCCCCATGTGCCACAATCGAGTGGACATGCTGCAACAGTTCGGTTTGCCGTATGGCAGTTAATCGTTTTATTGTCAGGAACTTGAATAACCGCAGTTGATGTTGAGTTTAATGCGGCTGTTAAAGCACTGCAGCTAGTAACAATCGTCGGTGATACATTACCGCCACCTGTGGTGGTCGCCAGACCATCGCTGCCTGGTTGTGCTGCAAAACCAATTAAACCAGCTGTTGTTTGACCGCCACCACTACTGCTACCACAACTACCTGAAACAGGGTTGATATACCAGCGCTGTGAACTGCCACCCGCATCATCATTTTGATACACATTGGCACCGTTTTGCGAACCCGCCACAGTTAATGACTTTTGCGTAAGTTTATTAACAATATTAAAGCCACCCGATGAAGACACCTTCAGCTGCCAGCGCTGATTATCACCTTGCCAATCGTCATACACCACAATATTAGCGCCATTAGACTGTGACGAATTGAGTACATCAAGTACTTGGTTATTATGTTGCGAACGAATAGTCCAGTAACCATCACTGCCTTTAGTGAAAGCAAACTTCTGGTTTGCACCACCCCAATATTGATAGCTAATTACATCCGGTGCGCCACTAGTATCAGACGTATTTACATCTAATGCCAAGCTAGAGCCACGGTTAATTACAGAGTAAATCCCACCTGAGGTGGGAATAGTTGTACAATTTTCTGCCAATGTAGCAAAGCTACAAGTAGATAACAGAAGTAAAAACAAAGTCTTTTGCCGTTGTATCAGTGTTGTCATAACGCTCATTCTTTTGCTCCAATTTATGCCATTCCTTGAATGGTGTTTTGTAAAATGCGAATCCTGCACTTAGGTACAAACAGTTAATAATTATCGTTTGCGCACTTATATTAGGATCACTTGTATTACAAATAAAGTTAATTGTTAAATTAAAGTAAACCAAGGTCATTATCGACGTGAGATTTTTAAAGCTTAAGAGCTAAATTAGTATTGAAATTCGCTAATTTTAGGGTGTAAATTAATATATCAGCGACTTATACCTTTTTGTTATTGTGTAATAGTATGACAAGTCTTTAGCGAGGTACGACTACACTAGAAACAAATCAAAAAGTCGTTTTTTTACAATTCTTTTTATTTATCCGTCAATAAACTAGCTAGTAGTTATTTATCGATTTGGAACTATTATGAAAAGAGCGAATTACTTTAATATCGAACCCGAGTTAATGACCTACTTGATTGATCAAGAAACACTGATCAAACAGAAAGTCGAGGCTACCTTTGGAGTGACAATTTGGGAGCTGCTAAAACTAAGAGCATCACAGTTAAACCAATGTGCATATTGTTTAGCCATGCATAGCAAACAAGCACTGGAGTATGGCGAGAGCATTAACCGCATTATTGCCCTCAATGCGTGGCAAGACACGCCACTTTATAACGATAAAGAACGTGCTGCATTAGCGCTTTGCGAGAAGTTGACTTTGTCACAGAACATTGATGATGACTTTTATCTTGTGCTTGCCGAGTTATTTGATCAACCCAGTTTAGTGACCCTCACCGTAGCAATTAATGCTATAAATAGCTGGAATCGTATGGTGAAAATGTTTAAACCGACAGTCGAGTTTAATGAACGATAAACTATTTACAGCCCAACGGGCGATATCGCTGATTATGTACAAGCAGTTTGGTTTGCAAGCGCCCAATGTTCAGGGGAGAGTTGGCTCCCCTGCGATGGCGCAAAAGGCGTTATATTTTTGCTATCTGGGCGTCTTAATTTAGCTGGAAAACCATTAAATTCCCCTATTTCATGCAAACCATATCAACACAGTCAGCAAAAATAACGTTTACTGCTGACTCCGTTTTTTGTGGGATCCGGTTTAAACCCGCTGGACTTGCCCATTTACAAAAGGTAAATCATTCGCTTGACCAATATGCTGACTTAGATTCGTTTATTGATTTGTTGTCGGCGCACCTCAATGCACCAAAAATACACCATTAGGCTATTGAGCACACACAAAAACTGATCCATAAAATAATCAATCTTACCCCACTAAGTACTGCTTACGAGCACACTCCTAAAGGTAAGCAGCAATTAGAGTGCTACGTTAAAAACACCTGTGGCATCACTGCCAAACACCTAGCACGTATTTACAGAGTCAGGCAAGCCAGACAACTTATAAAAGCAAACCCACAGCTAAGCTTGGCACAACTCGCCCTTGAGTGCGGGTTTTCCGATCAATCTCACCTAAACAATGAGTTCAACGCTATTTTACAAATACCCCCTGCCAAATATAAAAAGTTAATTCAGCAATAAAAAAGCCTGCAAAATTGCAGGCTTTCTCGTTAACTTTACTCTCGCTAACTTTACTCTCGCTAGCTTTACTCTCGCTAACTCTTTACAACACAATAATGCTCGTAACTAGGTAAGCAACAAACGTTAAGCCACCCGCGAATAATGCATACGGCATTTGCGTTTTAACGTGAGTAAGTAAGTCACAGCCTGAGGCAATTGCCGACACCGCACTGGTATCTGATATTGGCGAGCAATGATCGCCAAATACGCCGCCCCCTAAAATTGCCGCAATCACTAATGACGGCGGTAAACCAAGCGCTTGAATTAATGGCACACCAATCGGGATAAGTATTGCAAATGTACCCCATGAGGTGCCTGTTGTGAAAGAGATCACCGCACCGGTTACAAACAACACTGGTACGACTAAGTAAATAGGTAAGTAATCACCCACTAAACCCGCAACAAAAGTGCCAGTACCTAAATCTTTTAAACTGGCGCCGAGAGTCAATGATAGTAATACAATCGCGACTAACGGTAATAACTCCCCCATGCCTTTAAAGCCAATATCAACCAGTTTATGGTGAGTAAATTGACGAGAGCTTACCATTAATAAGTAGGCGACAACGCAAGCTAAAATAGTTGCATACAATACCGACTTAGAGCCACTGCCGCTGGCAATATCACCATTACCTGACCAATACATAAAGCCGACCATGCTACCTATTAAAGTAAGTAAAGGAACCAGCATATAACGTGCTTTAGTGCCTGTTACTTCTTCTTGCAGCTCTGTTTTTTGGTGCTCTAATTGCTCTTCAGCCTTTTTAAGCGGGCCGTGTACTTTATCAAACGAGATAGTGTAAAACACAATGAGTAAGGTGATGATGGCGTAAAAGTTATAGCCTATGCTGCCCCATAACACCGAGACTGCCGACTCTGACAGTTCATAATTACCAAGCAAGCCAAGTATGTATGCCCCCCAGCCATTAAGTAAAATCAAAATACACACAGGTGCACTGGTACTATCAATAATGTACGCTAAGCGAGCACGGCTCATTTTAAATTTATCGAATAAACCCCGCGATAAAATACCCGCAGTCAGTACACTTAAGTTAGATTCTATAAACACCGCAACACCTGAAAACATGGTTAAATAACCCACTTGGCGTTTGCTCTTTGCCACACCTTTGTTCATCAACACATTTACTGTTGCAGCCACACCGCCCGATTCGCGTATGTAAGCAAGTAATGCACCGATTAAGATACTAAAAATTAGGATACGACTATTACCTGGCGAACTTGCTACGCTCACCACGCGCTCTATGGTATTTATAAATGTATTAAAAAGTGTATTACCGTTACCTTGCAAGGCCAGCAAAAACTCTGAAGAAGCAACAGCGACAAGTAGCGCCATAATGACTTCTTTGCGCCAAAATACGATCAAAATCGCAATTAGTGGCGGTAAAATTGAATACCAAGACATACTGTAACCTTTTTTGTGGTGAGTCTATGACTCACTCTAATTATTATCAGGCCTTTGTTATAAAGGCTGGAACAAACTCATTAGCTTAATCTGTTCGTCAATAAACACAACTTAAATCGATTAGCGATAAGCTGAACACTGCCATTTAGATCAATGCTTATTTAATATTGCTTCATAAATTAGCGAAACAATTGAGCCATATTTACCGGTTTCAAACTTTCTCCCCATAAATTCATAATCTGTTTCATTCCCTTCAATCGGGGTATGGCGAGCATTGGTAAGCAAAATTATCGCCAAGTCATAAGCGGGATCAATCACAGTAACCGTGCCCGTCCAGCCAGTGTGACCATACGCTTGTGGGCTCGCGTACGGGCCAAAATGCCATTGTAAAGCACCGTTACCGGCACGACGCCAACCTAAACCATAACTTTCATCGCTGGCTTGCGGGGCAATGAATTGCTCTAATACTTGCGGGGTAAATATTTGCTTATCACCATAGCCACCGCGATTCAGCAATAACTGCGCAAGCACAGCTAAGTCTTGACCTGTACTAAAAAGTCCTGCGTGACCTGCGACCCCACCTAAGGAATAAAATGCTTTTTCGTCATGTACTTGTCCTTGTAAAACGTCGGTACGAACATTATCAAAGCTGATCCGTCCGTCACGAGTGTTTCCCATTAACTCAGTGGCAGCTATTTGGTTTTTTATAAAGCCCTTTTGCAATGGATTATAAACGGTGTGGGTTAAACCAAGCGGTTGATAAATTTGCCCTTCAACATAATTATCCAGCGACTGCCCGGAAAGTCGCTCCACTAATACACCGAGTAACATGTAATCAATATCTGAATATAAATGTTTAACGCTACGACCCGCAACAAATGGCACGCCTGTCAGTAATAAGTTTTTAGTACGTAAGCTATTTTGTGAAAAGAATCGCTCACCAAACTTATTATCTTTACGATGAAAATCAACTACCGCTGGATAACCTGCACTGTGGGTCAGTAAATCTTTGACTAACCGCTGCTCACGGCCCGCCCCACGAAACTCAGGTAAGTAATAAAATAGCGGTTTTTCTACATCAACTTTACCTTCACTGGCTAATTTCATTAACGCTAAATTTGTGGCAAACATTTTTGAATTAGAGGCAATATCAAATAATGTATCGCTTTTCATCTGCTGTGGCTGCTCTAATAATGAGCCATCAGCAAGGTATTTTTTAGCATCGCCATAGTGGCTTAATTTAATTAACTTACCATCTTTGATCACTGCCAGTACGGCACCGGGAAATCCTGCCGCGACTTCTTCGTTGATCAATTTATCCACGTTATTAAACTGCACTGACTTTACGGGCTTAGTTACTAAAGTTGGGTAAGAAAAACGTAATGTTAAACTTGCCCCTTCAGGCTGCACATTTTCAACCTTGAACGTATTTGTGCCGTTGTGAGTCCGTTTAGATAAGCTGTATTTGTAGCTATTATTTGCCATAAGTGGCTGAGCAATATTTATTTTTTCACCATTGATAAAAATATCCGCGCTCGTTGCGGTGTTAGTTTCAATGATAATTTCGCCTCGGCCTTTATAAGCTTTAAATGTACCACGGTCATTAACCAGTGCCCGAGAACTTGGATTAGGATTTGGTACCTGCAGCACAACCTGCGCATTTGCTAAAGGCTTAATAATCGGTTCTGGGGCAAGTTGCTGTTGTTGATATTGCAACATTAACTTAGCTGCTTTTTTCGGAAAGTACTTCTGCATCAAAGCAAACAATACCGCAGCGCTGCGCGCATCTGCATTACCGCTTACATGCCAAGGTAAAAAGTGCATTTGAAAGGCACTTAATGTATCAAGGGTTTGTGGATCAAGTTGATTAGTCACGTGTACATCATAACCATAACCACGTAACGCTTTTTGCATTAAACTAATGGATGGTTTAACTAAACTAAATTGCTGCCAATATTTATCAACCGTGTCACTGTCATACCATGCACCAATACCAGCTTGGTACAATTGATACCATGGAAAGCGCGGACCTGGATCGTTTTTTCGTGTAGGCGCTATATCAGAGTGGCCTACAACTTGAGTTGGGCCAATATCAGGGTTACGGGCTAAAATACCTTTACTGAGCTCAATCAATAACGCTATTTGTTTAGGGTCAAAATCGGGGAAAATACACAGTTTTGAGGCGTCATTTTCCATTTGCTCATCAGGTTTAACTTCAGGATAGTGACAGCTTGGTACGTTAACAATTTCGATACCAATTGATTGATCATTTAAATCTTCACGGCCTTGCCAAAAGCTTGTCCCGGCATGCCACGCCCTATCATGTTCATCAACTAGTTGAATTACTTTTAATTCATCCTCAGGGTAGCTAGGATCATTTAACTCTGGTAATAAATAATGAGCACTTAAACCACCTTCATCGACTAAAGCACGCATCGATTTTTCAAAATCAATAGCGGTGTAATGCATGACTAAAAACTTAACACGATGACTGTAATTGGCAGATTGTGTAAACTCGTAAGGTGTTGAAGCGCAACTAGTCAAAAGTGCGGCAGTTGTAACTAAACAAAGTTTTTTAAACCAAGATAAAAACGTCATAGCCTTCTCATTGCTGATCAAAGTAAATAAGCGCAATCCCAAAACCACGATTAGCGGTATGTGCTTTTAGTAAACAATACATTAAATAAACCCAGTTCTCATATTGTTATTATAGTTTGGACAACTCGATTTGAGTTGTATAAACCAAACCCTATCACAGTAAAATGATTTGTAAATAATTTATTTCAACAAGTAAATTAAATAAAGATATTTTATCCCACCATAAAAACAGTGCCCAAGCGACTAGCAAATAAATCTGTTAGTTCGTGCTATTGGTGTTGTAAAATTAGATAATTAAAACTATATTATTCCAATTATTCTTAAACAATATTCCAAAACTTAATTGCGGCTATTGGGAATAATTTATTTTTTGTACGCCTAGGAACAAGAGTAAAAACAAAGATGGTTACATTTGAACCTAGAATAAGTACAAATTTATTTCGATTAATGCTATAAATACGCCAAATATAAAAATAAGCGGGTAGTATGTCTACATTTGTAAAAATTAAAGCCTTACGTCAGTCCCTATCGAGCAGCGAAGCTAAGCTAGCCGACTTCACATTGAACTCAGCTAATGCTATTCGTAATCTTTCGTCTGTAGAGCTGGCTAAAGTTGTCGGCGTGAGCCAGTCAAGCGTTGTAAAATTTTCGCAAAAACTGGGCTACAAAGGCTTTCCAGCATTTAAGCTGGCTGTCATTGATGCACTCAATGATGAAACATCAGAACCAAAACTGCATGGTAAAATCACCTTAAGTGATTCACTAGAGCAAATAGCAGAAAAGCTACTCAGTAGTAAACTTGCTGTGCTTACTGAAACAAAAAACCTCAATGAAGCGCTAGCCATTGAACAAGCTGTTAGCTTGTTAAAATCAGCTAAACGAATTTTAATTTGTGGCTTAGGGGGCTCAGCTCTGGTGGCTAAAGACTTTTCCTATAAGTTGCAAAAGTTAGGCATGCCTGCAATAGCTGAACCTGATGGTCATGCGCAACTCGCCTATGTATCAACCTTTGCAAAAGGCGACTTAGTTATTGCGATCAGTGAATCGGGTGTTACCAGAGAAATCGCTGAAGTGGTAAAGCAGGCTAAGAAAAACGACAGTTACGTGATCTCTGTCACTAAATTTGGTAGTAACCCTGTTGCTGATCAAGCCAATGTTAGGCTTTACTCTGTGGCAGAAGAAGAGTCAGTCCGTTTATCATCGATACTTGCCCGTACTGCGCAAGACTTTGTTATTGATATTCTATTTATCGCTTTAACGCAATCGAGTCGTCAAGGTCGTAAATTACTAGAGCATTCAAATGACGTTGTTGGTGAATTTAGAAATCACTAACCAACGACATCCTAAAGAATTAAGGCCACTATTGTGGCCTTTCTTATTATAAAAACCACTTTAACAACAGCCGTGCAATAATAACCTATCTCTCGTTTGCTAATTTATAAATTATTTCTTTATTCCATGCCAACCAAAATTTTTTAGTTCATAAACAATAATTATTATTGTAACTCCAACAGTATTGTTCCAACTCAATAAAAAATCCTCCTTCTTTAGAATGAAAAACACAAAAACATGTCATTTCAATATATTAAATATGATTAACTGCGCTAAAAATCGCGAAAACACTCCCCCAGCCTTACGCTTATATTGACAAAAAATATAACGAAACCAGTTTTTATATATTTTATTTATAGATGCAACACAAATAAGGAAGAGTTTATTCTTGACCATTAATGGCAACGCATGTTTAATGGAATAGCAACAATTGATCAAAGTTTATAACTCTGTTTGGGGAATCAACAAAGTTCAGAGCTATAAGTTAATTATAATAAGGACGGGAAAAACAATGAAAAAACAGGTACCAACCTTCACTATAAGCTCGTTAGCGCAGGCCACACATCGCGCTCTGCGAGTGCCAAAAACTGCAATAACCACCGCTATAATAGCTGCCTCGCTAGCAAGCGCTCCTGCATTCGCGAATTTAAACGGTAGTATCAAAGGTAAAGTGATTACAGATCAAACAAACCAATCGCTAGCGGGTATCACTGTCACAGCTCGTAGTAACGTCATGCCAAAAGCACGTACCGTAACAACTAAAGAAGACGGCTCATATGATTTACCGCAGTTAAAGCCTGGCACTTACGAGCTGACTTTTGAAGACAGTAACGGCGTTACACAAACGATGCTTGTAGATGTACTGCTAGAACAAACTTCAAATGCAAATGTTGTACTTGGCGGTAAAAAAGATAATGTTGAAGTAATTACTGTGACAGGCAGTAAACTATTTCGCCAAGGTAACTCATCACTGAGTAACTCATTAGGTAAAAAAGCAATTGAAGGTGTACCTGTTGGCCAAGATTACCGCGACTTACTTAAACTCGTTCCTGGTATTGAGCTTTCACAAAACTCAACACTAGGTCCATCAGCCGGTGGATCAGGTGTTGATAACTCATATGGTTTTGATGGTGTAGATGTTTCTTTACCTATGTTTGGTAACTTAGCTTCAGCACCATCAACTCATGACGTTGAATTTGTTACCATGGACAGAGGTGGTGCAAAAGCGGTTGGCTTTAATCGTTCTGGTGGATTTTCAATTAATACCGTATCAAAATCTGGTACTGAAGATTTCCACGGTAATGTTGAGTACAAAGTACAACCAAAAACCTTTGTCGCTACACCAACCGGATCTGAAAACTATGAACTTGATAAGAGTTGGTTAACTGCAAGTTTAAGTGGCCCACTGATTGAAGATACATTGTATTTTTATACTTCATATTATCGCCCCGAAGTAACGCGAGAAAATAAAGATACTGCCTATGGTCCTGCAAAAGATTATGAAAGTATCCGTGACGAATTTTTTGGTAAATTAACCTGGGCTCCGACCGATGATATTCTACTAAATATTTCACAGCGCTCATCAGAAGAAACTCTCGAAGGTGGCTCAATCGGCGCTTATGAAACAGATAGCGTATCTGTTGGCGCACAAACAAATTATGATATTTTCACATTAGATGGTTCATGGATTTTAGGCTCAGCAACCACACTGTCATTCCAATATAGTAAATTTGAAAATGAAAGTGGTTCAAAACCTGATACAGAGCTAAGCGTTATACCTTCATTGTCCGGCCAGTTAGATCTTAGTAATTTAGATCAAATGGGTTACTTCTCAGTACCTAGCATGTTAGAGGACGATGCAAACTACACGCCAGCGCAAATTGCTGCGTACAACGCTGGCGCAAATTCGCTTATAAACCAATATGGTTATACTGAAGATGGCCAAATCAAAGGTGGTGGTGGTATTGGTGCATTTAATCAATATGATAACCAAGATTTCTTCCGTGATTCATTGGAGATCAACTTAGATCACGAGTTTGATTGGGGTGATAGTTATCACACATTACATATTGGTGCTGAGTGGAAAAAAGGGAAAGAAGAACTTTCACGCTTTTCGAATGGTTGGGGAAGCATTTCATATGTTGGCGGTCTAGATGAAAGCTTGGCTGAAGGCAGTACTGCACCAGTTTACTATCGCGCCTACGTGCAGCAAATGAGTTTAGTTGGCGATAGTTCAGAGGCTGTATCAGCCATTATATCTGAAACTAAAACCATTAACTTCGAAATCAACGATAGCATTGAATATGGCAATTGGACCTATAACGTAGGTGTATTAATAAGCCAAGATACCCTATATGGTCAAGGTTTACGTGAAAAATCAGGCACTATCTCTGGATATGAATTAGCGCCGGGAAATAAATACGAAATGCACCAAACGGATTGGTCAGATATGATCCAACCTCGTTTAGGGGCTACGTGGAACTATGCTGAAGAAGATTCTGTATTTGCAAACTTTTCAATCTATAACCCTGAAGCTAGCTCACTGGCACGTGCGGCATCGTGGGATCGTAATACCCGTGCAGAAATTGAAGTGGAATTTGACGAAGCTGGTAACGCATTTTACGCAGAACCACGTCAAGGCTCATCGGGTAAAGTATTTGATGATAATTTAACGCCTCGTCGAATCACAGAATTTACTTTAGGTACTACTAAGTATGTTGGCAGTGATTTAGTGCTACGTGCTCATGTTCGCCACCGTAAAGGTAATCATTTTTGGGAAGATATGCCCAATGATGCACGCCTGACTGATTACTCTGGCGTTGATGCTGAAGGTGTACCACAACACATTGCAGATAAAGGCTTATATGTAGCTAACTTAGCTGATATTCGTGACGAAATTGGTGGTTCATCTTATGTAATTGCAGAGGTTGATGGCGGCGAAACAAAATACTGGGAAGCGAGTATTGAAGCCGAATACTTGGGTGAGAATAGCTATGTAAACGCTTCATATGTGTGGAGTCACTACTATGGTAACTTTGACCAAGATAACACTACAGCAACCAATGATGCGAATACCTTTGTCGGGTCATCAAACTATGGTGATGGTCGCGGTCGTTATCCGTGGGATTATCGTTATGGCACACTCTCAGGTGATAAACCTCACCTGTTAAAAGTATACGGTTACTATACGGTTCCTTGGCAAGCAAATGTTGGTGCCTATTTCGTATTTCAATCAGGTAAACCATGGGAAGCTTGGGATGGGTCTATCTATGGTTATTCAAGTGGTACTAGCCGTTATAGCGAGCCTGCAGGTAGCCGCCGAAGTGCTAGTCATTGGCAACTAGACTTAAACTATACGCAAGACTTTAAAGTTGCTGGTGACTTTGACATGCAGTTCCGCGCGGATTTATTCAACGTATTTAACCGCCAAACAGGTTACAATAATAACCCATATGTAACTTCTGAAACATTTGGTGAAGCTCGTAATTACTATGACTCTCGAAGATTACAGCTATCGTTTAACTTTAAGTTTTAATCTTATGGATTAAAGTAAGCGCTCAATGGGCGCTTATTTCCCCATCCATGGCAAGGCCACAATTGTGGCCTTTTTTATTCCAAAAATACGCGTATTACTGCATAAATCGCTGTTCGTCGCTAATTTCACATTGTGCTATTTCTATTGGTTGATTACTTCTATCAACCAGCCAACATTCGTCATAAATAGAGCAATAGCACAGCTCGATTGCAACCTGTTCATCCATTTTAAGAATTTCTGTTAAATAAGCCTTATCTTTTATGGAAACCGCACTAAAATTCGCTTGACTTGGTAGAATACGTGTACCGATATGTGATTGAACTAAGTTCGTTGCAGCTATAAAATCAGACCATTTCTTAATGGGCTTCTCATTATAGATTACTTTGACATACTTAATAATTGCCGGACCTGTGCCGTTATTCATTATACCGTAACTAAATAGCTCATCCTTAGGTGAAAAACTCCTATACAACTCAACTCTCGGCCAAACCGAAGCCCTTGCATAAGAGCGATCAATCATCGTTGAGTAAATACCTATTATTGTTGTAACAACGCTTATCAATAACGCTGAAAAAGCAACTATCATTTCCGGCTTTTTATACCAAATGTCTTTTTTCATTATTATTCCTTTAAATTTTATTTATAGAACATACAGTTGAACTTTTCTAAGCGCAATAAAAAAACGCAGCCAGAGCTGCGTTTTAAGGTTTTATAAATAAAAATAGTCTTATTGATATAACAAGTATGCTGCGCGTTGCTGTTTAAAGCGAGCTAGATCTTGTTGCCAGCTTTGTTTGATTTGCAGCTCTGTTTGGCCGGCTTCGATAGCTAAACGCAGCTTATCAGTGCCTGCAAGTTTATCCATAAAGCCTGCACGTTCAAAGAACGTTTGCTCGTTTTGCGTAAAAGTTTTGTAGGCTGTAATAAATAAACTTAAATCTAGTCCTTTGATTGTACTGTCGCGTAAATCAAGACCTTGCACCTCTATCCCTTTAAATTTAGGGTTCATTGATGCTCCCTCAATAGCGCGCGGAGTAAAACTAAACTCCCCTAACGCAATCGGTGAATAACCTATCACTTGAAATGGAAAGTCTGTACCACGGCCAATTGTAATTGGTGTTGCTTCAAAAAAGCATAATGATGGATACAACGCAATTGACTGATCATTTGGTAAATTAGGGCTTGGCTGAACAGGTAAACTATACGTCATATCGCGGCGATAATGCGCCACAGGAACAACCGTCAAGTTTAGTGACGAAGCTTTATTTATCCACCCTTCACCTTTGATCATTTTTGCCAGCTCACCCACTGTCATACCATGTAATACAGGAATTTCATGCATGCCAACGAAAGACTGAAATTTTAAATCTAAAACTGGCCCATCAACATAAGCAATATTCGGGTTTGGCCTATCAAGTACAATAAAATCAATGTTATTCTCAGCAGCAGCTTCCATCATGTAATGCATTGAGCTGATATAAGTGTAAAAACGCACACCAACATCTTGAATATCAAAAATAATCACGTCTAATTCGCTTAATACAGTGGTATCTGGCTTTTTATTACTGCCGTAAATAGACACCACATCAATACCGGTCTTTGTATCCACCGTACTTTTTACATGCGCGCCGGCATCGTGGTCGCCACGAAAACCATGTTCAGGGGCAAATATTTTAGTAACATTCACGCCTTTATCACGCAGTAAGTCGACTATATGGGTGTCATTAACTTGTGAAGTTTGATTAACGACTAAGCCAACTCGTTTGCCCTCAAGTTGTGGTAGGTACTGTTGATATTGTAAAGTGCCAACACTTAAATTTACTTGCGGTGTATCAGTTAAGATTGCATCGTCGGTGCTGTTGTGGGCGCATGCGCTCAAAATTAGGCATTGTAATATAACCAATAATCTAATTAACATTTATAGTTCCACCGCTTTTCGTAAAAAACCATCCGCTTGGGTTAACATTTGCTCAGCTTGGGCGGCATCTTTGCCTGTTAAGATGATTAAAATAGCCAATTTAGCACTTTGTTTTGCTTGGGCAAGCGCATCGACTCCTTGCTGATGAGTGCAATCGGTTGCTTGCATTACGATGCGGATCGCACGAGCATGCAGCTTTTCATTGCTGGCATTCACATCAACCATCAAGTTTTTATAGACTTTACCGGTGCGGATCATACTGGCTGTGCTGAGCATATTTAATACTAACTTTTGTGCAGTACCCGATTTCATACGTGTTGAACCAGTTACCGCTTCAGCGCCAACTACCGGGCAAATACCAATATCAGGTAGTTTCATTACCGCGGAGTTAGGATTACAGGTTACTCCAACGGTGATACATCCTATTGATTTTGCATACTCAATGGCTGCTCGCACATAAGGTGTACGGCCACTAGCGGCAATCCCTACCACGACATCTTTAGCTTGTAGATTAACGGCTTTAAGATCTTCTACGCCTAATTTTAAGCTATCTTCGGCACCTTCAACTGCTTTTTTAAAAGCCGTTTCGCCACCAGCAATTATTCCCATTACTTGTTGATCGCTGACACTGTAAGTTGGCGCGCATTCCACAGCATCTAAAATACCTAAGCGACCACTGGTGCCGGCACCAATATAAATTAAACGACCGCCTTGCTTAAATGCCGTTACAATATGATCGACCGCTTTGGCTATCTCTGGGATCACTAACTTTACAGCAGCGGCAACTTTTTGATCTTCCAAATTTATTTTGGTTAAAATTTCGCGACTATCGAGTAAATCTATATCCAACGTATCTAAGTTTTGTCCTTCTGACACAATCCCGTTCAGCTCTTCTAAAAGTGCACGCTGCTGATTAAAATTAGACTCAGGGCTCATTGTGTAATCCTTGTGTATTCAATTTGTTTAATGCGGTCGCTGGCTAAAATCACCGCACCGGCTAACGAATCCCCTTGACGGGGAGATAAATTCAGTTGTGTATTTTCATTTAATAATGCAATGGTTACGTCCGCTAAACCGCCAATAATTATGACTGGTAACTGGCTCTGACCACGACATTTTTCAATCAATCTCTCGACTTGTCGAACATGCTCACTAAGCACCGTATCGGCTATTATACACTGTGTTTTTAAACTAAAGATTAAAGGACTAAAACGCGCATAATCTAACGCTTTGGCCTTCATTAACCAACTTGATATTTGTTCTCGCTCACGGCCAACTTGTTCACTCAGCTGTTGCGTTAGCAGGCTTTTAGGTTGCTCAAAGCGGTCTATTTCATCTAACAAGCATTGCACAGCACTTAACCCTAAGCGCGCACCACCGCCAAAATCATCAACCGAAAAACCCCAGCCGCCAATTAATTTTGTTTCTCCATCAGCGGATAATCTTGCTGCTACAGCGCCCGTTCCTAACGCTAACATTGCAACTGGCTGACCTAGATTTGCACCATATAATGAGGTGATTGCATCACTTACAATACTCAATTGCGCAAATTTAATATCACAGTCTAGCTGTAAGCTTGCAGTTACTCGCTCAGCCAACACTTTAGACGAGCCGCCCGCAAGTCCCATTACCGCCAAAATTTGGCTATGCTTAGCGCCACTTTGTGCACATACGCTAGTGATCACTTGCTGTAAACTAGTAAGCGCCGTATTAAAATCGTTATAAACTGAGGCTGCACCAGCCTTCGCAGTAAATTCTTCAGCGCTATGTAAATTCACTAATTTCGCCAGCGTTTTGGTGCCCCCGCCATCAATAGCCAGTATATAGTCAATGTTCATGCCTATTGGGCTCCTACAGCTGACTGGCCGCGCTGGGCAAGTTGAGGTTTACCTAAACAACACACTAAAGTCGACAACGCAGTACCAATACATAACTGCCAAGTAAAGCCTAAATAGAAGCGATCTGCTGCCGGCAATAACCAATCAATGATGTATGGTTGCATGAATAAAGTGATCATAAAGCCGACAATTAACGCCGCCAATACTGAGCCTTCACTGCCACGTTTAGTAAATAGTGTTGTAAAATACACGCCCAGTAAACCACTGTACGAAAACACCATGACACTCAGCGCAAACTTAAGAAGCGGCATATCACTGTATTGCTGCCAGAAATAACAAACTATGGCCATTAATGCTAATGATAGGCTCACAACCGCCATGCCAATACGCCCAGCTTTAACAAAATGGTTATCGGCAACTTGCTTATTTTTAGCTGCTAAATAAGGTCGATATAAATCTTGTACAATGACCGACGACATCGAGCTTAAACCGGAGTTTAATGTTGAAATGGCCGCGGCAATGATACCGACGCTAACTAAACCTTTAACACCAGCAGGGGCCTCATTAAGTACGTAGTACATAAAAATAGTGATTTTTTCACCATTAAATTCTTGTACGACTTGCGCACCGTCACTGTTCATTAATGCTGGCTGCTGATAAACGATATAAAGTAATAAACCAATAAAGATAAATACCAACATCACGGGAATAACCATCACGATAGAAAGTAGTAATGCTTTACTGCCTTCTTTGTCACTCTTACACGTCAGTAGACGCTGTGTCATATCTTGATCAAGACCAAAGGCGGCAATGTTAAGTAACACAAAGCCGGTTAATACCGACGCCATATTGAACACTCCACTTGGGCCAAAATCTAAATCAAATTTGAAAATTGCCAGCTTTGAATCAGCACCGGGGGTTGGCTCATTTAAGGTTGCTAAAATAGTTGAAAAATCAGCGGGGATCAGTACCAACAAACACCAGATAACGGCAATCGCAGCACTGACATATACGACACTTTGCAGCACATCAGAATAAATTACACTGCGAATACCACCAAATACGGTATACAACAAACCCACAAGTGCTAATAGCAAAGTCGCTATAATCACACTTTCTGCGGCTATATTACCGTATAAAATCATCGCTACTGCAATCGCGGCCATATATAGACGTGCGCCACTGGCAAACACTCGGCCAAATAAATACATTAAGCCGCTGCGGCGTTTAGCTTTTGGCCCTATGCGCTTTTCAAGCAGTTCATAAACGGTGTACACTTTTTGTTGATAAAACTTAGGGATCAGAAAAATAGAAACAATAAATGCAGCTATGAATGCGCCAATGTTCGTCGCTAAATACGATAAATCACCTTGATAACCCTGATCAGGTCCACCAATAAAAGTGGCAGCAGACTGTGAAGTAGCTAATACCGAAATAGCCACCATCCAGGTCGGCATACTATTACCGCCTAAAAAGAAGTCTTTACTTGAGTTGGCGCGCTTACGGTTAAACCACCAACCACTGAGTAATAAAATTGCTCCGTAGCTTGCGAATACGAGCCAATCTAGCAAGGTGTATTGTGCACTCATTTATTATCCCAATTTCAAACCAATCAATGGAATATATTATTCCATTAAATTAATAAAAAGAAAACAATTTTATTATTTACTTTGTAAAGCCACGCGATCGCGTGGCTTTACACGTATTATTTAATCGCTGGTAACTTCCAAAGCAATTTTTTTTGTTGATATTGTTCGCTAGGTAAGCTCACTAACAATGGTTTTTTCTGTTCATCTAACCAAGCTAACAAGGTATCCATATTCTGCTCAGTCATTGCAGTACAACCGGCAGTTGGTTTATTTTCTGCGCGCCATAAATGCATAAAGATACAACTGCCTGCACCATCAACATTTTGACTATTGTGCTTAACCACTAAACCTTTTTTGTAAAGGTTATCTTGGCTGTAAATATCACGGCGCATCCACTCTGACGAGTCTTTGACAGCAGCCTCTCCTACCACTGACTTATTAACTAGCTGGTTATAAAATGGCGAACCTTTGACATCAACACAATAGTCGTCAGCAGTCATGCCTTGGTAGGTCATATTGGTTTTTAATGAATCTAAATAACCAAACGCGGTGCCGAGTTCAAAAATACCAGCGGGAGCTTTACCATCGCCTTCTTGTTTTTGTTCGCCCGCTTGAGCTGGGTGTAAACCAATACCCCACGCAAGACCGGTGCGCCCAAGTACCACACTGTGACCTTGGCCTTGTTGTTGCCATTGTCCTGCAACACGCTCAAATCGATACAATTGTGCGGCAATGGCTTGCCAATCATCTGCAACCACCACCACTAACTGTTGGCTTTGCTGTGGGATAACTGCAGCACTTGCAGCTGCTGATGTACTTGCACTATTTGCACAGCCGCTGAGGGCTGCTGTGGTGATTAATGTTATTATTATTTTTTTCATAACGGCCAAATTCCATCGTTTATCGGTTGTAATGTGTCGATACTTTTAATCCCCAAGCCAGGACCATCACTTAACGTGATCGCTGGGCCATTAAATTCCACACCGCCTTGCACCGGATCATATTGGCCAAGCGCTGGACCGTCTAAGTCTATTTTACTGATCTGCTGGGCTTTTGCAGACGCTAAATGCGCCGCACCTGCAACGGCAATACTGCCTTCTAACATGCAACCGATCATACAATCAGCTTGATACTGTGCAGTAATATTGGCAATTTCAATAGCACGACTTAAGCCACCCGTTTTCATGACTTTGATATTGATAATATCAACAGCATTTTGCTCTAATAATTGAATTACTTGCTTGGGCGAAAAGGCACTTTCGTCAGCCATGATCGGCGTATTTACCCGCTCAGTAATATACTTTAAACCTTTAAAATCATCACTTTTCACTGGCTGTTCAACAAGTTCTAATTCAACATTGTGGCTTTCTAATTGCCGTAAAGCAAACACCGTTTGTTTAGCATTCCAGCCCTGATTTACATCCAAACGAATTTGCGTTTGCTGGCCAAAACCTTGATAAATCGCCTTCACTCGTTCGATATCTTGCTGTAAATCATTGCCAATTTTTACTTTTAAAATATCAAAACCTTGCGCTACAGCCACAGCACAATCACTGAGCATTTTATCAATATTATCAACGCTAATAGTGATATCAGTTCGTAATGTTTGACTACCACCGCCGAGCAATTTATACAGCGGCGCTTGATATAATTTACCCCACAAGTCATACACAGCCAGCTCGAGTGCGGCTTTAGCGCTGTAATTTGCCACCACACTTGATTGGATCACTTGGCAAATTTGATTGAGGTTTTCGATTTCCATACCAATTAGTTTTGGCGCTATAAATTGTTTAATAACGCTAAGGATACTTTGGTGAGTATCGCCGGTTATTACTGGCGTAGACGCCGCAGCACCATAGCCAATTTCGCCTTTATCGGTTTCAATTAACACCACTAAGTCTTCAATATAGCTCACTTCACGCAGCGCTGTTTTGAACGGCGTAACTAGTGGCACTTTAAGTTTGGCAAAACGTATCGCCGTAATCTTCATTTTTAACTCCTAGCGAATACGCTTAATATTATAAGTACGGTCTAAATAGCTCTGAGTTTGCGATAAACGCAGTGGCAATAAAGGCGTTACCGATACCCCATTAAGTGAACTTGAATAAAAACTACCATCAGCCTTGTTATAACCCAACCCTTTAACATCATGGATCACATACGGTTGACCGTCTTGTTCACCTAAGTACATCATTACATGGCCTGGTATATAAATTAAATCGCCCACTTGCATGTTATTAACTACCGCTAATTTATCGCTTTCATTGCTGGTTTTATCAAAACGGTGATTAGTACCATACTCCCCCTTCCCCTGCTGACCTGAATTACGCGGCATTAATAGACCAAATGATTTATATATTTCGCCAACAAAACCAGTGCAGTCACGGCCATTATAGTCGTGTCCCCAACCGTAGCGTTCGCCTAAAAATTTAAACCCTTGTTTTATCAAATGCTGTTGGGTGTAAGGTAAATACCCTAAATGCACATCACTGCTGCGACTGATCAAGGCAGGCTTAATAACTAACTGACCTTGTTCCCCGCGGGTTGGCAGTTGCACAACATAATTAGCGTAGGTGTTTTGGCCATTTAATAAATGAGGGGTTTTATCTGCCGGCATTAAAGGCAGACGAACGCCCATGTCCAATTGCACTTGCGATGTAGTGGTATCATTAGGCACGTAAGCGGTATTTACTTTTGCGCCAGTTATCAATAAAAAGTCATCGTTATTTTTAAATTCACGAAGTGTGCTTTTATTCGATATCGCAATATCAGCTTTGGGCGCCCATGCTAGATAGTTATAAGCGCGCACAAGTAACCATTTCTTATCGGCACTTTCATGCAAAATAGCCACTGTATCACCGGGGAACAATCCGCTTTCTTGAAAACGATCTAAGTCATTATCTAAGCCACTATTTAATACTCGGTCCGACGTTGGAAAAGTACGCAGGACTGAGCGCTTTACCACCATGGCATAACTAACTTGATTATTATCTGTCACAGCGTCTAAATTCAAATTGGCTAGATATTTTGCAAAATGCTTATTACTTAATGCCACGCCATTAGGGTAAAAACGCGGGCTTTTTGGTATCGCACTAATACTGAGTATATATGCCTTTAACTGCTCACGAGTTAGCTGAGAGGCAAAATCGAGTGGATCGACAATATGTTCATTGTCAGCAATCAATTGTTTATTAAATGCCGCGATTTGCGCTGCACTCATCAGAGTTTTATCTGTCACTTGGCTTAACCAGTGCTGCGGGGTTAATTGAGATTGAGTGACGCCGATGACATCTGATTGCCACGTGTTATCCGCCGCAATGACGGGTGCCATGGTAATAATACTTGCTAATGAAATACTCAGGGCGATAAATGTATGTCGCATTCGTGGGTTCCCTATTATCAATTTGCTTGGTAAGTCGTGCTGTGTGCTACTTATTATTGCTTTTGCGGTATCAGTAGCTGTTTAAATGCATGCGTAAAATTAGCCTGCATTTTTAAGCCAACCACGGCTAAATTTTTTTCACTTGCACCTGGCACACTATTTTGTGCCGCTAAGGTAAATTCGCGTCCACCTTGAATAAACGGTAAGTAAACATGAGCCAACATGACAGTTTCTGTGGTTGAGCGTGTTTCGCTTGGACCCCAACCTATTTTTTGCCAAACTCGCCATTGCCCCTGCGTTAACTCGTCTAAAATTTGTTTTGCTGGGCGAGTATCGTCTGGTGCAAGCGCTTGCGCTAAAGAGTCAGTGATCATTTGACTGAGCCCTTGCATCATACCACCCACTTTAGCGGTTTTATCCGTATTGCCGGTGCCATTAAATAGTACATCAACGTCTTGTGCTTGTAGTAAAGGCTGCTGAGTTAAGGGCTCTCGAGTGTGGCTTGCTAAACGTTTTAACCACTCAGCTTGAGCCAAAGTTGTCATGGCTTTATTACCAGTTAAACCACAGCCATCACACCGGTAGTCTAAATAAGCAGGATCATCGGTATTAACAGTAAAATAAGCGATATTGCTAGCAATAACATCACTATCAGTACTTTGCCAACGAATCGTGCTAGGAGTAAAAATCTCTGTAGCATAAGCACCTTTAAACATAATGCGAGAATCATTAAGCTTTAGCCAATTATCTGCAAATAAATTACTTAAATAATCACGCCCAGCAACATTAATAAAGTAGCTCGCTATTGCATTAGAGTTTCCATCAGCGCTGCCAAAATGCTCGTAGCTATTAATACTAGTGATCAAATCAGCAACATTGCTATCACCTATTAGCGCATCTGCACCAAGCTCTGGGTTTATTTGCCGTACTTTTGCAATTGCACCGCTAAAAGCTTGAATTTTAGATGAACTCCATGGCTCATATAAATCATTCTGGGTACCATTTGCTAAATAACGATACGCTAGTTGGTTACCTTGCTGTTGGTAATCAATTACTAACAACTTACCCTGCGATGTCGGAATATCAAAATAGTGCCAATCTGCTGCCACGCGTTGCTGCCACCCTAACTGACTGTAATTAACCTGCGCCGCCGTTTTATAGTGCGATTGCGCAACACGATTAGCAACTAAATGCGCCTGCATAGGAATATTTGTTAAATCAGCCGGTAAGACAGGCGCAGCCAACATCACCTGTTGATAGAACGTCTTATGTTGCTCTTGTAACGATGCAACAGTCTCTTGCTGTGGCTGACTCTGACAGCCAAAAAGCCCAGTTACTAAGCTCACACTGAAAACATTCAGCCCCGCTTTTTTCAATTTCATTACAATCAAAATTAAATTCCTTATGATTTTTATTTTTGGAATATTTTATTGAAAATAACATATTTTCCACAGCAAGCAAATATTTGCATCCGATTAACATCTTAAAACGTACTAGTATTAAATATAAACACTTCGATCTATTTATAAGGAAATGATAATGCGCACTTTTTTAATTCTATCTGGTAGCTTGTTTTGCTCTACCAATGTACTTGCAAACATTGAAGAAATTACCATATACGGACACCGCACGGGACTTATTGGTGAGGCTATTAGTGCATCAAGTGGCGTAATTGGCCAAGGTGAAATAGAAAACCGTCCAATGTTACGTAGCGCAGAAATGCTAGAACTGATCCCAGGTATGGCCGTCACACAGCACAGCGGCTCAGGTAAAGCTAATCAATATTTTATCCGCGGTTTTAATCTCGACCATGGTACTGACTTTGCCACCAGCATTGATGGTATGCCAATTAATATGCGTAGCCATGGGCATGGTCAAGGCTACACCGACCTTAACTTTATTATTCCTGAAACAATTTCGACTATAGATTATCAAAAAGGCGCGTATGGCGCCGCTCAAGGTGACTTTTCAACCGCTGGCAGTGCTGAATTTAATCTAGCTGATAACCCAAAACATCAACAACTTGACTTTACAATTGGCGAAGACAATTACCAGCGAGTGATGGCATTAGGCTCAATTGGGATTGCTAACGGGAAAATTATTATTGCCGGTGAGTGGCAAGGTTATGATGGCCCTTGGCAAGATATCAATGAAGATGTAGATAAAAAAAATGCCCTAGTACGCTATGTAGGTAAAGCATGGGATGGCGATTTATCAGTTACGGCAATGGCTTATGACAACAGCTGGAATTCCGCAGATCAAATTCCACAACGTGCAGTTGAACAAAGTATTATCAGTGCGCTAGGTTCACTCGATACGACCGTAGGCGGCAGCTCTAGTCGCTATAGTTTATCGGCAAATTGGCAAGGCCAGCACATTAAAGCCAATGCCTATGTGATCAACTACGACATGGACTTGTTTTCTAACTTCTCTTACTTTTTAAATGATCCTATTAATGGCGATCAGTTCCAACAAGTCGATAGCCGGACAATTAGTGGTGGCGCACTGAGTTATCAATTTGCTGATACTCTTGCAGATATGCTAATCCAGCATACAGTTGGTGTGGAATATCGCCGCGATGATATTGATCAAGTTGGTTTATACAATACCAAGCAGCGCCAACGCTTAAGTACTGTGCGTGAAGATGCTGTAGACGAAGCCAGCTACTCAGCCTATTGGCAATCACAAGTAAATTTAAGCCAAGCACTCGAAGCCACATTTGGTGTGCGTTATGATTACTTTGACGCAGATGTTGATAGCAATAACAGTATTAATTCAGGCAGTGCAGATGATGATTTGGTTAGCTTTAAAGCCAGCTTAAATTACCTGTTTAATGACAACCTAGCCGGTTATGCCAACTGGGGGCAGTCGTATCATTCAAATGATGCGCGTGGAGCGACCATTAAACAAGATCCTGTGACACTTGAGTCTGCTGATAAGGTTGATTTACTGGTGCAAAGCAATGGCGCAGAGCTGGGTTTACGCTACTTTGATCAACAACGGTTTAATTTATCAGCGGCATTATGGTGGCTAAGCTTAGATTCTGAATTATTATTTGTGGGTGATGCGGGTAACACTGAAGCCAGTGATGCATCAAAACGTTACGGTTTAGAGCTCAGTGCGTATTATTGGCTTAATGATGCCTTGAGTTTAGACGCCGAGGCCTCATTTACACATTCACGCTTAGATATCGATTCAAATGACGATCGAATTGAAGGCGCAGTGCCTGTGGTTGCCAGTACTGGCATTAATTGGCATATTACCCAGCAGTGGCAGTCTTCACTGCGCGTACGCCACATTGGCAAACGGATACTCAGTAGTGATGGCGATAAACGCTCAGAGCCGCTTACAGTCGTAAATGGTTTAGTAAGTTATCAACAAACGCATTGGAAAGTGGGCCTTGAGCTATTAAATATATTTGATAGTACGGATCACGATATTGACTACTTTTACACGTCACGCTTAGCTGGCGAACCTATTGAAGGCATTGAAGATCATCACTTCCACCCGATTGAGCCGCGTACCCTGCGCCTAAACTTCAGCCTGTTATTTTAGTTTGGTTATTGTTACTAATAATTGAGCTAAACACTTTGCTGATCCGGTTTATACTTTAAGGTATGAAGCGGATCAGCAAGGCTGCATTCTAAATTAACTCACTTAGCACTACTAAATAGCCATAGTGCACTTGTATATAAGCATTAAATAATCACCAGTTAGCCTTTAAAACTCTGCCATGGTCCTGTGATCGCTAATGTTTTTGTTGGTGAATACACATTAACAAATAAGGTGTTGCCATCAGCAGAAAAACAAGCTCCCGCCAACTCGGTTTGCGCTGTTAAGCGGGCAAAATTATATACATCACCACTAGGTGTTACGCCACGTAAATGGTTATCAACCACGTCGGTATACTGATCTTCACAAACGATCAAGTGCCCGTTAGGTGCAACAGTGAGATTATCACCAAAGTTAAATAACGACTTATCTGTGCTTTCTACAAATAGTTGAACGTGTCCTGGAGCTAGATGCTCTTTATCTGTTCCTTCAAATGCTGATGGTTGATACTTCATCACTTGACCAAGCTGCTTTTGACCACCATTAGTGCAACAAAAATAAAGTTCTTTTTCACCCCAATGTATCCCTTCACCACGAGCGAAAAGTGCAGCGCCTTGTTTGTGGCCGCGTATTCTTAAATCGTCTTTTGGACTTTCAGGTTGCGCCAAATCAACCCATTCAACGGCCATATTGTGTTGTAAAGGCATGACCCCTGTAACCCAATTACGAGTATCAAACTGTGGCTGTGCTTTAATCATCATAGCTTGAAGCTTACCTCCTTTACTCAACTTACCGTATTCATTAGGAATAAAACGATAAAATAAACTATCGCCTTTATCTTCTGTCAGATAAACAATACCGGTTGTTGGATCAACAGCAGCTGCTTCGTGGTTAAACCGCCCCATTGCCTTGAGAGGCTCAGGGTTTACTAGTCCTTTAGCGTTGGCTGGTATCTCAAAAATATAACCGTGATCTTGATTAAAGCCATCCGCTTTAGTCAGAACAGTCTCTTCGCAAGTAAGCCAACTACCCCATGGGGTAATACCACCTGCACAATTGCGGATCGTGCCAGTGAGTGACAAATATTCTTGCTCTTTTTTACCGGTTTTTAAATTATAAATAATATGACTTGTGCCTCCTGGCAAAGCAACACCTTGCGCAGTAGTGTCATAAGCAAATGACGTTTTATGCGTTTGTAAGCTAACATCTGCTTTTGCTAAATCAGTTGGTTTTAATTCATGGTTTCTGACTAATGCAACCCGCTCATCATCAAGGGCAATACAGCCCATACCATCGGCTTTATCTGGCACTGTAAAGCCATCATCCATTTTATCACCCAGTTTTGATATAACTTGATAGCTAAACCCTGCTGGTAAATCGAGTAACTTGTTAGGATCAGTCACTAACGGACCATAGGCACTTAAATGCTCACTCACGTCAAGAAATGGTACTTTGCCAAAAGTACTACGAGAAAGCCCCATAAAAGCGAGTGTACCGGCACTAATAATAAATTGTCTTCTTGAGATCATCGTAAAACTCATAGTGTGATAAAATAACAGGCATATGATAAATGAAATTATCCTATAAAAACGGCCTCCATAAAAAGTTCATACAATTGTCATATCTCAAAGCAAACCTCATTGACACTTGATCTATTAAATTTCAGGCATAAAAAAACCGACTCTCGTCGGTTATCTTCTACTAACTTTAATAGTAATAGAAAGTGGTGAGTGCAGGACGTATCTTCAAAGAGTGAACCTTCGACCACTCGGTTGGTGGTTTCAACTTTAAAAAGCGCGGGATAAACCCGAGCCTACAGCAAATTTCAGGCATAAAAAACCGACGCTCGTCGGTTATCTTCTATTAACTTTAATAGTAATAGAAAGTGGTGAGCGCAGGACGTATCTTCAAAGAGTGAACCTCTGACCGATCGGTTGGTGGTTTTATACTTTTAAGTATGAGGCAAATTTCAGGCATAAAAAAACCGACTCTCGTCGGTTACCTTTAAATAGAAAGTGGTGGGCGCAGGAGGATTCGAACCTCCGACCGCTCGGTTCGTAGCCGAGTACTCTATCCAGCTGAGCTATGCGCCCACATTCTATTTTGATTTTAAAGTCTTACTTTGACTGACGCATTAAGCTAATTAATAACAAAGCTTATTACGAATTTTAAAAATAAAAAAACCGACCATGTGTCGGGCTCTTTATAAATTAACACTAATAGAAAGTGGTGGGCGCAGGAGGATTCGAACCTCCGACCGCTCGGTTCGTAGCCGAGTACTCTATCCAGCTGAGCTATGCGCCCACATTCTATTTTGATTTTAATGTCTTCTCTGACATATTAGTATGCAATAACTAATATAACTCTCAGTAGTAAATAAAAAGTGGTGGGCGCAGGAGGATTCGAACCTCCGACCGCTCGGTTCGTAGCCGAGTACTCTATCCAGCTGAGCTATGCGCCCACTTTTTTATACTCTAATTCGAGTTTATTACTAATAAGTAAAGGATGGTGGGCGCAGGACGTATCTTCAAAGAGTGAACCTCCGACCGCTTGGTTTACTAAACCAATCACTTTTACTTGCTTATTTAAACTCTAAGCAGAGTGTGTAAAGGATGGTGGGCGCAGGAGGATTCGAACCTCCGACCGCTCGGTTCGTAGCCGAGTACTCTATCCAGCTGAGCTATGCGCCCATTCTTTACTTTACAAGATAACCATTTATAAAATAAATGGCGGAGAAGGAGGGATTCGAACCCTCGATAGAGCTACAAACCCTATACTCCCTTAGCAGGGGAGCGCCTTCGGCCACTCGGCCACCTCTCCGTCTTGTGGGGCGTATAATAAAGATTTCAGAAAATATGTCAAACACTTTTCTTGTTTAAAGTAACTGTATGGTTAGAGAACACCCATAACAGCCAAAAAAGAGTCAACTTTGTTTAATCGTTAATCAAATTAAGAGGTTTTAATATCAGCGGATACACCGAGAACAGGCACTAATTCGTCAGTTAATTGTTCGAGATATTGATCTTGGTAGCCTAATTGCTGAAATTCAGCAATACATGCTCGATAATAGGTTTCTCGTTGTAATTCAATACTGAGTACTTCAGAGGGTGAATCAGGTTTATTATCTTTCATATAAAATCCGTTTATATAAGTCCTTTAGATTGACGTGAGTTTAAAAAACCATGCTTTATGCTGTTTTTTCAGTCAATAGTTTAGCTAAATTTAGAAATAATGCTTGTTCATTTTGATGATTTTATATAATTAATTTTTATTTTCACATAATTCAATACGTTAAAATTAAAATTTTATTATTGCCAGTATAATTTCCATTGACGGGACCCGCTACAGACACAAAAACGCCGCTATTAAAGCGGCGTTTATAATATCAACTTAATCTAACATAGCATTAGTCAGCTTGTGGGCGCATATGCGGGAACAAGATAACATCTTTAATTGTTGATGAGTCAGTAAATAGCATCACTAAACGGTCGATACCAATCCCCTCACCTGCCGTAGGCGGAAGGCCATACTCTAGCGCGCGAATGTAATCTTCGTCGTAGTGCATTGCTTCATCATCGCCGGCGTCTTTTTCTTCCACTTGGCGAGTAAAGCGCTCAGCTTGATCTTGTGCATCATTAAGCTCAGAGAAACCATTTGCAAGCTCACGGCCACCAACAAAGAATTCAAAACGGTCAGTAACAAATGGGTTTTCATCGTTACGACGAGCAAGTGGTGATACTTCCCACGGGTAACCGGTGATGAAAGTCGGTTGAATAAGCATGTGCTCTGCTGTTTCTTCAAAGATTTCACATAAGAACTTACCTGGGCCCCAAACACAATTTTCAGGAATTTTAACGTGCACTTGCTTTGCGTACGCTTTTAATTCGTCAAAGTGATTTTCTGGATCATTGAATACTGCAGCATCAAACTCAGGATTATATTTTAAAATCGCATCCGCCATACTTAAACGGGTAAACGGTTGGCCAAAGTCATACTCTACTGAGTCAACCACTTCGCCGTTCTCGTTTTTAGTCGTATTAACAACGATTGGGCTACCCAATACGTTAGTTGCAACAGTACGCAACATGTCTTCGGTGATGTTCATCAGGTCGATGTAATCAGCGTAGGCTTGGTAGAATTCGATCATAGTGAATTCTGGGTTGTGACGCGTTGATAACCCTTCGTTACGGAAGTTACGGTTAATTTCAAATACGCGGTCAAAACCACCTACCACTAAACGTTTTAAGTAAAGCTCTGGTGCAATACGTAAGTACATATCGATATCAAGGGCATTGTGATGAGTCACGAATGGACGCGCAGATGCACCACCAGGGATAACCTGTAGCATTGGCGTTTCAACTTCCATAAAGTCACGATCTGCTAAGAAGCGACGAATACCTTCAACTACTTGTGAACGAATACGGAACGTTTCACGGGTTGCTTCATTAGTGATCAAATCAACATAACGTTGGCGATATTTAGTTTCTTGATCAGATAAGCCATGGAATTTTTCAGGAAGTGGACGTAGTGACTTAGTCAGTAATTGATACTCTGTCATTTCTACGTATAAATCGCCTTTACCTGATTTATTAAGCGCGCCTTTAACACCAATGATATCGCCGGTGTCTAATTGACCGTATTTTTCTTTCAGATCTTTTTGGACATCTTTTGATGCATACGCTTGCACACGACCTTTCATGTCTTGAATTACAAAGAATGGTCCGCGTTTAGCTAGGATACGACCCGCGATAGACACAACGTGGTTAAGCTCTACTAATTCTTCTTTACTCTTATCACCAAACTCGGCCTGTAAGTCTGCCGTGTAATGCTCACGACGGAATTGATTTGGATGACCGTTAGCAGGGCAATTGGCGCGAATAGCGTCTAATTTGCCACGACGCTCAGCGATTAACTTATTTTCGTCTTGGATTTGATCAGTCATTTTTTAGCTCTTTTTTAGCTTGGTGGTTATAGGCCAGATTTTAAGCTGGCTTCAATAAATTTATCTAAATTGCCGTCAAGTACCGATTGGGTATTACGGTTTTCAACGCCGGTACGTAAATCTTTAATGCGCGCATCATCAAGTACGTATGAACGTATTTGACTGCCCCAGCCGATGTCAGATTTGGCATCTTCTTGGGTTTGCTTTTCAGCATTTTGCTGCTGTAGCTCAAGCTCAAATAACTTCGCTTTTAACTGCTTCATCGCTTGTGCTTTATTTTTATGTTGAGAGCGTTCGTTCTGACACTGCACTACCGTATTTGTCGGTACGTGGGTAATACGTACCGCAGATTCTGTGGTATTTACATGCTGACCACCCGCGCCTGATGCACGGTATACGTCGATACGTAAATCAGCCGGATTAATATCAATCTCAATATTATCGTCAACTTCTGGATAAACAAACGCAGAAGCAAACGAGGTATGACGACGGCCACTTGAATCAAATGGGCTTTTACGTACTAAACGATGAACCCCAGTTTCTGTACGTAACCAGCCATACGCGTATTCACCAACAAAGCGCACGGTTGCGCCTTTAATACCGGCAACATCACCGTCAGTGGCCTCTACCAGTTCAACTTTAAAGCCTTTGGCTTCACCCCAGCGTAAATACATGCGTAATAACATGTTACACCAGTCTTGAGCTTCTGTACCGCCTGAGCCTGATTGTAAATCAAGGTAAGCATCATTTGCGTCATGTGCGCCAGAGAACATGCGACGAAATTCTAAACCTTCAAGCTGTTCGTTTAGGTCTGTCAGTTCGCTTTGTGCTTCATTGAAGGTCTCTTCATCTTCTGCTTCAACTGCAAGTTCAAGCAACCCTTCAACATCGTCAGTACCAGTTACTAGATTATCGATAGTTTCAACAACCGCTTCTAATGCTGACTTTTCACGACCTAGTGCTTGTGCTCGCTCGGGCTCATTCCATACGGCTGAATCTTCAAGTTCGGCGTTAACTTCTTCTAAACGTTCTTGTTTAAGAGCGTAGTCAAAGGTACCCCCGAAGCAGTTCAGTACGTTCGCGAATTTCCTTGATTTGATTAATCACAGGATTCACTTCAAACATGTACATTACTCCAAAATGGCTGGTTTACGCGGCTAATCGCCAGGTAAAATTATGCTAATAATTATTTAAATTTCGCTTTAAATAATAAAACGCCCGATTTTAACAAAAAACCGTGCGTTTTATTAGTACTTTATGCATCGATAATAGATATTTTTTAAGCTACTTTTTGCAGCTCACGGACAATTAACTGTAATGAAAATTTACCTCTAAACTCATTGATATCGAGCTGATAGGCCAATTTCACCAAGCGCGCTTCAGTATCAGGCCACTCGCGCACATCAATACCGAAGGCAATAGCATCAACCAAACGCCCTGAACGGTGTTTTAATACCAGCTTTAAGTGCTTTTCACCAACAATGCGCTGCTGTACGAGTTCAAAAGTGTGTTCAAACACGGGTTCTGGAAATTGCTGCCCCCATGGCCCTGCTTGTTTGAGTACATTTGCAAACTCCATGCTAAAGCAGTCATCAGCAAGCTCGCCATCGGTTAAGATAATACAGCGTTTATGCTCTTCACTTAACTGCCCACTTACCGCCTGCTCAAACTCACGTTTAAACTCACTAAAGTGCTGCTCATTAATACTCAGACCGGCCGCCATAGCATGACCACCAAATTTACTGATCAAATGTGGATGCAAGGTATTTAAGCGCTCAAGCAAGTCACGCATGTGCAAGCCTTCAATCGAGCGGCAAGAGCCCTTTATTTCACCGTTGTCGCCACCAGCAAAAATTACTGTTGGGCGGTGGTATTTCTCTTTTAAACGTCCCGCTAAAATACCGATCACACCTTGATGCCAGTCTTCTTGATATAAACAGATAGCATCAGGTGTTTGTTCATCGCTAAAAGCAAGCCTATCTAGCACGGCTTGTGCTTCAAGTTGCATGCCCTGCTCTATCTCTCGACGCTCATGGTTTAAACTATCCAGCTCAGCGGCTATGCGTCGCGCTTGATTGATATCAGTAGCAAGTAAGCAAGCTATGCCTAAACTCATATCATCTAAACGCCCAGCGGCATTTAAGCGTGGTGCAAGCGAAAAACCAAAATCACTGGCGCTTAAACGCGCTGCGTTACGATTAGCGACCTCAATCAGCGCTGTAATACCTGGGCGTGTTTTGCCGCTACGAATTCGCGCTAGACCTTGGTGAACTAAGGTGCGATTATTGGCATCCAGTGCCACCACATCAGCAACCGTACCTAGCGCTACAATATCAAGCAGATCGGCTAAGTTAGGCGGTGGTTGCTGCGCAAAATGACCAACATCACGCAATGCACTTCTAAGCGCAATCAATAAATAAAATGCAACCCCGACTCCTGCGATTGATTTTGATGGAAACTCACAATCATGGCGATTAGGGTTAACGATAGCGTCAGCATTGGGTAGTTGTTCGCCTTGCAAGTGGTGATCGGTAACCAGCACTTTAATGCCCGCGGCTTTTACAATTGCGATGCCAGCAATACAGGAAATACCATTATCAACAGTAATCACTAGATCTGGTGCCATAGTGACTATTTGCTCGGCCAACGCGGGACTTAAACCATAGCCTAAGCTGAATCTGTCTGGCACTAAATAGTCTAAATGAGCAAAACCAAACATCGCTAAGCCTTGCATTAAGGTAGCGGTGCTGGTTGCGCCATCGGCATCAAAGTCACCCACGATCAGCACTTTACTTTGCGCTCGCAGAGCATGTTGAAGTAAAGCGGTGGCTTTATCTATGTCTTTAAATAATTTGAAGTCATGTAAAGTGGCTGCGCTATTATTTAGCTCATCGGCATGATTAACTTGGCGGCTGGCATAAATTTGTTTAATAACAGGGTGCAAATGGCTTGGCAGGTGTGAATCATCATGATGATCACGAGCAACAATTAATTTTTTCATGCAGGCGCGGTACTTTTAGATTAAGGAATAAAGACAAAAAAAGGCCTAACGGCCTTTTTATAAAAAGCATAATACTATGACGATTTATTAGCGTCTAACGCAGCAGCTAATGCGGCCGCAGGCTGATAACCTGGGATCATCGTACCATCTTCTAAAATAATTGCTGGTGTACCGCTAATGCCAAAACTTTGGCCAAGCTGATAATGTTCTGCAACTGGGGCATGACAACCGGCCATTACTTTTGTATCAGCGCCCGATTTTGCTGCTGTCATTGCTTCTTGTTGATCTTTAGCACACCAAACATTCATTAGATCTGCATAACCTGAGCCTTGTAAACCACCACGTGGAAACGCTAAATACTTAACGGTAATACCCGCTTCAAGTAAATCATCAAGCTCGCGGTGTAACTTACGGCAATAACCACAGCTAATATCAGTAAACACAGTTATGCTATGTTTCTCATTTTTAGCTTTGTAAACAATCATTGAGTCTTCGTATTGCGCTAGGCCTTCTTTACGAACGCCATTAAGCGCTTGCTCGGTTAGATTGTTACGGTTATTTAAATCAATCAAGGTGCCTTGCATTAAGTATTGACCATCTGCGCTTGCATACAGCACGCCTTTATCAGTGATCAACTCTTTTAAACCGGCCACTGGGCTTGGGCTAATTTGCTTAACAGTAACACCTAGCTCTGCAAACTTAGTCACGATTGGATCGTTGGCATCAGGAATGGCTGCAACGCCATTGGCAAACGCACTTATACTGGTGCCTAATATCGCACCGGCTAATACTAACTTTTTCATAATGTTCTCTTATATCCTGATAATTCTTAACTACTCAGACCGCCGAAGTACGAAAAAATTCTCACTAAGCGCGCGGATGATGTTGCTGATGTACCAATTTTAACCGTTCATTAGCTACATGGGTATAAATTTGTGTGGTTGATAAATCACTATGCCCTAACATCATCTGTACAACCCTTAGGTCAGCACCATGATTTAGTAAGTGTGTTGCGAACGCATGGCGCAACGTATGGGGCGATAAAGGCGATTCAACTGCTGCCAAAATAGCATAGTGTTTAATACGATGCCAAAAAGTTTGTCGAGTCATACCGACTCCACGCTTTGACGGAAACACAAAATCGGTGGCATGTTTGATCATTTGCGCGCGCCCCACTTTTAAAAATTGCTCGAGCCAATACATAGCCTCTTCGCCAAGCGGCACCAAACGCTCTTTATTACCTTTACCTTTAACAAACACCACCGCTTGGCGCAAATTAATTTGTTCAATACGCAACCCAACTAACTCGCTAACCCGTAAACCCGTTGCATATAATAGCTCTAACATAGCTTTGTCGCGCAAGCCCATCGGCTCTTCAACATTAGGCGCCGCCAAAAGTGCTTCTACTTCATTTTCTGACAACGTTTTCGGCAATGATAGGCCCGCTTTAGGCTGAGCAATATTTACCATTGGCGAATCAGTAATGTGTTTTTCACGCACAAAGTATTGGTAAAAGCGCTTTAACGCGCTAATACTGCGCGCCGTACTGCGAGGCTTTAAACCTAAATCAACACGATGCGCTAAATAGCTTTCAATATCTTGGCCACTCACGGTGAGCAAATCTTGACCTTTTAAAAAGTGGCAAAATTTATCCAAGTCGCTGCGATACGCAGATAAAGTGTTATCGCTTACGTGTTGTTCTAAATAGAGGTTATCTAAAAAAGATTCAAGATAATCACTATTACCGAGTAGTTCGTCGTGATCTGTAATGGCTGAGTCTAATGACTCATGATCAGGTAACGTGGTCACAGTTATTCTCATAGTTATCAAGGTATCAATTAATAATACCTTACGGTAAACTTCAGCCTATCATATCAGGCAAATACACAGTGATAAATACGATGCAAATTGGTTTATTTTATGGTTCTACCACATGCTATACAGAAATAGCAGCAGAAAAAATTCGCGATATTATCGGTCAAGACATTGTCAGCCTGCATAACATCAAAGATGAACCATTAAAAAATGCAGAAAATTACGACTTTATCATCTTTGGTATCTCCACATGGGATTTTGGCGAGTTACAAGAAGATTGGGAGTCGATTTGGGACGACATTAAAGATGTTGATCTCAATGGCAAAACCATCGCTTTATTTGGTATGGGCGATCAACAAGGTTATGGTCAATGGTTTCAAGATGCACTTGGTATGTTACATGATGAAATAAGTAGCCAACAATATACTTTATTAGGATTGTGGCCGAACGACAGCACGTATGAGTTTGAAGCCTCTAAGGCACTCACCGAAGATGGCAAACACTTCGTTGGTTTAGCCCTTGATGAAGACAGCCAATACGAACACAGTGATGAGCGTATCGCTAACTGGGTTGAACAGATCATGACTGAGTACAGCCAGACATTATAAATCTCGCTGCGTAACACTGATACCCAAACCGCCTCAAAATGCAGAGCTTACGGTTTCATAAGGGCTTAATATCAAGGTGTTGCTTTGCAACAGTGGCAATTCTATTTAAGAAACAACAACTAATTACTAAGTTTATATCCAACGGTACGCTATAAACTTTATCCAAGCTGCTTGTTTAAAATGCTATTAATAACTTACTCTGCTTCTAAACAGCTCAGTTATCCCTCAAAAATAAATCAGCGGCCTTTTAGGTCGCTGATTCATTTCCAACTCAATAGCTTACAAGCCAAATACCACTTTTTCACTTTTCAGCATACGCGCGCTTAAAAAACTAAAGGCTGCACATAATACCAGTGTGATCACTGTTGATAGCAGTAACTGCGGGATAGGAATGGGATTACCTTTAATAAATTCCATTAATGCAAACTGCTGTGCTGCTATCGGCAACCACTGCACCTTATCTGTCGCAATATCATAAGTAGTTATCATGCTTAACGCCATTGGGATAAATAACACCATAGTGACGTAAGATTGCGCTTCTTTAAATGACTTAGCCATAAAAGACACAAACACTTGTAAGCTTGCCGACATCAACGCGATAGGTAGGCATATTGCGATACTAAATAACATAAACGCAGGGGTAATAGTGATGCTAAAGCCCATTTGCTGCCACGGCACCATTGCATACGAAAACTTAGAGACAACTAAAATTACCACTAAACCTAACATCGAAAACGTGGTGATAGCGCCTATTTTAGCAAGCACAATATGTAAACTATGTAATGGATGACTCAACAATAACGATAAAGAATTACGCTCTCGCTCACCCGCACTGGTATCAATTGCCAAATTCATCGCCGCGTAAAATAAAGCTAAAATAAGTGTTAATACGACAATACCCAAAATCATGCCACCTTTTGAATCAGGTGTAGCTTGATCATGTACTTCAATCGCGATTGCACGCATCAAACTCGGATCCACACCACGAGAGACTAATCTCAGGCTCGCTATTTCAGAGCTGTACAATGCTATTGCTTTTTCAACTTGGTTGATATGTTTACGCAACTTATCATCAGATTTATCTGCAATTAGCGTTACCGTAGCTGGGCGCCCTTCGCTCATTTTTTGTTGATAGTCATCACTGATTGATAAAGTAATATCTTTACGCTCATTAGCATCAGTACTGGCAAAAATATCACGACTATTAAGGTGAGCAATAAGTCCTGGTGCACTATCGCTATTTTCAATATTAATTTTTAGTGCTTCAGGCGATGCTAATTGCTGTAGCAAAACACTCATTAATAAGCACACACCAATTGGTGCACCTATCGCATAATACAGCCCCGCCATTATCGAGCGTTTATCACGGCTGGCATCCATCACTTCTTTTTTAAATAACACTGTTAATAAATTAATCATGCTGCAATCCCCTCATCACTACCAATTAAGGCGACAAATGCTTCTTCTAATGTCTCTTTACCTGCATGTTCACACAGCTCAGCCACTGAACCTTGTGCAATCACTTGACCATTGGCCATGATCACCACGTGATCACATAACGCTGCAACTTCTTGCATAACATGCGATGAAAATAACACGCAGTGCCCTTGCGCCTTTAATAACAGCAACAGCTCTCTTAATATGCGGGTACTCATTACATCAAGCCCACGGGTTGGTTCATCTAAAATAATGTTTGATGGGTTATGAACCACGGCTTGTGCTAAGGCGGTTTTCATCCGTTGGCCTTGCGAAAAGCCTTGGCAACGGCGATCGGCAATATCATTCATAGCTAATTTATTTATCACATCTATTGTCGCTTGTTTTGCATCACTGGCATTGAGACCACTGAGCTGGGCAAAAAAAGTAATGTATTCCCTTGGTGTTAATCGCTCATACAAGCCGCACGGATCAGGAAATAATCCTAGTTTTTGCTTTGCTACCATCGGCTCTTTGGCAACATCAATGCCGTCAATTTCAGCATTTCCGCTATCAGCCTTTAACAATCCAAATACGGTGCGTAAACAAGTGGTTTTACCTGCGCCATTTGGCCCTAGGAGGCCAGTTATCTTGCCGTCCTGTGCAGTAAAACTTAAACCATTTAGCGCATTAACATCGCCAATCTTCTTATTTAGGTTGGTTACTTTAATCATCACTTACTCCTTGTTAGCTGCATCAGCTGGGTGGCTATTGGCAACGGCTACGCCGTTAATATTCATAAAAAACGGTTTGTCATTTGCATCATTAATACAGGTTTTGTCAATGTCTTGCATACTTTGCTGGTCGATAAACTTGGCAATGATTTTCGGCGCACAGGTTTGTGAGCCAATGCCATGGGTGGCAGTCGGTGCAACTAAGTGGGTGGCATTTGTCATCTCAACCATCGCAAGCTCGGCCCAACTTGCAGGTGTAGCAGGATCGCGTCCACCAGAAAGAAGTAACGTTGGCGTACTGGTTTTTAGCGGCTGATAAAATGTTTCGTCAACGGCTTTTACATTCAGAATTGGGCACGCTATATCCAACCCCGCAATCATTGCTTTGCCCATATAAGTTTTACTGTACTGAGCGCGGGTTTGCGTTGTTAAGCGTGGCCAATCTTCACCACAAACGATGGCGTTATGCATACCCATTGCTAAAGATTGTGTTAAATCAACATTCGCCATCATGCCAGCCAATGGTGAATAGTCACCCCTTAGTGCTTTTTCAATAACCATTGGTACAATCGCACGTTGTGCATGGCCGTAAAGCGCAAATCGTATCGCACTGTAAAGCTTCATTTTAGTGATTGTAAAATCAATAAGGTCATTGGTGCGTGGGTGTCTAACCTGTGTTTGTACAGGCTGTTGTTCAAGCCTCGTAAGCAATGAATTAAAGTTATTTGCTAAGTTAGGGTATTGGGCTGCGCATAAAGCATCAGTTTCGCAGCGCTTGAATAATGCAGCCAGTGAACCATCAACCGCTCCGCCTATGGCAGCCAGACTTTGCTGCATTGGCACAACGCCATCTAAGGTACTCGTTAAAACAGCATTAGGAAATTGGCGCATGTATTCTTGCGCTATACGTGTGCCGTATGACACCCCATATAAATGAAAGCCTTTATAACCAAGAGCAACACGCACAGCTTCAAAATCCTTTGCCGCAACAGGCGTAGTAAAATTGCTCAAATCAATATTGAGCTTTGCTTTACATTTTTGCGTATCTTCTGCTCCCATGGCTTGAAGATCGGCAATCACATCATTAAAAGCAAACTGGGTTTTTAGGTCATCACTTTCACATTGCAATTGATGTGAATAACCCGTGCCACGCTGGTCAACCAAGACTATGTCACGAGTTTCGCGAGCAAAACGTAAGTTATGGTCAAATATTCTCGCTAAATCTATAGCCCCTTGTCCCGGGCCACCGGCAAAACCAAGTACCGCTTCATCAGGATGACTGGGCTTGATTGCAGGTATAACTGCAAAGTGGATATCAATCTCCCCTTCGCTTGGATCATCTGACAATGGTTGAGCAATACTGCCACACATCAATCGATCAGACAGCCCTTCCATATAGCATGGCGTCAGTTTTGGTTGGTTATTTTGATTATTTTCTGCGTATGACGCAGTTGATGCAACCATTAAAATTGGCATCATCACTTTAATTATCAGTCTATTAAAACAATTTGATATGCTTTTCATCACTTTTCCCTTGTTTGCATTTTACACTTAATGTGATAACTTATTACTTAGTGTATCGGTGTATTAATGTATTAATACAGTAGAGAAAGAGTAATGCTAGAATTTATTAATGTCAACCCCAATAGTGGCGATCCCATTTATAAGCAATTACATGAACAAATTGTGCGTTTAATTGTAGGTGAGCAAATAGCTGCAGGTGAAGAGCTTCCGTCCGTGAGAAAAATAGCGGATCACTTTGCTGTTAATCCTATGACAGTTTCCAGAGCGATTGGTCAATTAGTGGATCAAGGTTGGTTAGAACGACGCCGTGGCCAAGCAACCCGTGTCGCACAAAAAACAGCACAACAAACCGATCAACAAGAGAGCTTACTTTTTAAAGCTATCGATCAACTTATTCAGCAAGCCAAACAACTCGATGTGCCACAACCGACTTTAACCGAACTAATAAAAAAACGGTGGGAATTATAACAATGACACAACCACTTCTTAGCTATAAAAATGTCTCTAAACATTACAACCAACGTCTGATATTAAACAACATCACCCTTAATGTTGAGCCTGGCATGGTGATTGGTTTATTAGGTAAAAATGGTGCAGGTAAAACAACTTTATTACGTAGCGCGCTGGGTTTAGTAAAGCCTGATGAGGGTGAAGTACAAGCATTAGGTGAATTAAGTCATCAATTAAGTGCCAGCAGTAAACAAAAAATTGGTTATGTCGCCCAGCAAACGTTTGGTTATGAAGGTTTTAAAATTGCTGACGCTTTGGCATTACATCGCAGTTTTTACCCAAATTGGGATATGCAATTAGAAGCAAAATGGCTCGCGCGCTTTGAATTGAATAGCAAGGATGCGATTAATGATCTCTCAATCGGCCAGCGTCAAACTTTGGCCCTTATTATGGCCATGGCCTACAGACCCCAGCTACTTATTTTAGACGAGCCGGTGGCGAGCTTAGACCCAATTGCTAGACGCGAATTTATGAGTGATCTTTTCGATTTAGCAATAGATTCGGGCTCCGGAATTTTATTTTCATCACATATCACCTCTGACATAGAGCGCGTCGCCAGCCACATTGCACTTATAAAACAAGGCGAGTTACTTTTACTCGACGAATTAGATGTCATTCGCGACACCGTTAGAAAAGTCAGCTTTAAAGAGTCGACGATTGATCTCAGTGCATACAAGGTACTTAACAGACAGCAAAATTGTGCCATTATTTATGGCTATACAGGTGAAACTGTTGTTGGTGCTCTAGCAATCAATACACTGTCTCTTGAACAGCTGTTTGTGGAGTTACATGGATGATGCAAGCCAGTAAATGTCCATGGTATCAAGGTGCTGTCAGTTTTTGGTTAAAAGACGTCGGCTGTGCCAGTTATTTCATCGCTGCAATTATAACGACATTACTATGCCTTATAGCTACAGGTATTGAAGATCTGATCGGACTAATGATCATGTTTTCAATTATTTGTATGTACAGCGCGATAGCTTGGCAAAGTATTCGCTTGCAAGCCACTGAATGGCAGAGTTTAGTTGTTGGTTACCGTAAACATGTGATGTTTCAAGGTAAAGTATTCATTATATTGAGTAACTTAATTTCTATCTTGAGTATCATAATTGCGGGCAATATCAATCTATTAGCAACGCTCACGATGGCCAATCTTGTTGGCATTATTATCTGGTTTTTAAATCGCTCATTCAGCCATTTATTTACCTCTGTTTGCTATTTCAGCTTCTTTATAGCTACGTTAGTGTGTGTGCTTATTGAGCAACTGCCAGTTTGGCTAATACCCGTTAACGTCGTTGCTTTTATTGCTATCGTGTTATTTCATAAAAGCTTTACATCTGCGTACAAATGGCGCCCCGATTCATTACTAAATTATCGTAATGGTCTGCAATCTGGTTGGTCGCCAGTTCCCAGTGGTTTTTTATCAAATTACGGCAGCTCAATTAATAAAGGGTTATTCCCTCTTAGCTACTTTGTTGGCTCTGGACTCTCTCAATACCTTATTTTAATTACACTTTTATGTTTTTTCGGTGTAGTGGCGAATCTATTTTATAATATCACTGAGCAGGCCATTTTTGTTTTAACGCTGAATTTATTCGCGATTGTTACATTAAGTTTATGGAGCAAAGTACAAAAGCAAAACTCATGGGAGCTGTTATTTACCCTACCAATTTACAACACTAGCTACAGCGCAAAAGTCGCACTTAGTTACAGTGTTTTAAAATTAGCAGCACTCGTAGCTTTACTGTGTTTTAGCACAGCAGCTGCGCTTACTCTTGCTAACCAAGAGTTGTTACTAATTAATGCTTTAAGTTACTCGTTAGCCTGTGCTGCTGGTTTACTACTTAGCTTTGCGATCGGTAATATTTGCAAAAACATAAACTTACTAAGTGTAATTTTATGCTTAACGTTTGGATTAAATATGGGCCTAGCAAACTATATGTTTGACCACGGTGATAGCTTAACTCTGCTTGTATTAATGAGTCTCTATGCGACAGCTATGGCGGGAGCAAATCACTTAACCGCTAGGTACTTATAATAATTAAGGCCAATCATTGAATTGAACTTCGTCGTTAATAAAGTTTAGCGCATGTGATTGGCGCCCAGCCCATTTAAAAGTATTTGCCCATGGTAGCTCTAGCAGTTGAAGAATAAACTCATAAACAGCACTTTGAATTATCGAAAAACGATAATTTTTTATTGTTTAAAGTTCATTTTAATGGCATCTTAGTTTTTTAACTTAAAGGAACTAAAATGAAAGCTCTCTGTTTAAACCTCGTGCTATCGATGACCCTGTTGATCCTAACGGCATGTACAACAATAGAAGTTAAGGAGTCACACTTTATTAAACCAGATCAGGGGATTGATCTAACCACACTCCAGAATATTAATAATACAGCAAATTTAAACCCTATTGAGATTACAGCGTTTGATGGCATTAAACTTCGCGGAACTCTTATAACCGTCGCAAACGCTAAAGCCACTATAGTCTACTTTGGGGGAAATCAGTTCAGAGTTGATATTGCTGCAAAACAACCCTTAGAGGCACTATTGCCACTACAAACAAATATAGTGATGTTTGATCATCGTGGCTATGGAAAAAGTGATGGCTCACCTACCGTTAGTAACCTAAAGCAAGATGCACTTAGTATATTTGATTACGTAAAACAGAATCCTCGCATTAACAACAAACCAATTATTTTGCATGGACACTCTTTAGGAAGCGTAATAGCAGGCTATGTCACAACGAAAAGAAACATTGATGGCTTAGTACTCGAAGGCAGTATTACTAATATTCAAGAAATGACCGACACTAGAGTTCCTTGGTACGCAAAACCTTTTATCACTATTAACTACTCTGATGGCTTACTTGAGTTTGATAACCTTAAAATTGTAAAACAATATAAATCACCGCTGCTAATTATAACGGGTGAAAATGATACACAAACACCAATATCATTGGCAAAGTCTTTATTCAAACATGCTGCATCCAGTCAAAAGCAATTATATATCGCATCTGGAAAACACCATGGCGATACGCTAAATGGAACTGAATTAAAGCCTCATTATGAGGTATTATTAACTCAATTAACGTCAAGCAGCTTATAACAATGAAGAAAATAATTTGGATGAGCAATATCATTTTAACCTTACTATTACTCAGCTTATTCACTATATTGATCACCCTAAGTATGGTGTTATTCACTAGCTCAGAGCTAAATTTAGGCGTCGAAGGTAGCGCTCATATGTGGATAGGTCTTGAAGTCAATGGCTCATGGAGCAACGCAGCTAAACAATTAACAGAAAATCACTATAATGCTTTAGTTTGGCTCGGTTTAATCCAAGTCCTGCCATTTATCATAATAAATATTATTTTACTTCGTTTGTTTTCGCTTTATCGCAAGGGACTGTTTTTTAGCGCTAAAAACATTCGTTGCTTCACATGGCTCGGTGGTGTGTTACTTCTACAATTTGTGATTACTGCCATTTATCCTGCTTTGCTTGTGACCTTAATCAATACTATAACGAGCGACGAGCTTACCCGTATTATATTCATCAGCGATACCGACATTATAGGGTTACTCGCTGGGCTTATAATTTACGTAATAGCATGGGTAATGAAACAAGCACACCAATTACAACAAGAACAAGAGCTTGTGATTTAATGCCGATAATAATAGATTTAGATGTCATGCTAGCAACACGTAAAATGAAATCAAGCGAGCTGGCTGAAGCCATTGGTATTACACCACAGAATTTATCAGTATTAAAAGCTGGCAGAGCGAAGGCTGTGCGCTTTAGTACCCTTGATGCCATATGTAAGCATCTAGAGTGTCAACCAGGCGATATACTTAGGTATATTGAAGAGGATAACGAATAAAAAACGGCCATTTTTTTAATGGCCGTTTTGCTGTTTAAATAAAATAATTTAAAACACTTATAATGAGAATGTACGGCCTATCGACAATACAATACGCTCATCTGCAGTATCAATATCTAGGCTGGTGTTCTCGCCCGCTACCTCAATATCAAAACCCGCTAAACTTGTTTGATAAGCAAGACGATAGTGGTTATACGATTTACCATCGGTATCCCATGCGAACTTATCGCCATCGAGTGAATTTGAAATATCAAAGCTGGCACGCAGTGCGTGATTAGGTGCAAGTTCAATGGTGTGTGCAACCATAGAAATCACATGACCTGCGCCGGTACCAAAATAATCCCAGCTATACCAGAAGTTAAGCTCTGTTTGCCCTAACTCACTTGCGTAACCAAATTTAGTGTAAGCTTCAAAGTAGTTACCATCGCTTGAGTTGCTTTGCCCATGGTAACTGTAATACGCAAGGCCGTAATCAATACTGAGCGCTTCATTTAACTGCGCATAGCGACCGAAGTAAGCATCCCATTCAATATTTGTGTCGTCACCAAAGTCAACGTTTGACGCCCACGTGCCAGCATACATGCCTGACTCGCCAAATGAATAATCAAGGCTACCTTGTAGCGCTGGGTCGTTTTGCGTTTGGCTCACACCATTAAAGGTATAATCTGATGCGCCGGTTACGGTTGCTGACCAATCAGCCAATACTGAGGTTGAAAAAAGTGCAAACGGTAATGCGACTGCTAATAATGTTTTTTGTGTTGTCATGTTAATTCCTTCGCTACTGTATAAGCTAATATCTAGCTAGCTGATTCAATTTTTGTGTAGTCAATTTTGTTGTCTTTCGGCGAACTATCAATGTTACTCACAGTTTTAACTTTGCTATAGGCAATATAGGCTGCACACGCAAAGAACAAACCAATCACTAACACTCCGACCCACTGGATTTGTAGAAAGTTCTGCTTAAATAATAGGGTTAATAATGAAAGAGCGACAACATTTAGCGCAATATATTTAAATTTACCTAAACGTTTAACCGTCATACCCATATTGTCGGTGTATAAACGGATCAGTGAATCAAGCGAGTTGATCACAAACACTACGCCAACAAATACCATTGCTATATTTTTGATCCCTTGTGTATCAATGCCTGCTTCGTGATACTGATAAAGCACGCCAAACCAAATTGCGATTGGGATTGAAGGGAAAATTAACATTGCCCCCAATACTTGATAGGTTTTTAATCCACCGACAAAACGCGATGTGAATTGACCGATCATAATACTCCACGCAAACCACCAAAATAAATAAAACTCATGGTAATCATTGAGTGGCAGTACAAACTGATTAATATTGCCAAAGTAACTACCAATTAACGTTAAATTATTTGTAAAATCTGACACTTGGCCATTTTCGCCCATAAATGCGCCAAACCACATAAAACCAATTAGCGCTATAAATAACCAGGTAGTTGAAATACTTAGAAAACGTACATATTTAATATCGGTGCTTGAATACACCGCAAAGCAAATAGCTGCGAATACAATTAAATAAAATGACGGAATAATCGACTCACCATCACCAAGACTAGGTAAATACCAAGGTAGGTTAGAGAGCAATAAGAAAGCGGTGAAGGCACAAGTACCAATAATAACTACGTTATTGATTAATTTAACCCAAGGAACTTCGAAAAATTTCACTTTAGGTTCTATTACACAGAAATAAAAGCACGTAAGGAAATAGAATCCCCAGATCAGAAAGCCCCAATAACCAAACTCGATAGCTAGTGGATTGGCAAACGCGTACTCTGGGCTTGCTTTTATGTCTGCATAACCTGCAAACTCAGTGAGTGGAAACATGATCAAGCCAACATCTAAGCCTGATGTAAATAAGATGGCGATAAAGGTAAATGTTCTTACCGGTGTGACGCCAACACACTTTACATTGCCCCATTTTACTAAAATTGCAACAATTGCTAGTAGGGTGAAAATAATGCCTGCACTAAGCCATAAGGTCATAATTCCCTCCCCAAAATAAATGAAAATACATCATTATGTCTCCGTGTTTTTAGTCTCGCATTAACGCACCACAAACAACTTATGATGCGCGCCACTGCAAGCCCCACAGCACAAAGTATGCTGCAGGTGACTTTATTAGATCTCCGAACTACGCTGCACAGTTTGCCATTGAGATTCAACAGCAACCTTTGCTTGCGATTTACTAAGTGGTGGCCTACCTAAAATTAGATCAGCCGCTTTTTCTGCCACCATAATGGTTGGCGCATTTAAATTTCCGTTAGGAACCGTTGGGAAGATTGATGAATCCACCACATGCAGTCCCTCAATGCCATGTACTTGAGTGTTTGAGTTTACTACTGCCAGTTCATCTTCACCCATTTTGCATGAACATGAAGGATGGTAAGCACTCTCAACTGCCTGACGTACAAAAGCATCTATTTGTTCATCGGTTTGAATCTCTTTACCTGGTTGGATTTCGCCATCGCGGTAATCATCAAACGCACTTTGCTCAATGATTTCACGCGTTAAACGCACACAGGCTCTAAACCCTTCAATATCATCTTGATGCTGTAAATAGTTAAATTGGATCTTAGGTGCAACCGTTGGATCAGCCGATTTAATTGTTACTGCACCGCGGCTTTTAGGCTTGTTATGCCCTACATGGACCTGAAAACCATGGCCATCAAAAGCACTTTTACCGTCATAACGAATTGCCGCAGGTAAAAAGTGATATTGAATATCAGGCCACTCAACCCCCGGTTTTGAGCGAATAAATGCACAAGATTCAAAATGATTAGTCGCCCCAAGACCGCTGCGGTTTAATAACCAACGCGCGCCAATAAGGCCCTTTGAAATAAGGCCAAGCTTGCCGTTTAAGGTAATTGGCTGCTTACACTTATACTGGAAATAAAACTCCAAGTGATCTTGCAGATTTTGCCCAACCCCGGGTAAATGGTGCTTAACCTCGATACCCGCTGCTTTAAGTATTTCGCTGTCGCCAATACCAGAAAGTTGCAATAAATGCGGTGAACCAATCGGACCGGCACTTAAAATAACGTCTTTACTGGCCTTTGCTTTAACAATATCGCCATTAACTTTGTACTGCACACCAACGGCTTTTTTGCCTTCAAGCAACACCTTTTCAGCCAACGCACCAGTAACAATAACTAAGTTTCTACGTGACTTCACTGGGTCTAAATATTCACGACTTGCAGAGCTGCGCACACCGTCTTTAACGGTCATGTGCATTGGACCAAAACCCTCTTGCTGCGCTGCGTTATAATCGTCAGTAGCTGCATATCCGGCTTGCTGGCCCGCTTTGATAAAGGCTTTATAAAGCGGGTTCGCCATTTCATTACCGTTGTTCACACCCAAAGGGCCGCTATCACCACGATAGTCGTTTTTACCTAAATAGAATGATTCTGCTTTTTGAAAATACGGTAAACAGGATTGATAATCCCACCCTTGTGCACCATGTTGTTGCCATTCATCAAAGTCTTTAGCATGGCCACGTACATACACCATGCCATTGATAGATGATGAGCCACCTAACACTTTGCCACGCGGGCAGTGCATTTGACGATCATCTAGATACGGTTCAGCTTCACTATGAAACTGCCACGCGTATTTATCTGAATTCATCGGAATTGATAGCGCGGTAGGCATTTTAATAAAAATGCTTTTATCGCTGCCGCCAGTCTCTAATAATAAAACGCGGTTGCTGCTATCTTCGGATAAACGATTAGCCAGTACACAGCCCGCCGACCCTGCACCCACTATGATGTAATCATACGTTAGTGCAGTCATTAAAATGGGCTCTCTATATTAGTCATACCGACATAAATCGATTTAGTTTGGGTGTAATGATCAAGTGTTTCAATACCATTTTCACGACCGATACCTGACTGCTTATAACCGCCCACAGGCATTTCTGCTGGCGAATTGCCGTAGCTGTTGATCCAACAAATGCCTGCTTGCAGCTGATGAATAACACGGTGTGCGCGCTTAATATCTTTGGTAAACACGCCTGCAGCAAGGCCTAAGTGAGTATCGTTAGCACGGTGAATTACATCATCTTCGTCATCAAACGTTAATACGCTCATTACGGGACCAAAGATTTCTTCTTTGACGATCGTCATATCATCAGTGCAATCAATAAATACCGTTGGTGCAACAAAGTAACCGTTTGGTGCAGAGGCTGGGCTAAGCGTTTTACCACCTGTTAATAACGTTGCACCTTCGCTGATGCCTTTATCGATATAGCTCATCACTAATTGTTGATGCTTTTTGGAAATTAATGCGCCAAAGTTAACGTTAGGATCGAGTGGATCGCCCGCTATAATATTTTCTTCAGTGCGTGTTTTAAGCTCATCAATAAATTGCTGATAAACATTTTTGTGTACATAAATACGGGTGCAGTTAGTGCAAATTTCACCTTGCGTATAAAAATTACCTAACATTGCAGCACTTACTGCCTGTGAAATATCGGCATCATCAAATACTAGCAGTGGTGATTTACCACCAAGTTCCATGGTGACATCTTTTAATGAACCCGCAGCACTAGCAACTACTTTTTTACCTGTGCCTACTTCGCCGGTAAACGATACTTTCTCAATATCAGCTGATTGTGTTAACCACTGGCCGACTTCTGCTGCACCTTGCACCACGTTAAACACACCCGCTGGTACACCCGCTTCGATGAATATTTCGGCAAGCTTAATTGCGCCAAGTGGCGTTTCTTCAGAAGGTTTAAAAATAAATGCATTTCCGGCAGCCAAAGCTGGGCCGGATTTCCAACAAGCGATTTGCAGCGGGTAGTTCCACGCACCGATTCCGGCACAAATCCCTAATGGCTCTTTACGGGTATAATAAAAATCTTCGCCAACCATTTGCTGCTGGCCAACTTGGGCAGGTGCTAGCCCTGCAAAATACTCGATTACATCAGCGCCAGTTTGCACATCAACACACTCGGCTTCTTGCCATGGTTTACCGGTATCTAGCACTTCTATTTTTGCAAGTAAATCATTACGCTCGCGCAATAATGCAACCGCTTTTAGTAAGATACGACTACGTTCAATCGGACTCATAGTTGACCATGCAGCAAATCCTTGTTTAGCACTTTGAATAGCCGCATTTTGAATAAACGCATCTGCCACTTCTACATAATAAATTACGTCATCTGTTGCTGGGTTTTTAACTGCAAATGTTTCGCCACTTTGATTTTTTAAAAAGTGACCATTGATAAAGTTTTGATAAACAGGTGTTGTCACATTAAGCTCCATACTGTTTGATAAGTGAACATACAAAGTTTTTTGCTAGCTGTTCACAATGTGCAAATTGATCTTGATCAGACTTACTTAGTACCGCTCTTAACCATAAGCCATCGATCATTGCCGCACATAATTGCGCTGCAAGTTTGGCTTCATCATCACCCATCAATTGTTTAAATGAGCTGACTAAATTACTAAGAAGTCGTCGGCTATTTACGTTCTGTAAGCGATGCAACTGAACATCGTGCATCGATTGCGCCCAAAAGCTTAACCAAGTTTTAGTGGTATCGCTGCGCTGTTGTAATCTGGCAAAGTTAGCTTCTATTATCAGCATTAACCTTTGCTCAGGGGTCGTTGTTGGCGTTACTTGTTTGATCAGCTCGTGTTTTAGATTGGTTAATAAATAACGCACAGTGGCTTCTATCAAGCCCTGCTTACCACCAAAATAATGACTAATAATGCCCGACGATAATCCTGCTTTTTTACTGATACTATTAATGGTTGTTGCTTGTAAGCCAAATTCAGCAACCGAACTAATAGTAGCGTCAATTAACTGCTGACGACGGACAGGTTCCATTCCAACTTTAGGCATATTTTTATTAATTGAACGTTCAATAAAAATAAAGGTTAAAGTAATGGAACTGATAATTCAAGGTTGACAAACTGTGAATAGGCTAAAATGAAGAGAGCTAAGTGACCCTAAGTAACTGTCCTAGCGTTGATAAATCGGCTTAGAAAAAAGTTGCGAAAAAAATCGAAAAACAGCTGCTTTTTAAGTAAATGCGAAAAAAATCAGCTATATTAGGTTGAAAATCATATCTGGTTAGTCTCAGGTATCACTTTTAAAATCACAGAATTATCTATCAAAAAAACAAACTACAGGAAACTCGATGTCTAATTTTAATGAATATAAAGTATTGCATGTTGTTGAGGGTGGCTGTGGCACATTGCTGCTAGGTTCGAGCGGGTTACCACTTAAAAGGCTAGAAGCAACACTTAATGATGAAGCACAAAATGGCTGGCAACTGGTATTTCAGGTTATCGAAAGCAAACGTTTTTTGCTATTTTGGTCACGCGAAGCTGTGATCTTAACGTTAGGCAGAAACCGTGCTTAAAGCAATGACGCTTAGTGCAATTCGCCGCTATCAAAAAAATGGCGGCGCTAAGGCACATTTTAATATTAGTTGTAATTTCAGTCCTTCCTGCTCAGAGTTTACTCATCAAGCAATTACTAAATATGGGCTAGTGAAAGGTCTGTTTATTGGCGTAAAAAGAATACGGCGTTGCAATAACCCCGACTGTGTAACCGTAAAATCCGATCCACTTCCTTGAGGCTTATTAATGCCATGACATCAGAACAACTAAATGCTCAAGAAGAGCAGCTTCGTTCAGAAGTAAATGCATTGTCCCCTGAACAGCGTAAACTATTTTACCAGCAAGAAAAGCGTCTCGTTAAAGACCCTGATACTTATGCGGTACTGAATTGGTTTTTTGCCGCAGGTTTACACCACTTTTACTTAGGTAAATTTCAACGTGGTGCGGTGAATTTAACGCTTATGCTAATTGGCATACTCACTATTTATAGCTTTGGCGTATTTTTAATCATCGTCGTTTTGTTAATTGAATTACCACAGCTTTTTAAGAGTCAACGCATCGTCCATCAATATAACAATCAAGTTATGGCTGATATTCTAAAACAACTAACCGACTCTTGATTACTTAAAGCAAATGCTAGATACTGTTTTTTTATACAGTTACGGTGTGTGTTATGAAAAAAGAATTACCCGAAAAATATTATTTAGCCCACTTTAAAGAGCTAATAACATTTATCGACACTCAATGCAGACACTTATTAGAGCAAAAACACGTCGATTTCATTAATAAAGTAAACCGACTTACTGAGCAAGGCCAGTGCATGCTGGCACGCATTTATTCTCGTAAACCTTTACTCGTAGCAATCACCACGCTTAATTATAATGAAATAGACAGCCCGGCACTGGCACTCGAAGAGCTAAAAACAGCACAGCTCATTAGTCATCCAAATTACACCGACTATCAACACGTACTCGCACATCTAACTAAACCCGTATTGCTAGCACTACTCGCGCCTTTCGATATCCAACCTAGTATTAAAAAAAGCGTCACTAAAGCACAACTGGTAGCACAGACTTGCGATTTTTTTGCTACTAAGCCGGAACATTTAACCTGCCTTTATAACCAGTTTGTTATTAATAACCGCTTTGCTGTGTATGAATACTTTGAATTTCTATACATAGGCCGCTTAAGCACTGGTGATATTAACCATCAAAATAGCTTTGTACTGCGTGATTTGGGCCTAAGAACCACACGAGAAAACCATACAGTAAGTTTAGCTCGCTTTGATACACGTGAAGAGGCGCAATCTAACTACGCGCTAAATCGTTATCGCATGGCATTTAAAAGCGCGCAAAGTGATGACGAATATCAAGCTTTAGCTATTGAGCTTATTAATCAACCGGCCGAAGGTACATTAGCAGTCAACCTTAAAAACAAGCTCCTTTTACGACTTCACCAACAACTAAAAAAATATAATATTGAGCTGTGTTTTACACTTTTAAATGCCTGTGAAAATAGCGCTGAAGCAACTGAATTACAAATACGCGAGCAATACCGCCAAGGTAATAAAGAGTGGGTAAAAATCCAGCTTGAAACCATCATCGAAGATCCGCTCACTGATGATTTACTGTATTTTGCTGATGACTTTTTAATGCGTAAATTTAACAAGCAAACTCGCTCTCGCTTAAGTGCAATGCTCGCCGATACGCAATGTGTTATTGAAATTGACGAAGTTTATCGAAACGATGTAGAGCAAGGTGTTACAGAACAGTACACTCAACAAGGGTTAACCGTTTTTTATACCGAAAATACGCTTTGGCAGAGCCTTTTTGGTTTAGTTTTTTGGCGCGAGCTTTATATAGATACTCCCACCCCACCTTGCAATGAGTTTGATATGTTTCCACAATCATTGAGAACCGACTGCTTTTATCATACCCAACACCAACAAATTGAAGCACTACTAGCAAACTGGCAAACACCGGATGATTTACTAAAACACGTTTGTAAAAGTGCCGCCCGTTATTTTGAGCAAGCTAATGGGCTGTTTCGCTGGCATAGCGAGCTATTACGACCATTAGAAGTGCTGATTTTAAATAGCTCATTAGCAGCGCTAAAAAGTCACTTAAAGAATATGACCATGCGCTTTATGCAGCTTAAAGATGGTTACCCTGATTTGATGGTGCTAAATGGTAATAAACTCCATTTTGAAGAAGTAAAAGCCCCAGGTGATAAATTAAGACGTAATCAGCTAACAACGATTGATTGCCTCAAAAATAATGGATTCAATGTACACATTGCGGCCGTAAAATGGGTTAATGATCCCAATCGTATTTACAGCGTGGTCGACATTGAAACCACTGGTAGTTTAAAAGGCGGCAATCGGATCACCGAAATTGGCATAGTCAAAATGCAACACGGCAAAGTAATTGATACTTGGTCAACACTTATCAACCCGCAAATGCGCATCCCTAAGTTTATAGTGTCTTTAACCGGTACTAATGACGCAATGGTAGCAACTGCACCACGCTTTACTGAAATAGCTGAGACTTTACTTAATAAACTAAAAGGCACTATTTTTGTGGCTCACAATGTAAACTTTGATTACGGCTTTATTCGTAAAGAATGTGAAATGGCAGGTATCCACTTTAAAATGCCCAAGTTATGTACTGTGGTTGAATCTCGCAAAGCGTTTCCTGGTTTAAAATCATACTCTTTAGGTAACCTCAGTGCGCATTTTGACTTAAACCTAATAAGCCATCACCGAGCACTCGCTGATGCCAGCGCAACCGCAGAATTACTTTTACTCATTCAACAAAGTCAAAATTGATATCCCATTAAATAGGATACTCCCCCCACTTATGAGGCATAAAAAGCTTAATTGAAAATTTGTAAATAGCGGCCAAATGTTCTAAACCTTAAGAGTAGCCTTTAGAGGAAGCTCCTTATGCCGTCAACAAACACAATAGATAAACACTCCGAATTTGCGCGCTGTTTAGAGTGCAATAAGGTCAGCACTTTTGCAGCATTTCATTGGCTGGCACTGGCCTTTAAAGATATGGCCAGAGCCCCTATTTTAAGCTTGATTTATGGGATTGTTTTCACTCTGATCCCGCTGGCAATTGTCTATTTCGCGGTGTTCACTGACAGCTACTTAGTTGTTTTACCAGCCAGTGTCGCATTTGCTCTGATCGGCCCGGTATTTGCGGTCGGTCTCTATGATGTTGCTTGGGAGCTAGAAAAAGGCCACACACCAACACTTAGCCATTCTCTAAAATCAATGTTCAGAAACCCGGTCGGTGAATGGGGATTTGCAATTTTACTGATGGTAATAATGATTATATGGATGCGTCTGGCAGCGATAGTTCATGCACTTTACCCCAGTCATGCTAATCCTACATTTGAAGAACTCTCCGCTTTTTTAACTTTAGGTACCATTATCGGCGGAATTTTGCTGGTTACTGTATTTGCTATTTCAGCATTTACTCCACAAATTATGATGGAAAGACGGGTCGATATAATGACCGCGGTTATGTCATCAATGAATGCCGTTAAAACCAACTTTTCAGCGATGATTGTTTGGTCTGCATGTATTTTTATACTCGTAGCCCTTGGTTTTGTCACTGGTGCTACTGGTTTTATAGTTATTATGCCACTACTTAGCTATGCCAGCTGGCACGGCTATATTGCCGTAATTAAAACCAAAAAAGCCCGCAGCTATGAATAAACAAAAATGCATAAAGGCCAGTAAAACTGGCCTTTTTCTTGGAATGAATACCTAAGTGAGCTTTATTACAGCTACTTTTTGCCTGTCAGCATTGCGCTCATAACGCCATCACGTTTGATTAAACCATGATAAAGCGCGGCACTGATGTGCATAAAAATCATTGCTAAAAACAACCAAGCTACAATGCCATGCATTTCTCGGAAAAATGCAAAGTATTTAATATCAGCGTCAAGCAAATTAGGTAACTGAAATAACCCAAAAAACTGCACTACGCGCCCGTCCGCATTTTGCATTAACCAGCCAGATAGCGGCATCAGTATCATCGCGCAATAAAGCCCAAAGTGAGTGATATGAGCTGCAAACCGCTGCAACCTAGGTAACTCAGTGGGTAAAGTAGGCGTGCAGCTGTACACTTTATTTATTAATCTCAGCACAACTAAAATGAGCGCTAAAATACCGGTAGATTTATGTAAGGTGACAGCCTCAACCTGCCAAACGGCCAAGCTTTGTACCATTGATAACCCTAAAAATAGCATCGATATTAACATCAGCGCCATCACCCAATGTAATAACCGACTGCCTGCTGAGTAGCCCTTATTTGCTGACATTATTCACCTCCGTTTGTTGCGCTAACTTTAGCACCTAACAATGTTTCTTTTGCACGACGACGATAGGACTGCGCATACGCGGCACCACGCGCACGTAAAATCGGATCGGCTGTCGCACTCATACCCTGCGGTAACACCAACGGATCAAAGTTTGCGTCGCCACAGGCTGCGTTTTCTTGGTTGTGCCAAGAAACGATTGATAATGTGCCAGCATTTATCGTCTGTCTATCTGAGGGCCACGGTATGGTTGGATTATTCTCATCATCATTAGACGCCGCTAAGGTAAAAATTAAATCAAATTTAACAGCGTTTTGATCTAAACGTGATGCCAACTCTTGTTGAAGTGCGTTGTCCGATGACGTATCGAGCATCGCAGCATTATTTGTCGCTTTGTGCGGACGCGCAACCCAACGCACAGCTTGTTTATCACCTAGCTCATTATGTAAATAAAACGCATTGATACTGTGATAACGTTCAGCGGCAAAACTATTGGCAGGCACATAGTCAGCTTTCCAATCATTAAATGCTTTACTTTCTGGATGTGCTTTAAAGAACGCTGTTATTTTTTCTGGGTCTCGTTGTTTTGTTATAGGATCCGGTGATAATGCCTGCAATTGCTGAAAAAATGCCTCAGGTGTAGCAACTGCCATTACAGGAGGCGTATTCATAGCAACACGCCATTCATCGACTGTGCCACTGTTTACTGCAAATGCTAGACTGCGCACCGGTGCTTTTAAATCTGGCGCGGTTGGATTATTACCTGCAATTGAGAAACGCCCATAAAATGGCGTACTGCCCTTTTTAAACACCTCTGCGACCGAGTAAGAAGATAGTGCCCCTGTTGATTCAAAGTTACCCGTTATACATATACCCTTAGCATGCGCACGACGAAAACCGGCATGTGATGTGTCACCTTGCTGCAAATCAACAAATTTTGGTGCTGTTACTGCATCACGATTAAATGCGCCTGCAAAATAAAGTGTCGCCGTTGCAAAAACAGCCATCGACCCTAGTAATAAGCTACCTCGATAAAGTATCGCTGGCATACCCAACCTACTGCGTTTAACTTTAGTCATCCTACTCACGACCTCTTGAAATGATTATTGATTATTAGTGCCCACATGCAAAGACCGACGAAAGAGGAAAACTATTTCAACAAATTAAAAAACTTCGCTCTAAAGTTAACTATTACCTCTGTTAGGATTTATTTTTAGACCTAAAGTTGTGCATATTTAGGAGAGATATTGCAATATTCTATATTGGATGAAGTCAATATTTATATCTATGCGCAGGACAAGTGTTGCCCAGGACCATACAAGCAAGTTAGCCTTCAACATGGCTATCAGCAAACATTGAATTTAAAAAGCACCTTGATAACCCGCTTTGCATTAACTGTTTTAAATAACCTAGCAGGTCATCCTATTAAAATGACAATGCCACACTCAGTTCATAACTTTGTGGCTCTTTCCTTACGTCATAGTAGCTATCTGGCGCATAGGTAGGGTTATAATGCTGTTTATCAAACATATTTTTTACACCAATAGTCCATTGCCACGCACTTTGCTTACTAGGGCGATAACTCAAGTGAGCATCCAAAGTCCAGTAGCTACCTTTATTATCTCGTTGTGCAATTTCTGGCACTTTTACACTGGTATGATAGCTTAGGCTTTGGTTACGCCGACTAAGGTAATTAATTCCCGCATAAAATGAAAATTGCTCATCCTCCATAAACAGCAGCCAATTTAATGTATCTTTTGCCAATGACGCTTGCTCTGAATTAACTCGGGTATAATTAAATGAAGTACTAATGCGGTTAAAGTGAGACCAATCTGCATAATATTGATTATTCCACTCAACTTCATATCCAGGAACGTGTAATTGCTCACTGCTATTTTCGTAAGGCTTACCATTTACAGACTGAATAAACTCACTCAAATAACTGCTAAACCCGCGCAGAGTAATATTATTATTAGCTGAAAAATGATAAACCCACTCACCTTCAAATGTCTCTATTTGTTCAGGATTTAGATTTGGATTTCCTGATATATTATTGTCACTGCGCACTTCATATTGCTGTAAAAAAGTAGGCGCTCGAAAAGCCGTTCCCCATATCAATTTACCAGACCACTGTTCATTACCTTGATAAGTCACAGCAATCCGCGGAGAAGTTTCTGAGCTGAACTCAGGGTAGTCATCAACCCGCACACCAACCGTCAATCCTAAGCGTTGCTCAAAAAATAGTGATTCTTGTTGAAAGTAAATAGCCCGATTATGGCTTGATGGTGTTAAGTCACCATCTCGAATCACCCTTGATTCATACTCATTAACTTCTACCGCGTTTTGTTTTTTTATCGTCTCATGATATTCACCGACTTGACGTTGTTGAAAGGTCAGCCCCACAATAGCATGGTGATTTGGATTAAACGCGTAGCTCCACTGACTGCGCACACCATTTGATGTGGAATCCAAGTCTGAGTCAGAATAAAAATCAATATTGCCCTGCAGATCGGTAATCGTACGTTCAAAGTAGCGCTTCACCTTATAGGTATACAATTGATTTTCTATCGATAATTTATCAAAGCTAAGTTTATTTTGAATGTGCGCACTGAGTGTTTGATAGCGTTGAGATTTATATTGATTTGACGAGTAATGAGGATACTCTGTCGTGTAATCATCATAATTTATACCAAATTGCCACTGCTCGTTGCGTAAAGACACTCCCAGACTTTTAGCATCAACATTATTATCATGCGTTGATGCAAAACCGTTGCGGTCATATTGTTGAGGATAGCCTTTGCTATCTAAGAGTCGTCCTGACAAAACAAATGTTCCGCCCACAAACTCTTTCCCCGTATTGATAGTAGCTGATTTACGATCGTAACTGCCAACCCCTGCTGAGATGCGAGTTCGTTCAGGCGCTTTTGCTTTCGTAAAAATAGAAATCAAACCTGAATACGCATCACCACCATATAACGCAGACCCTGGACCGCGAATAACTTCTATTCGCTCAATATTATTTATTTGTATCTGTTCATCAGAAGACCAGCCTCCAACTAAGCCTTCCCGCTGAGGTACGCCATCAATAGTTAACATTACTTTGCTGTTTCGACCTGATGGAATGCCTCGGATCCACACCATGTCTCGGCCATTTCGCCGCGACAGTATTTGTACACCAGGCAACATTTTCAATATATCTGATAGCGTTCGCGCGCCCATACTTGCAATTTGAGTGGCGTTAACTGAGCTAATAATATTCGGCGCTTGGCTTATCTTTTTTACGGTTTGTGACGGGCTCACAACTTCAATGTTAAGTAAGCTCTCAAGCGGGATCTCAAATAGGTTGGTATCTTGCTCATTACTATATGAAAAACTTGGCAAAGCTGCCAAGCACATAACTAATGAATTAAGCGGCAAATAACGAGTAAAACGTTTAGGCTTCATATCGTACTTAATAAAACTAATAACCATAAAAAGGCTAGCTTAATTACCACTATATTGCCACAAGACAACACCAAGTTTTTACTCTAGCTGATTAATTTTTTTGAAATTAATAGCAAAACAACTATAAGAATAAATGCGCAGGAAGGTACACTTCTTGGCGCAGCAACTCTCGTCCTTGTTTAAGTGCATTGTTATACGAAGGTTTATTATCAGCATGAATGTAACCAAAGAAAAATTCAAAACCTTGCATATGCTGTTGATAATATAAACGCTGCATTGGGGATGCAAAGCCCTGTCCTCTAAATTGCCCAGTAATAAAAATATCACTGATTAGTAAACCGTTAAACCCTAGCTCATCGCTCGACTCAGCCATTATCATACCCAGTGGCTTGCCTCTATAAAACGCCGCGCTGCACAATCCGGCTGCAATAGCTTCGCTGATATCGTCTTTTTCGCTAATTGGTACTATTGTTGCCATTTCAGGATGCTGCATTAAAAACTGAGTATAGTCACGCTCATACCAAGGCCAATCTTTATCAAGTTCAAACGGCTGCAATGCAATATCTGCACAGAGTAATTCATCAACAGTCAGTTTAGGATCTTGTGCTGCTAACAATGAATCAACAGCGCGGCTACCGGCCAAACTTAGCAGTTGTTTGGCTGGTATTGATCCTGGTGCTGGCCATACACAAATATATCTAGGCGTACACCAGCAAAATACCTTACTAATATAGCGGACCAGCTGTGCAAGTAATGGTTCTGATAACGGATGCTCACTAAACACTTCAAACATAGTCTCGTCATCATCATTACGACAAACACTGACTATAAATAAGCTACCATCATCAGCTTCTACAACTTGCGCGTATAGATCATCATCTGGCACGCTGTCACTAATTGCCCGCCTTTGACGAAGCTCGGCAAAATGCTCTGCATTACAATCTTCATTCAGCGCAAGTAAGTCTTCACACTCTTTAGCGATTGCTTTTTCAGTATCTAAACCTATAATTTTATTTAAATTATAAGTTTTTAAAACTCCCTGACCTAAGCGACGCAAACATTTTTCATCAATTTTATATAATGGATAATGACGCATAACTTCCCTTTAATGACTGTTTTTAGTTAATATGGGGACAATAAAGACGTAAATCAACTAAATGATAATTAAGTGATTAATGAGCTCTTTGTAATACGCAATAACGGTTGGTTAACGCATCTAGCAGCAACATATAAAATGCCTGAAAGATTATATTTATTATCTTGCTATCGGCCTTATTCACTCCTATAGTCTGCAAATTATCACTCCTTAATTTTGAATTACTTTGTCTATTAAATCCCGCGTTCCTGTCAGTCAGTTTGGTGAATTATTAGGTTATGCGCCTGGTAATGTTGCTGTTTATTCGTCTGATTACGATACAGCTGACGAAACAATTTATCCTAACCGTAGCGCCTATCGTAGTTACCTCGATGGTATTTACATGGGCTATAAATGGCAATGTGTTGAATTTGCGCGACGCTGGATGTATCTCAATCATGGCTATATTTTTGATGATGTTGCAATGGCTTACGATATTTTTGAGCTACGCTCAGTGCGTGACATAAACAATCAAACCAGGTTGCCTTTACAAGCATTTCGTAATGGTGCAAAACACCACCCAGTGGTAGGAAGTTTACTCATTTGGGAAGAAGGCGGTGAATTTGAAGAAACTGGCCATGTTGCGGTGGTGGTTGAAGTACATCAGGATAAAATTCGTCTTGCTGAACAAAACGTGGCCCATCAGCTATGGCCGCAAGATCAACAGTGGTGTCGCGAACTCAAAGCGAAAGTCACAAAAGAAGGTGACTACTGGATTGAGTGCTCTTACAGTGACGCCACTATTTTAGGCTGGATGACACAAACTGAGTACAGCGAATTTAGTGAACCTACGCCTGAAATAAACACTGATCTGTTTGCCATAAAAGCCCAATATGCAACTGATTATGGGCAAGCCACTAAGTCATGGCTTAACATTGCCAATGACGATGAAGCAGCCTACGTAGAAATGATGCAAGGGCATAAATTGACTTCAGTTAATGCTGATCAACATCATTATTTTACAATTTCAAAAACCGCTCAACAAACTATTGAACATGCTACCAATGAATTACATGGCTTGTTTATGCATGCAACAGACTATGTACTGCAGCATCCTGAGCTATTAAAAAAGTTTAATTTACCCGATGCGGTGCTCAATAAGATTCGCCAATCATGGGATAATCGCTTAAATCAACTGATCACCAGTCGATTTGATTTTGCATTAACTCCCGCAGGCTTGAAAGTCTATGAATACAACTGCGATTCAGCATCGTGCTATATGGAAAGTGGCAAAGTACAAGGTAAATGGGCCAAACACTTTGGTGTTAAAACGGGTATTGATGCCGGCCATGATTTATTTAAAGATTTAGTAAGGGCATGGCGAAAAAGTGAAGTAAACGGCCTTGTCCATATATTGCAAGATGATGAGCCAGAAGAACATTACCATGCATTGTTTATGAAAGAAGCTATTGAAGCCGCTGGTTTTGAGTGCAAAGTAATCATTGGTTTGACTGATTTACACTGGGACGCAGCGGGTAATATTGTTGACGCTGATGGCGAAAAACTCAGTTACGTTTGGAAAACATGGTCATGGGAAACCGCTCTTGATCAAATAAGACTAGAGTGTGAGGCTGATCAATCCCAAAGCGATGATTTTGAGCCGCACTGGCAATCTGGTAAAACCCCACGTTTGGTCGATGTATTACTTCGTAAAAATGTGATGGTTTTTGAGCCGCTGTGGACATTAATACCCAGTAATAAAGCAATTTTGCCAGTACTGTGGAGTTTATTTCCAAATCATCCGTTTTTACTCAATACTGCATTTGATTTAAATGATGAACTATTGCAAACAGGCTATGTCGTTAAACCGATTGTTGGTCGATGCGGTGCAAATATTCAACTCGTTGATGAACAACAACACGTAATAGAAAAAACAACGGGTCATTTTGCCTCTCAAGAGCAAATATACCAGCAGTTATTTGCCCTTCCTAAAGTAGCTGATTACTTTGTGCAAATATGTAGTTTTACCGCAGCAGGTAAATACGCCGGTGCTGGCGTACGCGTTGATAAAAGCATGATTATAAACGGCCACAGCGATTGTATGGCATTGCGTATCAGCGATGATAGTTACTTTTAATTAAACGTGCTTTAACCTCAATATTGAGCGCATATCAAACCCAACAAGTAGCCTGCTTACTGCTACTTGTTGGGTATATAAAGTGACATAAACCACCAAGCAAGGACTCAGCATAAAATTAAAAGTGGCATCGCACTGTTAGCGCTAGCATTTACGCCCGCTCATCTTTTGGTGAGTCCATCACTACATGCGAAGTGATAGTTCGTACCTGTGGGATTGATCCTAAAACATCAGCATGGAATGCTTTATAAGACTTAATATCAGCGGTTTCTACTCTAAGTAAATATTCAAATGCTCCTGTGACATTATGGCACTCTTTAACTTCATCAATAAACTCAAGTGCTTGTTCAAAAGCTCGTTGTGATTTCGTAGAGTGTTCATTTAAACCCACCCCCACATACGCGACAAAACCAAGTCCAAACGCTTGATTATTAATAACTGCTCGGTAGCCTTTGATCACACCTGCTTTTTCTAACTCTTGTACACGGCGCAAGCATGCTGATGGGGATAAACCAACCAAATCAGCAAGTTCAGCGTTGGCAATTCGACCACTGCGCTTTAACTCTTGCAATATCCTGCCGTTAATTCGATCTTTTTTCATATTAAGTTGCTAAAGTAAATTTTTAATAGATTAATAAGCGCAAAAATTGCGAGCCATACAAAATATAATTGCACAATAATTATCAACTGAGCAACTATAAATGAATATTGAATTGGTATCAGCATTAGCATTATTTGCACTTGTATCTTCCATCACCCCAGGTCCTAACAACCTGATGTTAATGAACTCAGGCGCTAACTTTGGTTTTAAACGTTCATTGCCACATTTACTCGGCGTAACAATTGGCTTTGTGATCATGCTCGTATTGGTTGGTTTAGGTGTCATGCAATTATTTGACTTTGTGCCATGGAGTTACCAGCTATTAAAAGTGCTTTGCATTGCTTATTTGCTTTATCTTGCTTATAAAATTGTCAGTAATAAAACTCCTATCGGTGCTAAAAATAGCGATACTAGACCTTTTTCTTTTGTACAAGCATCTTTATTTCAATGGGTTAACCCGAAAGCCTGGACTATGGCATTAAGTGCAGTAAGTGTTTATGCCCCATCCAAAGGAATTGGCGCAGTGGTACTTGTAGGCCTTATTTTCGGTATAGTTAATTTACCCTGTGTCTGCTCATGGACGTTAGTCGGACAAAGGCTACAAGTATGGCTAAAAGATCGCAAGCGCCTACGAGCATTCAATATTTTTATGGCTGTATTGTTAGTCGCCTCGGTACTTTTTAGTATGCTGTGAGTAATAAAACAAATAAACGCCTTAACAATGGCAACTTGGTTAAGTTGCCATTGTTAACCTCAATTTCGGATAACAAATCAATTTCCAGCAGCTAACTTATAAACCCCTCGCGAACTAAAACTTTGATCTACTGCAACATGACTATGCTTGCCTCGTGCAATTATGGAGAGACTTGCAAACAGTACTGACACTTATCTATATTCATGAAAAGGGATGGCTAATGACGAATAAAGCAATAGCGAAGTTTAATATTTCTGCAACCGCAGCAAGTAATTTCCAACATGAAGCTGACGCAACGGCTGATTTTTGGAGCAATAAACCACTTAATACCTTGCCCCCTCATGATTTTATTGCTCCTTATGCACGTCATAAAACGCTGCCTACACCCGGTATAGAAAAACGTAATGCTTGGATCATTGGTGGAGGTATTGGTGGCCTAGCAGCGGCATTTTATCTTATTCGTGATGGCCATATGAGCGCTGAAAATATTACCATTTTGGAAGAAATGGATATTGAAGGCGGTTCAATGGATGGCGCGGGTAACCCTGATGACGGCTATATTATTCGTGGTGGCCGTGAAATGAACTGGAATTACGACACCTTGTGGGATCTGTTTCAAGACGTTCCCGCTGTTGAACTGCCCGAAGGCTATTCTGTGCTTGATGAGTACCGTTTAATTAATGATAACGACGCTAATTACTCACAAGCCCGTTTAATAAATAAATGCGGTGAGATACTCGATGCAAGTGACTTTGGCCTGAATAAAGCCCAGCAATGGGAGCTGATCCGTTTAATGCTCAAGCGCAAAGAAGAGCTTGACGATCTCAGCATTGAAGACTATTTCAGCAAAGGTTTTTTACAAAGCAATTTTTGGTTTTTATTTCGTACTATGTTTGCCTTTAAAAATTGTCATAGCTTGTTAGAAACTAAACTGTATTTGCATCGCTTTCTTGATTCTATTGATGGCTTTGCCGACATGTCTGTTTTACTTTTTCCTAAATATAATCAATACGATACCTTTATTAAACCGCTTGCTAATTTATTACGAGACAAAGGCGTAAATTTTCAATTTGCAAGCCGTGTAAACGATCTGGATATAACATTTACTGGTAATAAAAAAACCGTAACGGGGATCCATGCCACTGTAAAAGGTGAAGCACAGCATATTAACGTTGCTTCAGACGATTTAGTTTATGCACTAACGGGTTCAATGACAGAGCATACAGCTTATGGCGACATGCAAAATGTACCCGAACTGAACTGTGAAAAACATGATCCCGGCGAAAATAGCGGGTGGAATTTATGGAAAAACCTCGCGAAGAAATCAGCTGTTTTTGGTAAACCCGAAAAATTTTATGGCGATATTGATAAGTCTATGTGGGAGTCAGCCACACTGACTTGCAAGCCATCCCCACTTATAGATAAGCTAAAGACATTATCAGTAAACGATCCTTACTCTGGTCGCACGGTAACTGGCGGCATTATTACTTTTACAGACTCTAACTGGCTATTGAGTGTAACGTGTAACCGCCAACCTCATTTTCCAGATCAACCCGATGATACGTTAGTACTTTGGGTCTATGGTTTATTAATGGACAAACAAGGTAATCGTATCGTTAAAACAATGCCACAATGTAGCGGTGAAGAAATAATTACGGAGCTTTGCTACCATTTGGGCATTGAACAGCAGCTTGATGAAATCATTGCCAATACCAAGATACGTACAGCGCTAATGCCTTATATCACAGCTCAATTTATGACTCGTGCAGCTGGTGACAGACCCACCTCAGTTCCTGAAGGTTGTACAAACTTAGGTTTGATTGGTCAATTTGTTGAAACCCACAACGATATTATATTCACGATGGAAGCCTCTATTCGTACAGCACGTATTGGGGTATATAAGTTACTTAATATCCCTAAACAAGTGCCCGACATTAGCCCAACCCAATATGATATTCGTAACCTAATTAAAGGAGCTAGAGCGCTCAACAGCGGCAAGCCCTTTATTGGCGAGCGGTTATTACACCGCCTGCTTGATAAAACCTACTTTGCTCATATTTTACCGCCATTACCAGAGCCAAGTAGTAAAGAACAAACCCATTTTGAAGCAGAAATGCATGAGCTACTGGGCAAAGGCAACTCGGCGATACATAAATTTTCAAACTGGGTTGGTACACTAAGGGATAATTTTTCGCATAAAGATAAATAATCTGAGCTTCGGAGAGTAAATATATCTCCAGTGGCTATAAATCTAAACCAGCTGATGACCAAGCTAAAAACTATTCCTATACAAAAAACCAAAGCCTTAATCTTGATAAAGTGCAATAAGAAAAAATAAGGCTAGAATGATTAATAATATGAGCTCTGGATAATCCATCTATCTCCAGTAGCTATTTTAGTAAACCTTTTAACCAAAGTTCTAGTTAGTGATTTCACGGGAGCCAAAATGAGCCAAACAGTTGCAGATTTAATGACATCAGATCCATTTGCCGTAAGTGCAGAAAACACCCTACACGACGCACATAATCTAATGAAGGAAAAAAATATCCGCCATATTCCGGTAATTGATAACAATGGCGAACTAGTGGGTATGTTGACACAAAAAATCATGATTGCCCAAGTGATGAATATTATGGCTAATTACAGTCCTAGCGCACTTGAACGAAAGGAAAAACAAACGAAAATACACACTATTATGGCAACCGATTTTGCCACTGTACTAGCAACCCAACCACTGCAAGATGTTGCTCGGTTTTTTGTTGATAACCGCCATGGTTGCATGCCTGTGACCACTGAAAAAAATAAACTCGTGGGTATACTTACCTCGTCCGACTTTGTGCGCCTAGCGGCCGCTTTATTATCTTAATGCAAGGTGATAATAAGACCGCTATCCGTATAAAATGAATATAAACTCGTATAATAGTGTATGCCAAGTAGTCATTGGCACACACTACAGCCAGCCTTTGTGTTTAAAAAATAAATAAGGGGCAAAGCCCGATAGCAACATAATGCCAATTGCAAATGGGTAACCCCATTCCCATTGCAGCTCAGGCATTATATTAAAGTTCATCCCATATACACTGGCTACTACGGTAGGTGGTAAAAAAACCACCGAAGCAATAGAGAAGGTTTTGATAATTTGATTTTGTTCAATGTTAATAAAACCTTGTGTTGAATCCATCAAAAAGTTCACCTTATCAAACAAAAAGGTACAGTGAGACATTAGCGTATCTATATCAAGTACAATTTCTCGTAGTGATTCACGATCCTCATTTTGTACACCTAAACGACGTATTAAAAACGAAATATTGCGCCGCGTATCCATTAAACACAAACGCACTTTCCCATTCGCATCCTCTAAACGCGCGATACGACTAACCGCTTCTTCTAGATCAGAGTCATCTTCTTCTAGTACATATGCACTGAGCTTCTCTAACTGATGATGCATATCCTCGAGCATATCAGCATGGTTTTCGACTTTTTGATCGAATAATGTAACCAATAACTGTTTTGGCGTATCACACATTACTTGACCTTTACGTGCTCTTAAGCGTAACAATCGAAAGTCAGCCAGCTCGTCATCGCGAATGGTCAGCAAACAGTTATCCTGTAGTAAACAGGCAACTGTTACCGTATTAAAACGTCCTTCATTGGGCGACATAAACAATGCATGCACATGCAAGCCTTCATTGTCGATAAAACATCGCGATGAAGCTTCAATCTCTTGCACATCCCCTGACTCAGGAAAAGTTATATTGAGCGTTTTTGCGAGCGTATTTCGCTCATCTTCCGTTGGGTTGATTGTGTCAATCCAGTGTGCATTTCTGATTGATACTTCAAGAGAGGTATCGGATGAAGGCTCTAACTCTTTGATCACCCCCTGCTCGATAGAAAAAAATCTCAACATGCACTTCTCCTTTAATAACAAGATGAGTTGAGTATATGTAAGTGATGATTAATCAACAATGACAATACACTCCTGCATCTCAGTTATTATTAATAGTAAGCAATTCGCTAACACGTAACAGCACCTTTTGTTTTGCAGATTTTACAAAAAAGTGCATATTTTTCATGGCATATCAAAGAAAGCTTTCATCCCCCTCCTTTGAAAAAAATACAAAACATTAAATATCAGCAACTTAAAAAACAATTTTTATCGGCACAACCATTGCTTTATATAAACTAACGCATGTTCATAGACTTTATTAGACGCTGTGAACATTCCTTATAAATCAGGAGGAATAATGAGTAACAATAACGAAACAAACAAAATCGCTGAATTTACTGCCCCAGGTATGAATGAAGAATCTGCAAAAAATACCATTGCTACACTTGATAACCGCATGGTCGCACTGATCGATTTACAATTGACTCTAAAACATATTCATTGGAATGTAGTTGGCCCAAATTTTATTGGCGTGCATGAAATGCTCGACCCTCAGGTTGAAGTGATCAGAGCAATGACCGACACCATCGCCGAGCGAATCGCTACGTTGGGCGGAGTTCCAGTTGGTACTCCAAAATCGATAGTTGATCGTCGTTCATGGCAAGATTACTCAATTGGTAAGGGCTTGGTAAAAGATCACTTAGTTGCGCTTGATAAAGTATATAATGGGATTAATGGCGATCACCGAAGTGCGATTGGCAAGCTATCAGAGCTCGATCCGGTATCTGAGGATATGCTAATTAGCCAACTTGCCGATTTAGAACAGTTTCAATGGTTTGTGCGTGCACACTTAGAGTCGTCAACGGGCAAACTCAGCAGCTAATCTAGCGGTTTTGTGTTCAGTTTAAACTGACTAATTTATATTTAAAGTCAAAGATCGGGCTATTTAAAGCCTGATCTTTATTTATTACTGATCAACAATAATATCGCCACTTTTTGTTTATATTAGATCTTAAACTGACCTACTAAATTGCCTAAACTCTCCCCTCGACCAGCTAAGTGATGACTAACTGATGAGGTTGTTTTAATTGAACGTGTTAGCTCATTAACGATTTCTTGAATCGCAAAAACGTTACGGTTAATTTCCTCAGTTACACTACTTTGCTCTGTGGCAGCTGTAGCTATTTGCGTGCTCATATCGTTAATTGTGGTAACCGAGCTGGTTACCGCTCCTAAACTTTCAGAAATTGCGCGAGATGACTCAACTGAGCGATTACAGCTTTGCTGGCTTGCCAACATTGCTTTTACCGCTGCTGTGACTAGCGTATGTAACTCATTAAGCATTTCATTAATCTCTAACGTGCTCTCTTGTGTACGACTGGCTAAACTTCTCACTTCATCAGCGACAACCGCAAAACCACGGCCTTGCTCGCCAGCCCTTGCAGCTTCAATAGCCGCATTAAGGGCCAATAAGTTAGTTTGCTCAGCAATGCCACCGATAACACTTAATACACTGTTAATTTTTTTAGATTGTTCACTTAATGAATTAACCTGTTCAGCAGCTTGATTAATCTCACTCATTAAATTTGAAACTTCTTCTAAAGAAACATCTACACATTTTTGAGCATTGGCAACATCTTGCGTGGCTGACTGAGTTGATACCGCCACTTGTGTGGTATTTTGCGCGACTTCCTGAGATGTTGCTGACATTTCGGTGATCGCCGTTGCTACCAGCTCAGTTTCATGATTATGGTTTACTAACTGATTTTCAATTAACTGTGTTTGTGTATTGATATCATTTGATGAATCTTTTACATCACGAGTTACATCTGCCACATTGGTGATAATGCTATGTAGTTTACTAACAAACACATTAAATGAATTACCCAATTGACCAATTTCATCATTACTATGCACTTCTAAGCGCTTAGTCAGATCACCTTCGCCTTTTGCTATATCATCTAAGTTTTGCACCATATTTTGGATAGGCTTTACCATATTGTTTGCCGCAATTAAGGCAAAAAACACCGTCAACATCACCCAAAATAATGCAATTAATAACAGGGTCGTTACTTTTTCATTCATATGAGCTTGTATTGTTGCTTGGTACTTTGTTAGCTCAGCTTCAATATCATCCATATAAGCGCCCGTTCCTAGCATCCAATCTGTACCAGGAACCATCGCTGCATAACCCATTTTTTCAACTAACCCCGTTGTATTAGGCTTTTGAAAATCATAATAAAAAGCACCGCCACCTTGTCTTGCTTGCTCAAGTAATCCAACAATTATTTTTTTACCATTGGGATCGGTCATGGCTATTTTATTTTGCCCTTCAATTGCATCACCCAATAGAGCATGGAAAATACTAACGCCTTTTGTATCATAGATAAAAAAGTAACCATCTTTGCCAAAAGTGAGATCTCGCAATGCATTTTTTGCATCTTCTTTAGTCCCCTTGGCTAGTTCGTAATTAATTATTTGGCGGCCTATCTCAACCTCAGTTGCTAATAAACTTTCTTTGTCAGCAATTAATTTTGTTTTAAACGATACAAAATTTTGCTGCTGATTTTGATACTCTAAATAATATGAGCTGGCCATTAAACTAATTAAAAGCAGCGTGAGCGGCAAAATAGCTAATAGCAACAGCTTGTTTTTCAGACTTAGATTACTCATTTTTCCTCACGTGTAACAATGTAAAGCTCCATGGTATTGATACATCGAGAGCTTATAAAAACTGTAATTATACTGCCAATTACAATTAAGTGTTTATTTGAAATCAGAAGCTATTCAAATACCATATTCACATATATATAGATTCTGGATATAAGACAAACGTATAATAGCTGCAAGTTACCATAATAAATTTTCACTAGTACAGTAAACGTAAAAATTGCAAGCCAACTAAAACACAATTGCACAATAATTACACAGCAAGCAACTATAAATGAATATTGAACTGATTTTGGCCTCGCCATTAGTTTGATGAACTGACGTTTAATATTTTTAATGGCTATGTTATTTGTGATCTCCATGCTATCTATCAATATAAGCTTTTCATCCACCACGTTTTCACATAGTCTGAAGCAGACTGAATGTAAAACAATACAAATTATAACAAGGTAGTTTTATGAGCAATCAATTAAATGTATTAGGTACGCGCTTGCATTTGTGCTGCGGGAATACAGGCTACACTCGAGAAGGGTTTTGCTATGTCCCTGCATCTGATTTTGGTAACCACAGTGTATGTGCCATCATGACTGAAGAATTCTTACAGTTTTCAAAAGCACAAGGCAATGACTTGATAACGCCTAATCCAATGTACGATTTTGCAGGCCTAAAGGCTGGTGATAAATGGTGTTTATGTGCCGTGCGCTGGCACCATGCGGTTGCTGAAAACGTAGCTCCGCCGGTTATACTTGAGGCCACCCATGAAAAATCGTTACAAGTAGTCTCTCTTGAAGTATTAAAGGCTCACCAATACTCTGCACGTTAAAAGTTTCCAATAGGCATTTACACACTCTAAGATAAAGCCATTGCGCTGGTTTTATCTTATTCACCATCTAGTATGATATTAGCAATGTGATAACACCAACCAGCTAATATCGCTCAACCTTAAACTTTTTCATCAGACTTAACACTCAATCAAAAGCAGTCCTAAGCCTAAGTATCTGCTATTTATTAAAAAAATCCTCACCCCTGAGCTATACTTGTTAATATATTAAATTTACTATCCAAGTGTGCTTACGATTAAATAAGGAAACTTTAGTGCTGTCGCGTTTGTATGATTTTATGCCGGGTTTAAACACTTTACTTCATTATGAACGAAAGTGGTTTGCTGATGATGTGAGGGCTGCATTATCCGTTGCCGCCGTTGCTCTACCTGTTGCTATCGCGTATGCACAACTTACCGGGGTTAACGCCGCTGTTGGGCTATATTCATGCATATTACCCATGATTTTATATGCCTTGTTTGGTACTTCCAAACAATTGATTGTCGGACCCGATGCTGCAACATGTGCGGTTATTGCTGCGGTGGTGACACCACTTGCAGCTGGAGACAGTGTTAAACACTGGCAACTCGTTGTAACTATGACCGCGATGACCGGCTTTTGGTGCTTTATTGCTAGCCGATTTAAATTAGGGGTATTAGCAGACTTCTTATCTAAGCCTATTTTAATGGGCTTATTAAACGGTGTTGCAATTACGATTATTGTCAGCCAATTTTCTAAAGTATTCGGTTTTACCTTCGATGACAGATATTTACTTGAACGATTAGGAGGTGTGCCTACTTATTTATCACAAACCCACATCCCTACTCTATTAATGGCCCTGTTTACCCTCGGTGTTTTTTTTGCCATGAAGCGACTAAAACCGACTTGGCCAGCATCTATGTTTGCTATCGCATTTGGTGCCCTATTAGTGTGGGTTTTTAATTTAAAGCAGTTTGATATCAACACAATTGGCACTGTAACCGGTGGCCTTCCAGTGTTTAACACCCCTATTTATGATATTGGTATTATTCGTGAACTTGTCGTGCCTGCACTTAACTTAGCAATAGTTAGCTTTGTCAGTATGATGCTAACCGCTCGCAGTTTTGCAGCTAAAAATGGTTACGACATAGATGCTGACAAAGAGTTTAGAGCGTTAGGTATTGCGAACATTGGATCTGCTTTATCACAAGGTTTTGCTGTCAGTGGTGCAGACTCTCGTACAGCTGTTAACGATGATTCCGGTGGTAAAACGCAATTAGTGTCGATTATCGCAGCGGGAATTATTGCTGTTATCGCCCTATTTTTAACCGCTCCCCTAGAATTTATTCCCAGTGCAGCATTAGGTGTTGTGCTTATTATTGCTTCAATCCATTTATTAGACTTAAAAGCCATTTGGCTATTAAAGCGTAAAGACAAACAAGCATTTTACCTTGCGCTAGCCACCTTATTCGCAGTGTTATTTATTGGCGTAATACCAGGCATCACTCTCGCTGTACTATTGGGGTTATTCCAGTTTATTCGCACCGTAATGCGCCCTACCGACAATATATTAGGTGTTGATATTAAGGGCGTTGTTAGGAGCCTCGATGCCACAGATAAAGCAAAGTCAGTACAAGGAGTCTTTATTTATCGTTTTAATTCTCCTTTAACTTACTTTAATGCCGGTTACTTTAAACGGCGTTTGCTAGAACAATATGCGCGGCAAAAAGACGACACGCAATGCGTTATTATCGACGCAGTCCCCTGCTTCACCCATTTAGATTTAAGTGTCATGGCCATGCTCGCCGATTTAGACGTGATATTTAAAAAACGTGGTATTCGATTAGAACTAGCTGGCAGAAAGCGGCAATTACTATCATGGTTTGAAATTGCTGGTATGACATCCGGTAAAGACGGCATCTACGTGCATTCAGATCTCTATATTGCCTTACAAAAAAACAGCGTCAGCCAACCAAGTGCACAAGTGAATTTATTTACAACACATCCAAATGAGGGTACTGCAGAACAGTTATAAACATGCGTATGTAATTATGATTGTTGCAAGCAACTAAGGCGATAGTCCTTGCTTCCCCTAATTTAGTAAGGACTTTATACAAACCACGTTTTTTCGTAAATCACTCAGTGCAAAACCTGTTCAGGCTTTTTTAACAAATTTAGCAGTCACTATCATTTCGCCTACGCCATCGACCTTACAATCGAGCTGATGATCTTTAGCATCTTTTATCCAGCGTATAACCGCTTTACTGCCAATTTTTATCACTTGTGAGCTACCTTTGATTTTTAAATCTTTTACTACAGTCACTTTATCGCCTTCGCACAAAAGCGTGCCATTGGCATCTTTTACGCTAATCACATCATTTAACAGTATCGCATCTGGATCCCACTCATAAGCGCACTCAGGGCAGATCAACAAGGTTTGATCTTGGTATACAAAGTCAGATTGGCATTTAGGACAGGAAGGTAAAGACATAAATTAGCGTGCGTAAGTAAATTTATAACAATGGTAATGGCTAATAATGATTTTGTCTATTTGTGGAGTTATTACGATATAAAGTTAATAAATGCATTGCTAAAGCATACCAATGAAGACTTTAAACTACTTGGAAAACATCCCTAGTTATTCTAGTATCTATTGGTCAAAGCTTATTATTTGCATTTAAATGAAATCATTTCCGTCACTATATTTTGCTAATCTATTTTTAATTATTGGCACCGGTTTACTCACCACCTATTTAGCCCTCTATTTAGGGAAAAATGGCATCTCGACCTTTTGGATTGGGTTAATGACCTCGTGTTATTACATGGGTTTGTTGCTTGGCTCAAAGCTTGGTTATCACCTTATTAAATCGGTCGGCCATATTAGAACCTTTGCAGCCAGTACCGCCGCTGTTTTAGCGTGCGTTGCAGCACATGGCGTTAGCGATAATATTTATTTATGGTTAGCCCTGCGGCTATTTGTAGGCCTTGGTATGATGTGTAATTACATGGTGCTCGAAAGCTGGCTCAACGAACAAGCTGCACCAGAGTCTCGCGGGCGAGTGTTTTCGTTTTATATGATCACCTCTTATCTGGGTATGATTTTAGGTCAATTTGCATTAGCCGAATTCCCAGAGCTTGGCTATGCACCACTATTTTTAGTGTGCATGGCGCTGGCAATTGGCATTATTCCTATTTCAATCACTCGTAGGATTCACCCCAAGCCATTAAAACCAATTCAAGTCAGTCTGTTTGACTACTTTAAAAAAGTACCGCAATCACTTACAGCTGTTCACTTTGCGGGTATTATAAATGGCAGCTTTTACGGCCTTGCACCAACATTTGCCAAGTCATCTGGGTTTAATTCGTCAGAAATTGCCATTTTTATGTCTGCCACTATTTTTGCAGGTCTGATCGCGCAATGGCCAATGGGGATATTGTCGGATAAAATACGTCGTAGCGTGTTGATCCGCACCAATGCGGTTGCGATTGGTGTAGTTAGCTTGGCTTTATTTTTGCTACCTATTACGCAAACACTCGCCTTTGCACTCACTTTTATGTTTGGGTTGTTCGCCTTTACTTTATATCCATTATCCTCAGCCTTAGCTAATTCACGCGTTGAAGATGAAGAGCGCGTTGGCGTGTCATCTGCGTTATTAGTTGTTTTTGGAGCCGGTGCAGCACTTGGTTCAACTGCCAATGCACAAGTTATGACCTATTTTGGTCACCAAGCCCTTTATGCCTCCATCGCATTATTAACGGTGATAATGTACTTATTACTCACTTACATTAATTCGAAACAAAAAGTAGAACAACCGGAGTCGAGTGATTACGTTGTAGGCACATCAGACGTTACCAACTCGCCTCTGGCTGCGACCATGGATCCACGAATAGAAGAAACGACTGCCCACGAGCAAATGTTGGTGGTCGATGAAATTGATGATGAATATGAAGAAAACAATGCAGTCTTTGATACCGATGATCCGCAGGGTGACCTGTTTAAAGACTTTCAAACGCAAGACGAAACCGCAGAACTAAAAAAATAGCGATTCATTTTCGATATAATAAAAGCAGGTAACAGCCTCTATTTACCTGCTTTTATTTAGCTTTATTTAGCAGCTATCGTCATCTACGTAAGCTTTAGACTCGGTACTTAGTTACGAGTCTATTGCGTAGCAAAAACCTTCCATGTACCCTTATCAAACGTCCCAAATCAGTAAACCACTATGTATAAGCGCAAACTTTTTTATTTTGGCCTGACAACTGCTTTTATTTTATTTTTGGCACTACTGAGCACCGCAATTTCCGCTCATTTAACTCGCGAAAACCTGCTACAAAGTAATATTGCTCAGTCATTATTAGTTGAGCATGAAAAGCTATCGAGTATCTCTTACCGACTTTTTAAACAGCTAACCGATGAAATCATTTTTGGTCAAAATGCCAACCAAGCCTATGTACGAAAAAAACAAAACCTGATCCAGCAATCAATTAACCAAATCAAAAAACTGGAGATTGAGCAACGCAATGCATTAGGCCTATCCTTCACTAAAGGCAGCGTTGAAGACACCGATGAACTTGTAAGGCTCATTGATGAAATAACTGTTGAATTTAGAGCCGTAGTAAGCAGTGATAACAAAGCGCCTTTAAATCAGCAAGCACAGCTAAAACGATTACTTGAAGTAACCATAGACGATCAATTTAGAGAGGCAATCAACTCGGCAGTAGCGCGTCAGGCACGTGTTGTGGCGGCGATCAATGCAAAAATTGAGATGCTTAATACCACTATTTTATGGTTTGCGATTGGCCTAGGTGCCCTCTCAATTCCGCTAATATTATATGGCTGCTATTGGCTGTTTAATCAACTTTATCAACCACTGATATTAATCGCTAATGCAACTAACTCGATTGCGTTAGGACACTATCAAAAGCCAATCTCAGTAAAACTAGATGATGAGTTTGAAGAGCTTGCAACATCGATAAACCAGCTTGCACTGCGCCTGCAAGAACACGAAAAAAACGCAATAAAATCAAGAAAACAATTAGAACTTGAAGTAAAACAGCGCACCAGTGAGCTCACTGAAGCCAACCTGCTGCTCACAAAAACTGACTCTCGGCGCCGCCAGTTTATCGCTGATGTATCACATGAACTGCGCACACCACTGACGATTATCAGAGGTGAAGCGCAAGTTACACTAAGAATGCAATCGGTATCGGTTGATGACTTTAATCAAACCCTCACATCAATACTTGAGCAAGCTGTAAGCCTAAGCCGCTTAGTTGATGATTTATTACTATTAACACGGGCAGAGATGAATCAAATAAATCTCGAAGTTATACCGACCAAAATCATGCCGTTGATCGCATCAGAAGTTGCTAAATGGCAAAAGCTCAATCCAAGTCGTGCTATAACCTTCGAAGCCAGCACAGAACTAAATGAGCAACTGGTCACCATAGATATACGACGGATCCAGCAAGTACTGGCTATTTTATGCGATAACGCGATCAAATATTCAAAGTCAGATCAACCTATTGATATTAGCCTACATAGAACAGATTTATTGATCACTATTGCTATAAAAGATTATGGCGAAGGGATCTCTGCAGCTGAAGTCGATAATATTTTTGAGCGCTTTGTGCGCTTTAGTAAACACAGTGAAGGGCTTGGGCTTGGGTTGCCAATTGCAAAAGCCATTATCGAAGCTCATGACGGCAGTATTAGCGTTACCTCAACCCAAGGGCAAGGATCTATATTTTCAATCTCTTTACCGGTAGGACACAAATGATGAATATTCTTCTCGCAGATGACGAACTACCACTGTTAAACTTTCTATCACGGGGATTACGCAGTGAAGGCTATGAATGTACAAGCATCAATGAATTACATGAAGTCCTGCCGTTTATTAAAAAAAACTCACCGCAAATAGTGATACTCGATAGATTATTTGGTTCACAAGATAGTTTATCAATATTGGAAGCGGTCAAAGCCCTTCCCAACCCACCTATGGTGCTAATGCTAACTGCCTTAGACGAAGTCCCTGAACGCGTCAAAGGATTGGAAATGGGAGCGGATGATTATCTATGCAAACCTTTTGATTTTGACGAACTATTAGCCCGTGTATTAGCATTAAAACGCCGTATGACGGCACCGCAACAGCAAGACCAAACAACGCTTAATATTGGCTCATTAGCATTACTCATTCAGCAACGTATTGCATTACTAAATGGTGAAGAATTAGCACTGACAAAAATTGAATTTGAGTTACTGCTGTACTTTGTAGAAAATCAAGACAAGGTGCTGTCTCGTGAGCGGATACTTAGTCGTGTATGGCAAACTTACAGCGAACCCAATACTAATATTATTGACGTGTATGTCAGCCGATTAAGAAAAAAAATAGAAACAGAGCCTAATTTAACTATTCAAACGTTGCGCGGAAATGGTTATAGGATGAATCTAAAATAGTGCGAGTTGACTACTCGCACTTTAAATACAGGATTAAATCACTGAGAAATAGGTGATAACAACTTAGGGTTTTGCACTAAATTACGCACCCCATGGGCATGATCTTCGTTAAATACATTCTCATCACACCACTTACCAACACTGTTGATATCGACTACGGCAACGTGTGGTCTAACACTCCAACTAACTTGTAATGGCGATGCTTTTTCATTATATGCAGGGCCCGTTGTTGAACCTAAATACTCAATAGGGATGCCGGTATTAGTAGGAATATTAGGTGCTTGGTAATAACCATTAACTTGCTCAACATTTGCAAGCTGTGCAAAATTAATAGCATCTTTGTCATTGGCTAGCACGATTACTTGTCCTTCAACTCTAAGAGCTGGATTCATTGTGCTTTGAGCTAAACAAGCCCCCAATGTCGGGCCAGGTGTAACTTGTGCTGATGAATAAACAAAGTGTACTTCTAGAGTATCACCCACCTTTAACGACTCACCTTTTGCCGCACAAATTTTACTTTTTACAGGCTGTAATTGAGCAGCTGATAATTTGCGCTCAGAAAGGTAACCTGTATGATGACCTTTGCCATCTCCATTGCCAGCATAAGTGGTAAACTCCCCGCCTTTATGCTCCGCATTTTTATGAAAATGAATGTTGCATAAATTAAGCTCACTACGGCTTGGCGCCATCCCAAAGCTACGTAAGTTAGTACCATAATTTTGGTCTATATCGCGAGGTGATTGTGGCCCAAAACCTTTACCCTGAGTGTTTTTATCAAGTGCTTCACGTTGCTCGGCCACAATACTATCACTAACATTCTTTGCGCTCACAACCGCACTAGTAACTGCTAATGTAGACAAACCAATGACACATGCACATTTTACAAAAACTGCTGTTTTAATCATTTTCACTTTTATTTATGCCCTTTATAAAGTTAATAAGGCCATGTTATTGAAAATATCTAAAAAAGACTTAACTGGAACATTAAAATAAGATTAAAACCCAGCGAATAATAATCAATGTATTTGAAGAGCCTAAAGCCTTCCCTTTAAATATATACTAGCTGCTTATTTTATTGCTCGACAAACAAACAATTAAAGTTAAAAATAAGTCTTTCATAAGAGGGACTTTATGTATGGTAAACCGTGTTTTATACCTTTTTTTGCTTATTTTTATCTCATGCGGTGTATACGCAAAGACTGAGAGCCTTCAATCACCTAATGTTAATATCAAGACCGCTAATGTTAATTTAACTCAATTTCCTATGGGTTACTTTATTGATACAAGTCTAGAAATGCCTTTCGAACAAATACAACAGCAACAATTCATCCCAAGTAAAAGTGAAGTAACCTTAGGGCCAAACGCAAAAATAACCTGGTCTAAAATAATCATTAACAATGAGTCTCCACAACAACTGCGGCTATTTTTGCATAACTCAGATGCGTATCACCTACAAGACGTTGATTTTTATGAGACAAAAAATGGAGAGCTATTAAAACAAATCAACATTCAATTAGATAAGCCAGGACCACATCCCAATATATTTGGCGGTAGTGCCATATTTTCATTTCATCTTGCAGCAGGTGAAAATAAGACAATTTTTGTTAGAAGCGTCACTTTTTCTCACCAGTGGTATGCCCTCGCTCTTTTCGATGAGGAGTACTCAAAACGCGCATTAGTTGGCAGTAGTAGCTACATTGCTTTGCTTGTGGGAATGATGCTGGCATTAATGCTTTATAACTTTTTCTTATATTTATCGGCAAGAAAAATTGAAAACATTGTTTATGCCTTTTATTTAATTTCCGGCATCATTTGGGTATCACTTTCCTATGGTTTAGGCGCTAACTTTTTTGGGATTTTTAGTGCCGACCTTCTGCAATTTAACTCGACTTTGTATAGCATGCCTAGTTTTTTAATCCTATTTATGATGCTTATATTTGAAACCAAAAAGCGCTACCCCAAAGAGCATATTGCACTGTGTATTATTTTAACTATATTAGTAGCCGAATTTTTTTATAGTCTATTCGACTTGGTTAGCGCATTAAAACCTGCGAGCAGTTTAGCTGCACTAATGATGACTGTGACTTTAGGAGTATCGATATCTTTATGGCGAAAGCGAGACCCCCTCGCTAAGTACTTCTTTTTGGGTCATGCAATGTTTATTATTTTTAATATGTTGGCGGTGCTTTATTACAAAGGCATAACCGAATCAAATCAAATTAATAGTCATGGCGTGGGTATAGGTATTGTACTTGAAGCGCTAATGATGGCATTTATTTTGTCATACCGGATCAGAACATTAGAAAAAATAAAATCAGCACAATCTGAATTAAAGCGCCTCGCAGATACCGACCCTTTAACCAAACTATATAACCGCCGCTACTTTGACAAAGCCTGTTCGCAATTGCTAGCAAAAAGCAAAACTGCAAAAAAAGAGCTGTCGATAGTTATTGCCGATCTCGACTTTTTTAAAGGCATAAATGACACTTACGGCCACGATATTGGCGATCGCGTTATTATCGAGTTTGCAAATATTTTAACAAAGCAACAAAAAGTAGATGATATTGCATGTCGATTTGGTGGCGAAGAATTTATATTATTACTGAACTGTGATGCTGACAATGCCAAGATTATCGCACAACGTATTCGCAGTACCGCTGAAAAGTGTATTGTGAAAACAGAAAATAACCAAGAAGTTCGCTTTACTGTCAGTATTGGTATCAATCAGGTATCGCAAACGGCTAACAATATAAAAGAAAGTATATCATTGGCCGATCAAGCTCTTTATAAAGCAAAAAAACAAGGCCGAAATTGTGTTGTTGTCATTAAAGAGTAAGTCTATTAATAACTTTTACCACAAAAGGTTACGGCTGATTTTCAATTGCCTTTGCAAGATTAATGTAACTTTTTAGGCCCACTACGAACAAGCTCTTTACCGTTTTCAAACACATCTTGTGTTACCCAGCGACCTAACAACAACTTGTGGTTATCATCAAGTACTGCTACAAACGGGCGACCATTGGTATTATTGGTCGCCAGTGCCACACCGGCTACATTTTTTAAGCCCAATCCACCGTTATCAATCAATAACAAAAAAGCCTCTAGCTCTGCGAGGGTGTCAATTACATCGTTATCATTAATCATGCTGTTTACTCAATTACAACTTAATAAGTGAAGGATAGCAGTTTATGAAAATAGGCTCTAGAGGCTGATTAAAAGTTAAAGATGAGAGTTAAAGCCCTAATCAACGTATTTATTTGCGCTTACTCGCTCTAAATCAGATAGTAGCCTTTGCATTCAAACTATTAAAACAGCTTATATAGGAAAACCATGATCAAACGACTTTTAGCCGCGAGCTTAATCTTCTCTTCCGGCTCTGTTTTTAGTGCTAACCCAACAGTTGAAGAGCTACGTATTAAGCAAGCCACAACCGCTATGCCACAAGTTTTAGATATCTTTTCTGAGGATATAGCGCTATTTGAACAAAGCTGGAAAAGCCTAAGAAACTTTAAACAGGCAACTGACTTACTACATGATTACTCAACCCAACTCTGGCTCAACGCCAAACAACACATTACCGTCACTAAAAGCTACGATGACAGAGCACTTTACTGGGCTCGCCTACTTTCAAGTAAAATAATCCGTACAACAAAACCTGAATTTGCATTAACAACTGCCGAGCAAAGCACATTGTTAACAATGCTAGAAAATGGCAGTCGCGGTCGCACCGACCTTGCCTACTCTAAAAACACCACCAAAAAGATTTTACTAACAGGCTTTGACCCATTTTTGTTGGATAGTAACATCAATCAAAGTAATCCATCCGGTGTGGCCGCATTATTACTCGACGGCCAAGTAATTACTTATCAAGGCATCAGCGCTGAAATAAATACTGTAATGGTGCCTGTTCGCTATGAAGACTTTGATCAAGGTATTATTGAAGAATTACTCGCCCCCTATTACGCACTGAACAACGTAGATATGATAGTTACCGTTAGCATGGGTAGTAAAGACTTTGACTTTGAACGCTTTCCAGGTAAGCGGCGCAGCGTAACCGCCCCCGACAACGCAAATATTGTCTATGGCGGCACAGCAAAAGCGCCACTTATTCCAAACCTAAACGATCGTCCATTGCCTGGCAGCGAATTTGTGCAGTTTAGTTTGCCCATTACGCAAATGCAGCAAGCCAAAGGGCCCTTTCCGATAAATGACAATCACAAAGTTGTTACACTGGAAAAAGCCTTTGAGCCTAAAATTTTAGCTGAACTAAAAGGTGCGATTGCAGTAAAAGGCGGCGGTGGCGGTTACCTGTCTAACGAAATTTCGTACCGCAGTATTCGCCTGCGTGATCAACTCAATTCAGATATTCCTACTGGGCATATCCATACACCGCGCATAGCGCAGTTTGAACCAGAAACAGAAGCTAAAATAGTCAAACAAATTCAAGCAATGTTAGAGCAAAGCTTAGTGGCTTTATAAACCAATTTATAAGAAGATATGACTTCAGGCTTCCTCCTCTAAAGAGGGAAGTCTGAAGTGGGTGGACTATGTCACGCCTGTTACAAGTGGTAATACTCTAAACTAATTACTTATTTCATTTAGCCGCAGCACTTTTACACATTGAATTAAACAAATCAATGATATCACCCCATGTTCGTTTGTTCCCTATAAAGGCGAAAATACCTATAAAAACAAACTGATTTAAACTATCCTTCGTATAGATAATACAATCATCAAAAGTTGAGTAGCATGGAACGTATTTTTCAAAACAGTCGGTTTTTAGTTATAATCGCCGTCATCACCGCAGCCATATCATCATTACTTGTTTACGTTTCATGTATCAACATCGTTATTCATATAGTAAAAAGCACTATTATGAGCCTCCCTGATTCAGCAAAGGATGGCAAAGAATTAATAGTGGAACTTTTAAAAATTCTTGACTTACTGCTAATTGGCATCACGCTACAAGTAATTGCTATTAGTTTATATCGTCTATTTATCTCGACCACAAAACCTAATGAGAGCCAGTTCTTAGCTGCATTTAACATAGAAGATTTTCATGATTTAAAAATAACTTTAGTACAAGTTACCTCAGTTGTATTAGTGATTTTATTTTTAGAACATGCTGTGGAATTTGGCGGAACTATAGAAACGCTTTACTTAGGTATTGCAATTGCTATCGTCATTGCAGCATCAACATTTGCTTGGCGATCGATGAAGTGACGATGCTAAATAAATATGTTTATTGCACCTAATTAACCTGTTCTTCGGGAATAAATCTATCTCCAGCGGGTATTTTCAACGCTAACCATGTTAAATTTACTGACAATAAACTCGATATTAACACCTCAACTCGCCTTGTGATCCCTGTAAACATCTTAACCAAAGCTCAAACTGATAAAAGTAAGTGTAATGGGCTGTTAGAGTAAATAATTTTCTAAATAGTATAAACACGTCCTAGCGAGTAACCAGCTAAGCCTTGCCTTTATAGTTTGTTATTTAGTTATTCTACTGTGTATATTACCGGCTAGCACTTATCAAAAAGCAAAGTAATTTTCCGTAAACATATCGCTTGGGATTAGCTAATTTCAATCTTGATAAACCTATTATTGGCAAAAATGAAGAACCTTATCAAAACGCGAATTTAATAACCATGGCTGCAATACTTGATTGAATTATTATTAATGAATAAAAATGTTAATGAGGCGTTTATTTTGTGTATTAATTGATATATTGTTGTATCTGAAAAACAAACAAACATAAGGACGAAAAAATGAAAAAGGTATTAACAATAGCAACTTTACTAGCCGCTAGCGTATTTTCTGTTCAAGCAAGTGCAAGTTCAATGGAATGCTATGTAGACACTCAAGCATATGATCAATACACACCAAATAGATGTATGGCACTCATCTATGGTCAAAATAAGGCAACAGCAGTATTTCGTGTTATCGGCAATGGGTCTGCTATCGATAGTGTAATTTGGTCCAATGCAGCCCAATCTTGTGGCACCTCAGGTACTTCTTGCTCATTTGAAATAAGGTCTTTTAAACCTTATAAAGCGGAAGCAACAATCCTTTATACAAATGGCAGCTGGAGCAAAGTTTCTGCAATTGCATCATTTGAAGATGGTCGCTAAAAGTTGATAAGTAATTATTAATCATGTGAATTTAGGGCTTTTTAACACCATTTAATAAAGCCCTATAAGATGCAAAAAAACTCATATTTAACCCTTTCACACTATCAAACCTCGCGCTTTACAATTACCTAAAAATCAAGCTTACTTTAACAAGCAATCAAATCATCAAACATAGCAGCTCAGTCTATGTCACTGTTGACTTTGTCACTCATAACGACAGCCTATAAATTATCGTTTTTGGGTAAAAAGCGTTGAACTGATAAAAAAATGGCAAACTAACTAAGCAAAGCCTATTCCCTGATTGATGTCTGATCTAGAGGTTTTATTTATCAAAATAAAACATAAACCACTGATTATAAATAACAAAGTAAAAACTTATAATTAAACAGATTATTTTACTTATTCAGCTCTCGACATTGCAAAAAAAACAACGTTATACTATCACCTAATGAAACACATGAATTTACACTCATTCAGACACAATAAAACACTATTAAAATATTTAATGGTGCTTTTACTGCTGATCAGTGTTTTTTCACAGTGGCACTCAACTGTTCACGCAGTACAAAACAGCACAGAGTGCCAACTCTGCATAAGTTCGTTTGATTTTGACGATTTAATATCCCCTACCACCAGCATATTTGAACCTGAAAGTAACCGCTACGGCGCTGTTTTAGCTTTACACTCCCCGCAATTTAGCGCAACCGTTGCGTTTTCAGGTAACCGTGATCCACCGAATACTCTTTAAAGTTCACTGCTAAAAAACCGTTTTATAAAGACTGTTTACCATTGGGTAAGCAGCCAGTTTTAGTGCAAATTTTAGAGATTAAACAATGAAAATTAAGTATTCACCATTAGTTTTGGCGGTATTAACTGCTATCAGTACACACGCAATGGCAGCAGAGAAACAAATACAAAAAGATGAAAGCGATTTAGAAAAAATTGTTATTACAGCTTCACCACTTAAACGTACCGTACTTGAATCAAGTACACCTGTATCTATTTTGAGTGGCGAAGAGCTTGATCAGCACCAAGCAGCAACCCTTGGCGAAACCTTAAAAAATGTGCCGGGTGTACACAGCTCTTATTTTGGACCCGTTGCCAGTAGTCCAATTATCCGAGGATTAGATGGACCTCGAATCAAAGTTGTACAAAACGGATTAGGCGCATCTGATGCATCACGCGTTGGCCCCGATCACCAAGTATCAACCGAAACCTCTACGGCCACACAAATTGAAGTATTACGCGGCCCTGCTACTTTGCTTTATGGTAGTGGTGCAATTGGCGGCGTTGTTAATGTGGTTGATAACCGCCTTCCCATTGAAAGACAACAAGGTATTACTGGAGAAGTATTTGCTCAGTACGATAACGTAGCAGATTCAAAAACAACATCTACTGATTTAAATGCCGGAACGGGCGACTTTGCTGTTCATATTGATGCTTACAACCGTAATACCGGTGACTATAAAATACCTGTTCCCGCTGATATTAATGAACATGGTGGCAGTACTAAACTCTCAAACTCAGCAATCGATGCACACGGTTATAACTTAGGAGCTGGCTGGATCACTGACGATACTCGGGTTGCTTTTGCCTATGGCTCAATGGACTCAGAATATGGTTTACCGGGTGAAGATGGTGTATTTATTAAGTTAAAACAAGACCGCTATCAAGGTGTTGTTGATTGGAATAATCTTGACGGTTTTATAAAATCGGTGCATTGGCAAAATGCATATACTGATTACCTACACTCAGAAATTGAAGGGACTGAAATAGGCACTACTTTTAAAAATGAAAGTATCGAGTCTAGACTATGGGCAGAGCACAGCGCGGTTTATGGTTGGCACGGCATAATGGGCTTACATTATAACAAAAGTGATTTTGAAGCGATTGGCGAAGAAGCATTCACACCACCAACAAAAACCGATAGTTTAGCCGCATTTTTAATGGAAGAAAAACAAACAGGTGCTTTATTGTGGCAGCTTGGTACACGCGTGGAGCAACTAACCCATAAAGTGAATAACCAATTTTTTGATGAGCTATCAACCGATAATAGTATCTCATTTGCAGATGAAGATTACACGGCGGTTTCAGGCTCTGCAGGAGTAGTTTGGAGCATTAACGACAAGCACTCATTAGCATTTAATTATGCATATTCAGAACGCGCCCCCTCTTCATCTGAAATTTTTGCATACGGCCCACACATTGGCTCTGGCACTTACGAAGTAGGTGGTGGTTTTAATCTTACTAACGATAACGGTAATTATTCGGTGGTGCAAAACGGCCAAAGCATGAATAAAGAAGTGTCTAATAATATAGATGCAACCTATCGTTATAATACTGACAACTGGAATGCAAGCTTAAGCCTGTTCCAAAACCAAGTGAATGATTACATATACGAAGACGTTAGTAACCTTGTTCTCAGTGATGGTGAGTTTATTACGGCGCAAGATTACCAACAACTACAAAGTAGCGGCGCAGGATCAGAGGAAGAAACCGATGGTTTACCTGTTGTACTCTTTGCCCAGCAAGATGCACAGCTGTATGGTTTTGAAGCACAAGTTGACTGGCACTTAAACGAACAATGGCGTCTGGATGTGTTTTCGGATTATACCCGCGCTAAACTAGATAAAGGCGGTAACGTTCCAAGGATCCCACCATTACGTGTTGGTTCTTCAATACATTATGAATACGGTAATTGGCACACTGAAGTAGAAGTCACTCGCAACAGTAAGCAAGATAAAATTGCTGCAAACGAAACCACCACCGACGGCTATACCATGCTATCAGCCGCTGCTAACTACTACCTTGATTTAGGTAACGTTGACATGACATTGTATTTAAAAGCCGACAATCTAACCGATCAAGAAGCGCGCGTGCACTCATCTTACTTAAAAGACGAAGCACCACTTCCTGGCCGCTCAGTTAGCCTTGGCGTAAGAGCGCGTTTTTAAAAAAGACGCCTAGCCACAAATTAAATTAACAACACAAAATCCCCCAGCATGTAAATGTATGCGGGGGATTTTTTAATAAGTAATGTGATTGTTTAGTAGAACAACTCAAGTATGAAAGCAGGATGCTGCTTCATACGATCTGGTCTCTCAATTTCATCCCACCAGCAGAGTAAGTAAAGTGACCAAGAAACATTTAAAATGCAATTTAATCTGATATTTAATTTAAGTCACTGCCAAAGTTGTTACCCATCTACAAGCTCGGTTATAATCGGTTTTTATGGCTACATTTTTAGCCTCTAATTGGATTAAAACGATGAAAAAACTCTCTGCGGTGCAAATAAAACAACAAGCACTGGTACTTAAAGTTGCTGATGCAATTGAAGAGCAAGGCCGTAATGAACTCTCTGGCATGCTGCAATGCTGGTTTGACGTGGAATATCACTTATTTCCGGGCTCTTTACTAATGTGTTTTCAGTTTGAGAATCAGCAGGCGTTAACAGCAGCAGAGCCTGATTTATTGAAGTGGCAGAAACGTTTAAGTGGTGCAATGCTTAAAAAAGGCGTTATTTTAAAAGATATGCGCAAGCATTTAGTTTTCACCCTGAAAGGGCCTGATGATTAAGTCAGATATTAGCCATCAATCAAGCCGTTTTTATTATGATGCGGCCTTTTTGGGTCAGAATTTATTCCATCAAAAGCTAATTATCAATATCGCATCATTTTAAGCTAAAGCCTGACCTACATTTAAAAGTTTCCACACTAGCATCGTGAGCTCCTTCAATATCTCGTTGATTTACATACTTAATCAATTCCGGGAAAAACGCTAAGAATATGGCATCTAATTCAGTGTAATGAAGGGCTATATCCGCAGCAGCGTCAGAAAAAGAATTAGTAAAGCGAATGCGCTTGGCAATATTATCAAGTGCAACCCCGACCCCTTCGACGGTTTCGTATTCTTTAAACCAATCATTCTGCGTCATATGTTTTACAACACTTTGCATTCTTGGCGGCATAACTGCAATACGGTTATTCAAAAGCTGATAGCTGGCTTGCTTAAAGTCACTTAGAGGTTGGTCGTTAAATCGTTGCCAATGCTGAATTAAAAAATGATCGAACACTACATCAATAGCTACAGCCGCAAAGCGCTTACGCTGAGACGAAAAATATTGTTTAGCTTCCTTTACTAGAGGGTGAGCATCTGTAAATTTGTCGACTAAATAGTGGTTCTCTAGTGCATTTTTTACCGTGATTGGCAATTGCTCTACATGCCTATTACCGCCAAAATCACCAAGCAAGTTGCCAAAGTGTGAATCTGCTGTAGGCTGCGCCAAATAAAGATGAGCTAAGTAGTTCACACTGTTCTCGGTTATTGTTAATACAATGCAGATAATACTCTAAGCTTGACTAAATTACTCATTCACTATAGCTATCTAATATTCTTGATTAACTATAAAAACAAACCTATAACTCGCTAATCAACAAGCTCCCGTATACCTTCATTATAGTAGTCACCGTTTTGTTTTCGATATTCATTAGGAATGTCACCCACAATACTTTTAAACACCCGGTTAAAAGTCGCAAGAGAAGAAAAGCCACTCTCAAGTGCTATGCTTAAAATACTCCACTCTTTGGCCTGATCGCATATCAATAACTTTTTTGCATACTTAACGCGGTATTGGTTAATAAATAAATTAAAGTTAGCTACTTTATAGTGATAGCGAATGGCTCGGCTAACTTTGTACTCAGGCACCATTAGCGCTTGTGCAAAATCTGAAATTTTGAGGCTGGCTTGTAAGTAAAGCTGCTGCTCATTGATAAGCTTTGTAATGCCAACTATCAATTCAGGCTCTACATCTTGATTGCCGCTTTCATTTAGATGACTCGTGTCATTGTTAATAGTGCCAATATCATCTTCTTGCTTTAGCGCTTGGTCATTTTTCACTCTTGCTTGAAGGGCCATGACTGCTTGCATCGCTAATACAATTAAAAGCGCAGATGAAGTAATAATTATGGGATTGTAAAGCTCAATTTCAGCCGCACTAAATATGAACTTTGGCAGAATGCTGGCATTAAACACAGCTAAAAAGAATGCACTAGCAAAGAGTATTGATTGCAGTTGTTGTGATTGTGTTTTACCGCTGTAGCCCCTTATCGCTTCCCAAAAAGACAGCGCAAGGATACTTGATGAAAGCAATATGGTGACCTCATTCACCCCTTGCTTTAAGCGCCACATTATATCGCTAGTAGGTAAAGGCTGAGGATCAAGGCTCACTAAGTAATGCCATGTTTGATTAAACATGATCAAGCCAGCAATGGTTACTGCAAAAGCCACATGCCTGCGGGAAATTGGCGAGTGCTCACGAAATAACGTTCTTGCAATCAGCCATGAAACATTACATGTTGCGCAAGTAAACAACCCAATTAGATATTGATACGCGCCAACACTTTGCGCACTGAGCTTTTGTGCTGCCACCATACAAAGCGAGCCACAAAATATCACAAATAAATAATGAACCAGCTGCTTATCTTTTTTCAACGCATTTAAAAACATTAACCCCAAACAAACAAAAAGAAGAAGATAATAAGGGGAATAATTTTGCATAATAGCGTGCTCTTAAAGTGACGTTTAAACCAACAACGTTGTCTAAATCACATAGTACAAAGTAACGCTCATATTAGCAAAAAGACTTTGTTAGAGAATGTGTCTATAACTAATTAGCTAAAGCGCAAAAATTATCAATATATCGTTGCTCAAGTTTCGAATTTGATAAGCATTTGCCATGTAAGTCTTTATATTTGGGTTATTGAAAGGTTTGATGGAAAAATATATGTTGATGCAAAAAATGAAAATAACCCCCAAAAAGCTCCTCGATAACAGTAAAAAATTGTGGTTTATTTGCTTGCTCATGGCACAAGGCTGCTTTGTAACTTACCTTATATTGGGATATGGCCTGACCAGTGTCACCACAGGTTTGTCAGGGTGGAGTCGTCTTAACAATACAGCATATGCTGCGAGTGACCCCACCGGTAATATACTGTATGCGACGCATGTGTTACTGGCCATAGTGATGATAATTGGCGGTAGTTTACAGCTAATACCCGCATTAAGAACGAAGTATAACAAATTCCACCGCTACAACGGACGCGTATTCGTTTTGTTAGCATGTACTATCTCAATGGCTGGCATGTATCTCATTATTGTTAGAGGAACAGTGGGTAACACATTAATGCATAGCCTTACTATATTTGCTGGTTGCGTGGTCATTTTATCGAGTATATTAGCAGTACAAGCCGCCAGAGGGCGTAATATCAATACTCATCAAATATGGGCGATCCGTTTATACCTTGCAGCAAATGGTGTGTTATTTTTTAGGCTGATGATTTTTGCTTGGTTTTTAACATTCGGCTCACTTGGAATTGATACCGCAACGTTCACAGGCCCAACGGTATTAACTATTAGCATATGTTCTTATGTGATGCCGCTGCTCATAGCTGAGCTAGTAAGGTACGCAGGTAGAACAACGAATAAAGTGATAACAACCGTCACAGCAGGCTTAATGGTGTTGATATCCTTTGTATTTTTAGTAGGCTTATTTGGTGTAGTGTTAGCAAATTGGTACCCGGCGATAGTTGGCTAATAGCCACATAATTAGTTAGCAGTAATACCTGCAGAGTGAAATATAACGCAGCTGGGTCGGTTAACAACCCAGCTTTATTTATATCAATGAAGTGAGCTTCGCCTTGGTAACTTTTTATTGCTCAAGTAGAACAGAGTGCTCTTACTTAGTTATCGTGTATTGCTGAATGGCGCTTTGCTAAAACGGTTTTCCTCATCTTGCCTTTAAAAATTTAAGGCCTAAGCAACCCTCTATTTCAGGGAGATGTAGGCTATTTTTCGGTAGTTTCTAAATTAACATTTGGGTTAGTAATGCGGGCAAAAATGAGTCCAAGCTTCTCTAGTGGAAATCGATTGCTGAGTTGTTGATAAGGGCCAGGGATCAACTGCTGATCTTTTTGCTGTGCAACCACAAATGAAAATACATAATAACCTTCAAGACCCATTCTTAAATCACTCATAATTACTTGCTCATCTTGTTGATAAACACCATAAAGGCCTTTAGTAAATGCTTGCAGTAGCTTGATCTGTTTGGCATCTTTAAGCTGTGTTAGCAGCGCATTTTCGGTTGGGTAAAATTGCATATCAACGTTTTCAACATCATCAAACACCGACGTATAAACCTCATAATGGCCCTGCTCAGTAACGACTACCGCCCGCCACAGCAAAGTATTAAAAGGAGTTGGCGTACTTTCAAAGTCTGTAAATGTGATATTTTGCGTATTCAACGCCTTATAAACCTTATCATTAATGTGCCATTTAGCCGCTAAACCCCACGTTAAATATAGCGAACTGATAATTAATGCACTAGTAATAATACGCTGTGCATAAGGGCGCATGCTTACAAATAAAAGCACTATACAAGAGAGCAACAATGGCAAAGTATACGCAGGATCAATAATAAATATGCTCGATATACCAAAGGGGTAAGTCGTCAGTGGCCACAGCAACTGTGTACCATAGACGGTAAAACTATCGAGCAATGAATGGGTACTCAAAATTAAAAACATGGCAACCGACCAACGCCTCAGCGATACACCCTTAGCCCAATTCATTTTAAGTAAAAGCCACGCAAACAAAGGGCTCACTAGCAGCTGTATAAGCAAAGAATGACTAAAACTGCGGTGATAGACAAAGTTTTCGACATCGCCACCAAAATTAATTAGCACATCTAAATCAGGTAACGTGCCAAACCCCGCGCCGACCAATAGCGATTTTCGGCCAAGCTTATTGCCTAAGACTGAATAAGCAACTGCGCTACCAAGTACAACTTGTGTCAGTGAATCCAATGAAACCCCCTTTATAACTATGTAAGTAGTGACCATATGATACGGCCTTATCACGACAGTCGATCGCTATAAGTATTTAACTTAAAAAATTAGCAAAGCTAAACCAGCAACTTAACAACAAGCCAAGTTTACCTGTTCAATTACAATTGTATTTTGTTAATTCAGTAACCAGTCAGCCCTATTTTGTTATCACTATTAGCATGTTTTTTCGGTACTGCATGAACCATAAAACGTTTTGCTTAACCTATTGCTCAATTTAATTGTAACTAGCTTATAGAGGCCCCCATCACATTATGACCACGAATTTTCTAAGTAAACCACAACAAGTCGCACTGCAACAAGCGCTTATCAAGAGCAAGCTGCTAAATGGTTACACAATAAATAGTGATAACACGCCCTCTGCTGAGCAGCAAATATATAGCCATATCGCCGTCACACTTTACCGCTTTAATTTACAAAAAATAAAATGGTCATCTTTTTTCAAAACAGCAATCAGCATAGCAAGTAATGAATGCCAATGGTTATCGAGCGAACTTGCCAGATGCCAACAAGACTACAAAACCCAGCCTAATGAAAGCGTAATACTAGAACAAAGTGCATTTTTTAGTGGTATTTTTAGCGAAGAACTCTCCTACATTGATGCTTTACTTGGGACAGCAGCGTAAGCTGAATAAAGGACCTAGGTTTTAGGTGCTGGAGTGATTTGCAGTATGGTAGTTGTGTCGTTTGTGAGTGTTTTAATTTGCACAGAAAGGGTAAGAGTCACTGCGCTACATCGAGGGGAAAAGCTCAATGACCATGCTGTTTTGAAATATGGGCGTCCTTAGGGTTTAGCTGATTGGATGTTGCCTAACGTTAAAAATTAATACGGTTATTGCCCTAAATAAAGCCTTAGGCAGTAATAGTATTTCTACCACTTCTTTTTGCTGCATATAAATTAATATCAGCACGTTTTGCAGCTTGTTCAGGCGTTTCATCTGGTGCAACTTCCACAACTCCCATACTCACCGTAGCCTTAATGTTTTTTGCTGTATGAGTTTGTTGCTCAATAGAGCTTCTAATTCTTTCTGCGACTTCTAAAGCATGTTGCAGTGATTGTTGCTCAAGTACAATTAAAAACTCTTCTCCGCCAACCCGACCAACGTTATCTGACGAGCGTACTCCTTGTGAAAGTGTATTAACCACTGACTTTATCAGTTCGTCACCAATATCGTGTCCGTACTGATCATTAACCGCTTTAAAGTGATCAATATCAATCGATATAAGTGAGTTAGCAGTGCCTGTACTTTTGCTCTTACTAATTGCCCTTTTCTTCATGTCTAAAATAGCCCGGCGATTGGCAACACCGGTTAACTCATCTTTTAATGCCAATACTTTATAATGTTGCTTATGTTGAACTTGCTTATAGGCATACACAGCCAACATTAAAAGCATCACACAAGCAAAGGCTAAAGTCAGTCGCTGCCAAAACGCCTTATCTACAGCTACAGCCAGTAACTTTTCTTTAATATCAGCAACTTCTTCGAGCCGAGCTATTTCTCGGTTTTGCTGATTTAAATTAAACATTAACCGTTCAGAAAGTAACGCCCTATCAGCCACATTATTCACTTGGGTATTTGCAATTGTTAGCAACTGCTTTTGTACAGCTGCTTGTGTTTGGTAATCACCTTGTCGCATAGCTAAAGCAGCATAAAACTGCAAATATCGCTCTGTAAAACTTGCAGGCCAATTTTGTTGGTCTAATTGAGCTAGCACATTATTTTCACGTACTGCATTGGATATCTGATCTGTTGCTAAAAACCACTGAGCAAGTGCCATTGTATGCAATTGCTTTATCCAATCACTCGTAATATCAAGCGTTTGTACTTGACTAAAATATTGCTGTGCTTTTTCAAACTCATTCAACTGAGTATAAAGCTGGGCAACTTTTATTACCAAGTACCCAAAACCATCATCATTTTCATATTGACGCACCGCAGCAAAGATCGATAAATATAGCTCAAGAGCTTTGCTAACTTCACCCTTTAGTTCATACACGTAAGCAATTTCGTCAGTCACTTTATAATGTTCTTGCACATTAAATGTTGCTAACTCAGACTTTGCACGAAGTAACTGTTCAATCGCTAAATCATAGTTAAAAAGAGCTAAATGTATAGCTGCTATTTCTCTAAGAGTTAAAGCTCGTTCGTAATAGTTTTCAGCCAGTTCGTAAGCTTGGTAAGATTTTTGTGCAGTATCGAAAGCCAACTTATATTGGCCTTTCGCTAAATAAACGCGGTTCAAGACAAAATTAGCAAAACCAATAGCAGAGGTTTGTGATTTATCATCAAGCTCGGGATTTAAAGCAACTTCAGCGATTGGCTGCAAAATCATTTTTGCGCGTTCATATAAACCTTGGCTATAAAGGTGGAAGGCCTCACAGACACTAAGATCTTGCGAAAGCACTGCATCCCCTGAAGAGCTTATAACCTGCTTAGCCTCAGCTAAAAACACTTTAAATGCTTGGCGCTTATCTAGCGTATCGGTATCAAGAAAAAGGCACTTAAACGCCATAACCCTAGCATCGTCTAAGTTATCACTGTATGGCATACCAGCTTCAAGGGAAGCTAATAAAGCCATAGATTCAGGCGTGGTGGTATACCCTTGATAAACGCGATCGATACTGTTTTTTACATCACTGGCAAAAAGACTGGTTGAAAAGAAAAAAAGTAACAACATCCTGTACATACTCTACAATCCCTTAGTCCACAGCGCGATATTTATTATTTTTGTTATCGCCATTAAAATCCAAACGATTATTGCACTAAATTGAATTTGATAACAGATTGAAATAACAAATTTAATCAACCAGTCCTTCGAATAACCATTTACCTCAACGGCACCTTTATTAATCATTACTTATATATGGTTATTTCAGCTAATTAGTTGGTCGCTGTTTACTGAATGATTAGTACATTATTACCCATTCGCATGTAAAAATACGGAAGGTGTTGTGTTGTGCCATGACAAAACTACAGTCATACATTTAACACTATTATCCCGTTATCTCGTCCTGAAATAAGCAATAGATGAGTAATTCTTTTCAAGAAGGGTTCTGTTCGCGACAAACTCTAAATACCTAAACCCATGAAGGTAATGACTTTACCAGAAGTAAAAAGTACAGCTTTAAACGAGAGGCCATGGCGCGATGCACCTATGTGTTCTCCGTGGTGACATTCATTTTCTCGCTCTAAAGCTAGATCTATAAGTGAAATCAAAATCCACTGGGGTTCGTTAAACTATTCCCAACCTACAAATTCAGTAATTATTTTAAAATACTTAACCCTTTAGACTTGCATTTACCTAATAAGTGAACTTAATTAAAAAAGTAATGGAACTTCATCAAAAGGATTTTGCAATGACTAAACTCATCATTATTGCTTGGTTACTTTTTTGTTCGCATGCTTACGCGACAAATATTTTTCAGCTTAACCCAGAATCTAAAAATGTAGATTTAACTTCTATTCAACCAAACCAACCACAATGGAATGCCAGCTCAATTTATGTAGCCGGCGATGTTGTGACTCACAACAACAGCTTATTTATTGCCGCTTTTTGGGTTAAAGGCATTGAACCGATAGAAAACCAACCCCATTGGGATGGTTGGATTTGGCTGCAAAATACTGTGATAGAAAAATGGCAAGCAAACAAAGTGTATCAAGGTGGCAGCCTTGTAAAACACGGAGTCGACTACTACCTTGCCCGCTACTGGAATGAGAGTAACGAACCCGCCCCTCACAGTAGTTGGCAAAAAATTAAAGATTTATTTTACCAAACCCCAGATTTACCACCGGAACACCCTGACGACTATAAAACGTTGGACGGTGTTGATCAAAATGACAACGGTATCCGCGACGATTATGAGCGCTATGTGTATGAAAAGTTTGATTCTCCGCAGCTCATCACCTTTAGTTTAGGCGCAGCTTCAACATTGCAGCTCGTTATTGATATTGAACAAGGTCGTATACCAAATTTAGATGCTGATATAGGTAGGCAAATCATTTTAGATATTATGAATATCAATTACTGCACAAGGCAATTACAAAATGAATTCTCTGATTTTCGTAATCCTAAATCATTGTATTTCAATACAATTGATCGAGCTTATACGAACCGGAAAAGTCAAAATAAAATAGCAGATATTCTACGTTTTGAACCTAGCTACCACTGGATGGCTGATCAACATTGTGAAGCATTAATAGGGGCTAAAAAATGAAAATATACATTTTAATTATGGCCTTAATTTTTTCATACTCTGCATTTGCTAACTTACAAACTCTTGATAGACACTGTAGTAAGCAAGTTGATTATATACGCTTTTTCCATGTAAATGGAATGCTCACAAGTTATGATGAATTTGAATCAAATCTTGCTTGGATCGATAATTTTCATGCTGTTTGGTTAGGTAAGTACTACCGAGGAGCTAAAGCAGATGGTAACTATAATAATAATGAGGTTATATATGAGCAAATTTATGAAGTTGCTCAACAAAAATATAGCGACCTATCTATATTTTCACCGAAATATAGAATCATTACCGCCATACTCAATGGTACTGTTTCTGTCTTAAATAAAAAAGATTTAATTATTTTACAAGAAGTTATCTTAGAGTCTGTAATTGATGCAAATTACAGTATCATAAACGAAACTGATTATAACAATGCTTACCAAAAACTAAATTTTCATATGAATTCATGCAATAGAATTATTTTACTGGGTCACTCCCAAGGTAATTTTTATACTAATGTTTTATTCGAAGAAATAATTGATAACTACATTTACAGTGACGGTTATTCTACTGCAGATTATCCAATGATCAGCCTTTCTGCAATCGCTCCCCCAACAAGTTCATTACCCAAAGATGAGTATAAAGCTCTAGTTTCATATCTCACTTTAGATGATGACAGTGTCATTGATATAGTAAGAATATTATTTGGAAGTCTACCACCTAATTTTTCTGCTAAATCATACTTTGACGACTCACATCATGGTTTAATAGATTCATACCTTAGAAGTAATCCTGTTGCGAGTAAAATTAGTGAAAAAATTGAGTTTTCTATACAAAACCAAACCCCCTTTCCGTTATTTGAACAACATCCAGTAAAATCTGATGCTTTTTCACACATAGGCTACTCAACAATCAATAAAGTCCTTGATCTGAAATTTGAATCAGGAAGCGTTTACCGTTATTACAATATCCCAATTTTAGTATGGGATGAATTGTATTACTCAACATCAATGGGGAAGTTTTTTAATGACAATATTCGAGGCCAATACCCTTTTGACAAGTTAGATATTGAAAGTATGACTTATCTAAAAATGACGTCACTTGAACCAGTTGCAAAAGTTGAAAAATAACTAAACATTGGACTAGAAATAAAAAAGGGTGAGCCACGATAGCTCACCCTTTTTAATAATTATGGTTTGGGAATAGAGATTGGATTCCCAATCTATAATTTCATTCCCAAACTATAATGACTTTGATCAATAAATGGTTACCTACAATTAAGTTTGTGAATGGCGGCTCTTAAAATTCAATATGTTACGAAACCGATTTCAACAATTAAAATTGTGAATTGTTATAAACCTAAATTCTCATGCCTAACCAGTAAATACAATTAAAATTGTGAGTGTATTAGCAACTTATAAATTAAGAAATTTTTAAACTTACAACAGGCTCCAACTTTTTCACTACAACAAGAGATGTTCACAGTTACTGATGCTCAGCCATTTCTAAATTTAATTCAGTATATAGCTCGATGTGCTCAAGAATCTTAAATATTGCAACAGCACGATTATTTTTAACCCTTTCTGTTCGTTTGAAACCGTAATGATGAAGCGCAATCATTTTCATATTGTTATCAAATATTGGGCTTCCTGAGCTTCCTCCTTTGGTATCACATTATCAAATTTACATTCCCCTTCAAAAGACGAAGCAGTTCCAAGAATATCCATCCTATGAAATTCTCGTTGCAAACAAATTGATAACTTTACTGTCTCGTCCTTTATTTAATTGGACTATGTGAAATCACCTAATCCCTCTGTATCTTTTGAGCATATCTTGATTTTCACCAAACCAATCCATCAACTCAAAGTTGACGTAGAAACTGTTACCTCCACTCCCACGATTTGCAAAACCAAAGCTAAATGAGTTGTTCACGTGAAATGTTAAACCATGCCCAACTGACTTTCCTTCGGCTCTATCAGAATAGACACTAGTCACAGAAACACCGAATGGAATTTTTAAATCCCAAGCATTGAAACCTAACCACTCTAATGCTATCGCTACCTCATCTCTGTCACCATTGGGAGCGTCAGACAGATGCTCATATACTAGCGAAGGTCTCAAGGCATATAACTGTAATGGTGGAGGCGTTATCAAATCATCAGATCTAGAAAAATGGTCACGATAAACCCAAGACGTAAATGCAACATCTATATAAGTTTGGAAACGAGAGTTATCGGAGAATTTGTCCCATTTAGCCTCTTGAATAGCGACATATGCATTATGCTCTTGGGCAGCATTTAGCCGTTGGAATACAGAAAGCTTTCTATTGATTTTATTGAATGCATCGAAAACTTGCACGCAGTCTTTTGCATCAGAAAAACGATTAGTGCAGTACGTGTTCTGTTCTGTTTTCAGCTCAAATCGCTCACTAGCTTGCCTTGGAAGACCTGTAGGGGTTGTTAAGAAATACACAGTATCAAAGTCACGCGGCCTAGAATCAAAACTGGCAGGCATAGGGACCCCGCGACGAATTGGAAGAGTTGTCTCAGATTGCCAATCATTAAAGCTGGCTTTTAAAACATCAAACTCACGTACATCACCCAATGAAAATGCCCTATCTAACTCGCTTAAGTTATTTTCTAAAATCTCACTAAGGTCATTAGCAGACCAGTAGTCAGTTACCACTGGCGAAATTGACTTATCATCAAAAATTGCTCTGCATGCTACAAGCGCTTTTTCAGTCACATATTTGTCGTATTCGACAAACCATTTGTTCAGGACTAGTCCTTTGGAAAGAAGCTTCTCAAAATCGCATTGATTTTCTATGTATGTAGTGGCTAAGTCGATATTATTTGGCTCAGACTGCTGAGCAAAACATGCGCAGGAAAAAGAAAGCGCAATAATTATCCCGGTTAGGTAAGTTTTCATCACGTTCTATCCTTTTTATATTTTGAACTCGTCTCGCATTTCATCTACTACTTTGTAGACTTCAGTGAGGATCTCGACTTTTTTCTTCATGCCACTCACACCTCCAGAGATATCATCCAACTCTTCCAACTTCGATTTAATCGATTTGTACGAGTCAGTGATTAATCCAGTAGCTGTAGTTTTTCGATATTCAGCTTGAGCGGCTCTGAAATCATTTAGATCAATGCTTACCACTCCATTGGTCGATAAAAACCTTCCCCCTACTTCAGGATCCGCAAAGTACTCACGTAAGTCGTGAGGGTTAACTCTCATGGAATTGTTGTCTTGGTATACTTTATGAAGATCTCTAACGTGCTTCGTGTTTATTAGTAGACCTTCATTCGGTATTCGAGTGTAGCGTTTGAACCAGCAAAACGGGTCAAAATCATTATATACAGGATAGAACTCCTTACAGACTCCCGGTTCACTTGAGCTATGGTCAGTAACAATAGATGACATAGGATCATCCATCCGTGTAACCATCTGAGTGAGTCTAGAAACGGTCGCTACTGACCACAATTGATCTAACCCAAAATTGATTGGGTCTAGCCGATGCGTATAGAGTTGCGTCAAGCAATCATGAATAAAAGCAGTACCCAATGAATGGGCAACAATTATAAAACGTTGCCCATTGAGGTCATTGATAGACGCTTCAATTTCATCTCCAATTGCTTTGTGAAGCTTGATTAATTGATGACCACGTAAAGCTCCCGTTAAATAAAAGAGAACATCTAGTACATGTGTATACAAGAAATCATCACCATCAAATTCAGCCGTTATATCAAGTATTTTTTGGATCAGGCTAGGTGTTAATGAGAGCGAATCTTTAATATCCCCTTTGAGATGAGATGCAAATTCATTTCGCTTGTTATCCCAATATTCAGAATAATTAAAAGTTTTTAGCGTAAATGCATCATTAACGTCAAAGTTACTTTGCCCAAAGAATTCCATACATTGTTTTAATCCAACTTTGAATTCTTCTTTGACTGAATCGTCTGTATGAGTTCCCATGCCATGGATGAGCAAAACGACAGGTTTATTTGCCATAGTTTGTATTCCCTTAATAGTGTGCAATCAAAGGAATCAAACTTCATATCCATATGAAATGTCAGCACGGTTTATTATTTATTAGGCGCTCTGAAATTGTTTAAATTTCGCACACAAGATAAAGTGTAACCGCACTTTATAAAAATTCAACCTTATTACCACCCAAAATCATCTGAATTCAAAGGGCCTCAAAGACTGTAATGGTCAACAAATTCTGTAGAGATTCTAAGCGGCATTTTTTAATTCATTATATTTCTGATGTGGCGTCATATAATTAAGCGTAGAATGCCTACGTTTGTAATTGTAAAACTGAATATAATTGTCCACCTCACTTATAACTGAATGATGATTTATAAATGACAGGCGATTCAGTCGCTCTGTTTTTAAACTTCTAAAAAATCGCTCCATTACTGCATTATCCCAACAATTACCTCGACGACTCATACTTTGCGTTATAGTTAGTTGTGATAACCGAGCTCTAAACGAGGCCGCAGAATACTGACATCCTTGATCGGAATGAAACATCAGTTGATTAGAACCGGCTGTTGACGCTTAATAGCATTATTTAATGCTGCTATAGCCAATTCAGCATTTGGGCTTGTTGATAAGGCATACCCTATAACTTCCCTCGTTGATAAATCTAACACACAGGCCAAGTAGCTCCACTCTTGGCGGTTCCTAATGTAGGTAAAACCACCGACCCAATGCGTGTTATGTGAATCAGGGTTAAACTCTCGTTTTAAGAGGTTCTGTGCGTACTTATGTTCATTACCTGAATTAGGGTAGTAATGTTTTTTCTTCGGTCTGATGGCTTTTATATTCAACTTTTTCATCAGTGCCGCTGTTTTATATATTCCAATCGTATGATTTAACGCATTCAATTCAACGTTCACTCTGCGTCTACCATACGTATAACCAGAATATTCTAACCCAAAGGGGTCAAATCTTGACTTCAGACATCAAACCATTTCGAAGTTTTTCATATTGTAATTTAATCTTTTTATCTTCAACCATTAATGTATTCAACCTACCCACCGTTTTAGATATTGCAGAATAATGCTGAACATTATAAATATCTGCTAATACCTGCAAATTTAACCCCGATAAGTCTTGGCATAATTTAATAGCAAACCAACGTGGTAAGTTTTTCTCTTTTCGCCCCTTTTTAACCGTTATAATCTCATCAACTTCAACATTAAAGTGTTGAACTAAGTAAGCAATTACATCATCTGCTGAGTGCTTTTTTGCTACAAGCTTTCTTTCGCTATCTGACTTGGCAATATAGTCTTTTATGTTTTCAATAAAGTCCTCACAACCCAAAACCGACAATAACTTTTTAGCACTATAAAAAGCGCTTATTTCTTTATTGTTTTCAAATTCAACAAACTGTTTATAAGCAGCATATTTACGCTTTTTGCCTTGCAGCGAAAATATAAAGTCTCGGACGAGCCATTTAGGTCTCGCTCCTCTTTTAATAAAAGCTGAATAGCTAGACCACTTATATTTAACAAGGTCTTTTACCAACGGTGTGTTCGTTTCAATTGGGTTACGGTGAATGTATCGACTAACATGTAATAAATAGTTATCTGCATCCACAAGCGCCGCTTTGTAGCGCCCTCTAAACAACGCACCATCTGTGTTATGTGTTCGATTAAAGTATTGGGTATAAAGGCCATTAATATGCTTCATGGCTCGGCCTAAATTTGCATCGGGGGTTTTGATTAGCAAGTGGTAATGATTGGTCATTAAACAATATGAATGCACTTCAATATTAAAGCGAAGGCTTGCTTGCTCAATGCAATGTAAAAAATACTTAAAGTCGTTATCACTTAAAAAGATATTTTCGCGCCCTCTTCCACGATTCATTACATGATAAAACGCATTTTCATACTCTATTCGCAGCGGCCTAGACATAGTAATTTACTCAATGAGTAGTAAACTATAAATCTAGACCTTTGATGTCTGAAGTCAAGATTTGACCCCTTTGGTTCTCTTCCACGATTCATTACATGATAAAACGCATTTTCATGCTCTATTCGCAGCGGCCTAGACATAGTAATTCACTCAATGAGTAGTAAACTATAAATCTAGACCTTTGATGTCTGAACCCCTTTAGTCCTAATCGGTGAGCCTACTGGTATTCTAATTACGTCATTTTATCTAGCGTAACCTCAGAAGCTTGGTCAGAACTTCTTTCTACATTGGCAAAATCGTCAGCTAATAATAATTCTTCATCTTCAATTAAGTTATCACGTTGGATGGATAGCTTATCTAAAAGGAAGTTGTGCTTAATCTCAAAGTCTGTAAATAACTCCTCCCAAAGAACAACATAAACATCGTACTTACCTCTATATGCTAGGTACTTTTCTCCAAAATGTTTTAAATTATCTATTTGCTCTTCAATGAATTCACTACCATCATATCTATTTCCTATTAAATAGAATTTCCAGCTCTCTTGATTAGTATTAAACCCATCTGTAGATTTAATTTGGTGGTAATAATTAAAAACTTGGTCTATTTCTTTTTTTCCAAGCTTTACATTAGTAGGGTGCTTTAATTCAACCACTATATTTTCTATTTTGTCATTATAAATAGTTCTAGTAGTTAAGAATAAATCCATTTCTTTTAATTTATGCTCACCTTCGACTAGCTCTTTAGAAGTTTCTTCAGGCTTCTCACCTCTTAATAAATAAGAGTATCTATCTAGTGCTTCTTGAAACTTTGGTTCAGCTGCTGTGACTAATCTCAAGTGTTCTCCAAGTAGCCAATAACACTTTTCCATTTTATTTTGTAAATGAGGAACTTCTTTAGCATATAACGAATTATCAAAAACAAGTTTATTTAAATCTTCAACAGATCTTTTTCTATCAACAATTAAATCTATTGACTCAATAATGTTGCCTAATTTAGTAACATTTAATTGTTTAGCAAATTGCTCTCTTTGAGCAGAGTCTATATCAATAACACTCTCCAGAATCTTAAAGAGATTCTCAAGTTCACCACCGTCTAATATTAAATTAAGGAATCCTACAAAAGTTTTCTTTTGAGTTTTATTTAGTTCCTTAAATATTGCGGGTTCAATCTCATATAAAGACTGAACAGTTGATTTAAGATCCTGAGCTTTTAACACTTGATACTTGTCACTTGAGTTGAAAGTAGGGAAAATACCAGGGCAAGATCACGAACTTTACCTTGACTTAAAAGTATGATCTTATACTCCTTTTTAAGGAGCCCCCATGCCTGATATTCAACTATTTAAATATTTCGAATCAATTGACGACCCTCGCCAGCA
>NZ_JACJFL010000120.1:0-503 GCF_014164575.1 Pseudoalteromonas sp. SG41-1
AGCCGGCTCCTACGATAAATTTACCCCCTATAGGAAATGGTTTTAGCCATGAGTTTTTAAACCCGCGGCATAAAGCCCCGCCGACTCTTAACCCTAACACTGTGCTTGGTTTAATCTCTACCTAAAACCTAACACCTAACACCTTTAACCTTTTCGCGGTGGCAAGCCACTCGCCTACACGTAATTAAACACCTGAATACAATTTAACACTGTAGGCGTTAAGCTTGCTGACGCGTGTTCATTAATATCTTTGTGAATAAATCAATTAAACAATTTTTACCACCGAGAGCACCGAGGCGCTTCGCGCTACACCGAGAAAGTAAAGTTAAGCCTAACACCTAGCCACTTCCCTAGAACCTTTAAAATCTTTCGCGGCTAAAGCCGGCTCCTACGATAAATTTACCCCCTATAGGAAATGGTTTTAGCCATGAGTTTTTAAACCCGCGGCATAAAGCCCCGCCGACTCTTAACCCTAACACTGTGCTTGGTTTAATCTCTACCTA
>NZ_JACJFL010000121.1:0-490 GCF_014164575.1 Pseudoalteromonas sp. SG41-1
TTTGATGTCAGCAGCTTTAATGATGGCACGCTCACCGTCAGCGCCACACAAAGTGATGCGGCGGGTAACACCTCAACTGCAGCCAGCACCTCAGTGATTTTAGATAACGCAGCACCGAATGCCTTGACCATAACGACCCCGATTGAGGTTGATGGCCGGATCAATGCTGTAGAAGATGGCAGTGTATTGATCACCGGCTCTGGCGCAGAAGCCAATGCCAGTGTCAGTGTGACTATCAGCGATGGCGCGAATAACTTATCACGGACTGTGACGGCCGATGGCTCTGGGGCATGGACTATCAGTGGTAGTGAGTTTGATGTCAGCAGCTTTAATAACGGCACACTCACCGTCAGCGCCACACAAAGTGATGCGGCGGGTAACACCTCCAGTGCAACCAGCACCTCAGTGATTTTAGATAACGCAGCACCGAATGCCTTGACGATTGCCACCCCGATTGAGGTTGATGGCCGGATCAATGCTGTAGAAGATG
>NZ_JACJFL010000122.1:0-426 GCF_014164575.1 Pseudoalteromonas sp. SG41-1
TGATGCGGCGGGTAACACCTCCAGTGCAACCAGCACCTCAGTGATTTTAGATAACGCAGCACCGAATGCCTTGACGATTGCCACCCCGATTGAGGTTGATGGCCGGATCAATGCTGTAGAAGATGGCAGTGTATTGATCACCGGCTCTGGCGCAGAAGCCAATGCCAGTGTCAGTGTGACCATCAGCGATGGCGCGAATAACTTATCACGGACTGTGACGGCTGATGGCGCAGGTACATGGACTATCAGTGGTAGTGAGTTTGATGTCAGCAGCTTTAACGATGGCACGCTCACCGTCAGCGCCACACAATCGGATACAGCGGGCAATACTTCAAGTGCAGCCAGCACCTCAGTGATTTTAGATAACGCAGCACCGAATGCCTTGACCATAACGACCCCGATTGAGGTTGATGGCCGGATCAATGC
>NZ_JACJFL010000123.1:0-409 GCF_014164575.1 Pseudoalteromonas sp. SG41-1
ATGCGGGAGTGGCGGAATTGGTAGACGCGCTGGATTTAGGTTCCAGTATCTTAGGATGTGAGAGTTCAAGTCTCTCCTTCCGCACCATGTTCTTGATAAGAATTAAAACTATCAACTGTTTCTTTGTTGGGATATCGCCAAGCGGTAAGGCACCAGGTTTTGATCCTGGCATTCCCAGGTTCAAATCCTGGTATCCCAGCCAACTTCTTCTACCAAAGAATGTTGTTAAAGAATAACTCTAGCTACGAGTATAAACAGCAAAAACGTATATAATTATACGGACTATGCGGGAGTGGCGGAATTGGTAGACGCGCTGGATTTAGGTTCCAGTATCTTAGGATGTGAGAGTTCAAGTCTCTCCTTCCGCACCATGTTCTTGATAAGAATTAAAACTATCAACTGTTTCTTT
>NZ_JACJFL010000124.1:0-376 GCF_014164575.1 Pseudoalteromonas sp. SG41-1
GCACGAACAACTCAGAGAGTTAAATAAAACTTCGGTTTTAAATATTCGCAAGAAAGTTTAAAACTAAGTGTTGACTCGAAAAATAAAGGATGTATTATACGCATCCCTAGCGACAATGTCGCAACGTTCTTTAACAATATAAAGCAATCATCTGTGTGGGCACTCGTACAGATTGAGTTCTAACAGCCAAGCTTAGTTCGCTAAGCAAGGCAAAAAATTTAGAGTCTCAATGTGATTTCTCGAAAGAGAAGCTGAGTGACCAACAGAAGTAACTTATTTATAAGTTGCTTCGGCACAGTCAATTCAATATCGAAAGATATTAAATAAATTCAGAATTCATTGAGCTGTCGAAAGACAAAAAACTTTTAATTGAAGA
>NZ_JACJFL010000125.1:0-370 GCF_014164575.1 Pseudoalteromonas sp. SG41-1
GTTCACTGGTTAAAGTCCAGTACTATTTATTTTAATAGTAGCGTTTTAATTTATATGTGGGTGATTAGCTCAGTTGGGAGAGCATCGCCCTTACAAGGCGAGGGTCACTGGTTCAAGTCCAGTATCACCCACCACATATAGAACCTGTTATTATATTAGTAGTTGCATGTTTTAAATTTGTAATATGAGTCACAAGCTCAGTTGGAACAAAGAGAGCATCACCGCTATTTACAAGTAACGGCGAAGTTCACTGGTTAAAGTCCAGTACTATTTATTTTAATAGTAGCGTTTTAATTTATATGTGGGTGATTAGCTCAGTTGGGAGAGCATCGCCCTTACAAGGCGAGGGTCACTGGTTCAAGTCCAGTAT
>NZ_JACJFL010000126.1:0-366 GCF_014164575.1 Pseudoalteromonas sp. SG41-1
CAGATAAATACAGTGATAACAAGGCGTAAATTTTGACATGTAGTTGTTCTACTTGAAAAAATTATAACGCAGTTAGCGCTTTATTTAGCTCGCTAGAATGGTTAAATATTTAAGTCGATTGGTATCAACCCACGCTACGGTGTATAGGTTGACACAGTGCGGCTCGCTAGCTTTACTCTCGCTAACTCGCTTACTATTTCACTTTCCTACAGACGTAAAAAAGCCGCTTCATTTCTGAAGCGGCTTTCTCAATTTGGAGCCTGGCAATGTCCTACTTTCACATAGCAAATGCTACACTATCATCGGCGCTGTTTCGTTTCACTACTGAGTTCGGCATGGGGTCAGGTGGGTCCAAAACGCTATTGT
>NZ_JACJFL010000127.1:0-360 GCF_014164575.1 Pseudoalteromonas sp. SG41-1
ACGGGTCTTTGTTTCGTGACAGTTTAACTTCGCCAGAAGTTAATATTGAATACTAAAGTAGATACCAATCAACAAACGTAAACGTTCATTAAATGGCACTGAATGATACTGCTATCATTCTTTTTTACTTTTGAAAACTCTGTACAAATACACTGTATTCATACGAATTTTATTATCAGCTTTTCCAAATTTTTAAAGAGCATATTAATTAGTTATCCCAAAGGGTAAAACTAATTAACAATCATCTGTGTGGACACTACGAACAAATAAGTTCTAAATCGTATAAGGAGGTGATCCAGCCCCAGGTTCCCCTAGGGCTACCTTGTTACGACTTCACCCCAGTCATGAATCACTCCGTGG
>NZ_JACJFL010000128.1:0-345 GCF_014164575.1 Pseudoalteromonas sp. SG41-1
GTACTAATTACCCGTGAGGCTTAACCATACAACGCCAAACGCGTTTTATGTGATAGTTGATAGCGCAAGAAGTTAATAGACTAAAGTAGATTTACTGAAAACTTTATTATCAGAATTCCAAATTTATAAGGTGACTCTTAGCGCGTAGCGTTAAAGTTGAGGCACCTTGCGCAAAGGAAATGTAAGCACTACGTGCTTTGTCATTACTCCTTTGCACCGTATTTGCTTGGTAACAATAGCGTTTTGGACCCACCTGACCCCATGCCGAACTCAGTAGTGAAACGAAACAGCGCCGATGATAGTGTAGCATTTGCTATGTGAAAGTAGGACATTGCCAGGCTCCAA
>NZ_JACJFL010000129.1:0-338 GCF_014164575.1 Pseudoalteromonas sp. SG41-1
CTTTAAAAAACGCTTGCGTAAAATTCGCCGCGCCCTATAATGCGACCCCACTGAGACGGCAGACAGCAACGCTTAGCGAGGCAAGAGTTAATCAGTTAGTCGAGTAAAACTTGAGTTTAGATTTTAAGAAATTTTAAAATTAAGTGTTGACAAAAAAATAGGAAAGCGTAATATACGCAGCCCTAGCGAGATAAAGTTTAACTTTAACCGCAACGTTCTTTAACAATATAAAGCAATCATCTGTGTGGGCACTCGTACAGATTGAGTTCTAACAGCCGAGCTTAGTTCGCTAAGCAAGGCAAAAAATTTAGAGTCTCAATTGAAACTGAGTGACCAAC
>NZ_JACJFL010000012.1:0-101204 GCF_014164575.1 Pseudoalteromonas sp. SG41-1
AGATCTTAGCTGATAGATGATAGCTTTTAGCTGCTTGCTGATAGATGATAGCTGATAGCTGATAGCTGATGACCCATAAATTACGTTATGTTACATAGACTGAAATAAATTAAAGTGGGCGTAATCATACGAACTAGCCCACTTTTAGAAGGGTTTTGAGGTCTTAATTTAGCTCTGAATCTACCCAAAATTTAGTGCCTTTTAGTACGGCTTGTAATGCAAGGCCATTTTCGGTTAATGAATAAACAGTTACTTGATCTGCAATGGCTTCGGCAACAAGTGCACCGCCTTTATCTTGGTATTTTGCCGCTGCATCGGCATTGCCACCGAAGGCCCAACCATTTTCAATAAAACGATTTAACGCAGCTTGATTATGAAAAACCATTACAACGTTAAAGTCTTTAACACCTAAACCAAGTCCTAAACCAGCTTCACCCATATTCATATAAGTGGATTTACCCGTCAAATTATTTTTAACCACACCATAGCCGCCACCAAAGCTGGCTAAAACAACATTAACATTAGCATTATCAAATACTGCATAACCAGCGGCATTTTTAATTTGCTCTTTAACATCTGGTTTTTCTTTGTATAATTTACTGAGTGTATCTGCTCGCATATTTTGCACTAGATTACGCTTTTCAGTTGGAGAAGCACTACCTGTTGTAGCACAACCAGACAGGACTAATGTTAGTGCAACTAAACTTAAAACTATTAACTTTTTCATATGCCTTCCTTAAACCAGCAACATTGCTTTGATATTATCTGATCAGCTTAACAATATAATCATTCACTAAGTCCAATACTAGACAGTATCGGACTTTAAAGTTAAACTGTAACTACTTTATTTTATTAGAAATAACTATATTATGCTTGTTGCTTTGGTCGATACATTAAAACAATTACGGTATCAAATTGCCCATCTTGAAGATGATACAATGCAATCAGAATACCCAGAACTTGCCACCTTTATACAGCAAGTTGGCTTGACTGTCGCTGAATCTAAGCAAGAATTAGTATTTTTGTATCAATTTTTATATGTTTATGGTCGAAAATCAGAAGCGACCTATAATCGTTTTCGTAACGAACTCGAACGCTTTTACCTATGGTCTTGGTTAGTCGCAGAAAAATCAGTATTTGAATTAAAACGTGAAGACATAGAAGCCTATGTCGATTTTATGGTCGAACCCGATAAAAGCTGGGCGATGACTTCAGTGCAATGGCGCTATAAAGATGAGCAAGGGATCCGTAGATTAAACGAAAATTGGCGCCCTTTTATGCTCAAAGAATCTATTGCTAGCCAACAAACATTAGCTGCCATGTTTACTGCTTTAAATGTATTTTACAAGTTTGCTATTTTAGAAGAAAAAACCTTTGCTAACTTTGTACCGGTTGTAAAAAAGAATAGCCCTTATTTAGTTGTGCAATCACAAATAAAAATTCCTGATACCTTGAGTGATATTCAATGGGAATATGTATTTGGTGTCACACGTGATAAGTGTGAGCAACAACCTGATCTTGAAAGAAATTTATTTACCTTAGCGTGTTTAAAAGGTCTTTATTTACGGATCTCTGAACTATCAGAGCGACCACAATGGTCGCCTGTTATGTCTCATTTTTGGCAAGATAATGATGGCTTTTGGTTTTTAAGAATTATGGGTAAAGGAAATAAATTACGTGATGTCACACTCAGTGAAGATTTTGTAACTTATTTAAAACGTTATAGGTTGTACCGAGGTTTACCAGCCCTGCCCCGCGTTGATGAATCTGATCCATTGGTGCATAAAATTCGTGGTCAAGGCGGAATGACCGTTCGACAAATTCGTCGCTTAGTTCAACAAAGTTTTGATTTAGCCAAACAATCTTTACTTGATGATGGCTTTACTGATGATGCCGAGCAACTAGAATCGGCAACAGCGCATTGGCTCAGACATACTGGTGCTACGCATGATGCACAAACTCGCCCTTTAAAACATTTATCAGAAGATTTAGGACATGCAAAAATTGCCACCACCGATCAAATATATATTCAGACAAATATCAAAGAACGAGCAAAATCTGGACTTAAAAGGAAAATCTAAATGGAATATGTTGTATTAGCTGCAGTGGGTTTAGCCTTTTTAATTTATTCATTATCTATGCATCAATTAGAGCGAGCTGAAATTACCGGACCTATGTTTTTTGTTATTATCGGTGCGTTGATCGGGTTTATGCTACCAAGTAAAACGGCATATTTAACCAGAGACTTAGATCACTTATTACCTTTAATAGAATTAACACTGAGCATATTTTTATTTACTGATGCGGCAAAAACCAAACTGATGGTTTTAAAACACAGTTTTCAATACCCTAGCCTATTACTTTTTATTGCTTTACCACTTACTTTGTTTGCTGGAATTATTATTGCGAGTTTAATGTTTACCCAGCTGACACTTATTCAAGCTGCACTAGTTGCAATAATATTAACGCCGACAGATGCAGCGCTTAGTAAAGGATTATTAAATAGCAGCGCGGTGCCTGAAAAAATTCGTGAAGGGATCAATACTGAAAGTGGTTTAAACGATGGTTTATGTGTGCCAATATTTTTAGTCTTGATGTTGTTAGCAAAAGAGCCTGCATCTACATTTTCGGTTTTTGATACGGTCATTGTTTTTGCGCGTGAATTAGGTGTGGCTATTCTGGTTGCAGTTGCTGCAATGGGATTGATCATTCCCTCGATTAAATTTGCCATGCAACGTCATTATTTTTCAAATAATAGTAGCCCATTTTTAGTGGTTGGTATGGCAATGGCCATTTTTTCAATCGCACAAAGTTTGCATAGCAGTGGTTTTATTGCGGTGTTTGTTGCTGGATTAATTTTTGATAGATTTACCGATCAGGCTTTACGCTTAAAACTCGTTGAAGATAGTGAACACATCGCGGACTTTACTGGTTTGTTGATCTGGTGTTTATTTGGTTTTGTATGCAGCTATTTAGTTTTGCCAGAATTATCATGGGCACTTACTGTATTTGCACTACTGAGTACAACGCTTATTCGAATTATCCCTGTGATGTTGTCATTACAATTTACTAAATTAAAAATGAAAGAACGTTTTACTTTTGCTTGGTTTGGCCCGAGAGGCTTAGCATCTATTGTATTTACTTTAATGGTGATCGATAGCGGCATCGAAAATAAATACCTTATAGCTACGATTGCTATGACAACTATTTTATTTAGTGTTTTTATTCATGGTATGAGCACCAAGCCTATTGCTGATAGTTATTTAAAATAAAAAAACGATATAAAAAATGCCGCAATCCTTTTTAAAAGCGTGCGGCATTTTTATATTAAATGTTATTGCTTAGCTTATCTGCTAGTAGTTCTATTGGGTGTTTTGGTTTGAATTTTTCATAGCGTTTAACTTGGCTACGACAAGAAAAACCGGTTGCTAATAATTGCTCAGGTTTATTTTTCTCTACAACACCTTGCCAACTCATTTCATATAATGCTCGAGAGTTTTTTTGGTTTTGCGCTTCATGGCCATATGTACCTGCCATACCGCAACACCCTGTTGCTGTTGTATTAAGTTTTAGGCCTAAGTCAGTAAAAATTGTTTGCCATACATTCGCCGCTTTTGGTAATGCGGTTGTTTCAGTACAATGACTTACTAACGTAAATGTTATATTGCTATCAACTTTGTTAGCTAATGATTTAAAAGATTGTGTTGCTAACCATTCATGAGCAAGTAGCACTTCAAATTCACCACGTTCATCACCTAAAATAGAATTATATTCATCCCGATAACACATTACTAATGATGCATCTAAACCTACAAGTGGTGCATTTATTTCAGATAATGAATTTAAAAATGTTGCTGCATTTTTTGCTGTGATCTTAAATTCATTTAAAAAACCTTTAACGTGTTGCGGTTTTCCATTTGGCTTAAACGGTAACAGTATTGGCTTCTTGCCTAGTGCGGAAATTATTTTTATAAAACTTTCTACCAGCTCAGCTTCATAAAAACTGGTAAACGGATCTTGCACAATTAGTACATACTCACTTTGTTGCTCGGGAGATAAGCCTGAAAGTTGTGCAAAATTAAATTCGTGCGTTTTATTAATTCGTTTTGTTAAACGTGGTGAACTAAGCACGGGTGTATCAACATAGCCAACAGATTTTTTTATTAATGAGCTGACTAATTTAGTTTTTACAATTGGATTTATTACATTTGAAAATTTGGCCATTAATGGTGCACTGGCTTCAATATTACCGACTAGATAATCTTTAAGTGGGCGCGCGTAGTAACTGTGATAATAATTTAAAAAACGTGATCTAAAAGTCGGTACATCAACTTTTATTGGGCACGCTGTGGTACATGCTTTACACGCTAAACACTCATCCATTGAGGCTTTAACTTCATGAGAAAAATCATATACGCCTTTCTTTTTATCGCGGCTATGTTGAAAACGTTCCCACCAGGTGATCACTTCACCTTTATTAAGTTCTTTTTCAACCTCAATTAAATCAATCTCTTTTGCTTCTTGTAATCGTAACCATTCGCGCATTAAACTTGCGCGACCTTTAGGTGAATTACGACGATCACCGGTTACTTTATATGATGGGCACATTGGAGAGTTTTCATCATAGTTAAAGCAAATACCATTACCATTGCATGTCATTGCATTATTAAAACTAGTTTTAACATCAACCGAAATTTGTCTGTCGAACCACGAACGCTTTTGATCGTCAACGCTAACTAGTGAGTCCTTACTTTCAATTGGAGTACATATTTTACCGGGATTAATCCTATTGTTAGGATCAAAAGCTGATTTTATAAGTCGTAATTGCTTAAATAAATGCTCACCAAAAAACTCAGGGCCATATTCACTTCTATACCCTTTGCCGTGCTCGCCCCACATTAAACCACCGTATTTAGCTGTGAGTTTAACAACTTCATCAGAGATCACTCGCAGTAATTTTTCTTGTTCGGGATCACACATATCAAGTGCCGGTCTAACATGTAATACACCGGCATCAACATGACCAAACATGCCATATTGTAAATTATGGCTATCGAGCAAAGCTCTAAATTCAACAATATAATCTGCAAGATTCTCAGGTGGTACGGCGGTGTCTTCAGCAAACGCCAAAGGTTTTTGTGCGCCTTTAACATTACCTAACAAGCCAACTGATTTCTTACGCATGGCATAAATTTTTAAAATATCAGCCTTACTGCTGGTAAGTTGATAACCAATTACGCCATTTTTTTGTTGTGCAACGCAATCATCGAGTAATGCACATAGCGATTCAACTTTGTCTTTTATGTCATCAGGCGATACAGCATTAAACTCAACCATGTTAAGCCCTTGCATATCCTTATTTGGCACATCGGTTATTAAGTCCGATACTGAATGCCAAATTATATCTTCACGTGCAAGATTTAAAACTTTGCTGTCAACGGTTTCAACTGAGGTAGCACGAGCATCGACCAAAAACGGTGAATGACGCAGTGCCGAATCAAAGCTATCATACTTGATGTTGATTAAGGTTTTGAATTCAGCAATAGGAGTGATGTTTAATTTAGCCTCAGTAACAATACCAAGCGAACCTTCTGAGCCAGTTATTAGCCTACTCATATCAAAGGTTTGTAAGTCTTCACTTAGCACATGTTCTAGGTCATATCCGGTTAAAAAGCGATTTAAACGTGGAAACTTGGCTAAAATTGCATCCCGCTCAGACAAACAAATATCAAGCACTGTTGCGTACAGTTTACCGATTGTAGTGTTTTGTTCGGCAATTAGTTTGGCTTTATCAATGTCAATTGGTGTCGTTGACATTTGTGTGCCATCGACTAAATAAGTGGTAAGTCCTAAAACATGATCGCTAGTTTTACCATACACCAGTGAGCCTTGTCCTGATGCATCGGTATTAACCATTCCGCCGATTGTTGCGCGATTACTCGTTGATAAATCAGGTGCAAAGAAAAATCCATAAGGGCGTAAAAAATCATTTAGTTGATCTTTAATCACGCCCGTTTGCACTCTAACCCAACCTTCTTCAGGATTAATTTCGAGGATTTCTCGCATATAACGTGATAAATCGACTACGATCCCGGGAGTTAATGATTGACCGTTGGTGCCTGTACCACCGCCGCGAGGTCCAAAAGTCAGCGATAGATAAGGGTCTTGTGCAGCAGTTTGCAGAGCAATTTGAATATCTTTTTCAGTTTTAGGAAAAATAACACTTTGCGGTAACTGCTGGTAAATACTGTTATCAGTTGATGCAGTTATACGAGTGGCATAGCTTGCATCAGTGTCGCCAGTAAACCCTTGTTTAATTATAGTTTTTAAGTAACTTGCGACTAAATCGGTCGCGGCATCTTGTTGGCTAATAGTTGCTATCATGACGGTAGTAAATTAAGGCATTTGTTCGATTATATCATGCTAAAGAGCAATAGAAATTGAAGATTTTACAGTTTGTAACACTCTTTTTATCGTAAAAAGACTGTGATTACTTATACTCATAGTAGATGCTTAATTGCGAGGGAATTGAAATGAAAAAATGTGTATTAGTTTTAGTCGGCAGTTTATTTATGTTGCTGGGATTATTTTTTGCTATTGTACCAGGCCCTTCTTTGATCTTTTTTATTGCAGGGCTTATGTGTTTCTCTTTTTATTACCCTAAAGCACGCCATTATTTAGCAATTTGCCAAAAAGCGCTGACAAAATCTTGCGCGTTCTTAGATAAGAAGTTAGCCCGATAAAAGTTATAAATAGGCTATAACATATTGAGTAAACAAAAATGCCAGCAATAACGCTGGCATTTTTTATACTTTAACGATTATTTTGCTAATTTTTTAGCAAGGTATAACCAAGTTTCAAGTACTGTATCTGGGTTTAGTGAAACAGAATCAATGCCCTGCTCTACTAACCACGCAGCAAAATCTTCATGATCTGATGGACCTTGACCACAAATACCAACATACTTTCCTTTTGCTTTGGCAGTTTGAATTGCCATAGAAAGTAGTTTTTTGATTGCAGGGTTACGCTCATCAAATAAATGGGCAATTAATCCTGAGTCACGGTCTAAACCAAGCGTAAGTTGCGTTAAATCGTTTGAACCGATTGAAAAGCCATCAAAATGTTCTAAAAATTCATCAGCAAGTAATGCATTTGATGGAAGTTCACACATCATGATTACTTTTAAGCCATTTTCGCCACGTTTAAGACCATGCTCTTCAAGTAATTCAATAACACGTTTACCTTCTTCAAGGGTACGTACGAATGGGATCATGATTTCAATGTTGGCCATATCCATGTCGTTACGAACACGTTTGATTGCTTCACACTCTAGTGCGAAACAGTCACGGAAATCTTCCGAAATATAACGTGCTGCGCCACGGAAACCAATCATTGGGTTTTCTTCTTCAGGCTCGTATTGTTGTCCGCCAACTAAGTTAGCATATTCATTTGATTTAAAATCAGACATACGAACAATTACACGCTCTGGTGCAAATGCACAGCCTAAGGTCGAAATACCTTCAACTAATTTAGCAATATAGAATTCAACCGGTGATTCATAACCTGCAATCATCTGTGTGATTTCAGCTTTTAACTCATCTGTTTGAGCATCAAAATTTAGCAATGCTTTAGGATGCACACCAATCATACGGTTGATAATAAATTCAACGCGCGCAAGACCAACACCTGAGTGTGGTAAGCGTGCAAAATCAAATGCACGATCTGGGTTACCAACGTTCATCATGATTTTCATTGGTAGTTCAGGCATTTTATCGACACGTGAAGTGAGGATTTCAAAATCTAAAATACCTTCATAAATAAAGCCAGTGTCGCCTTCAGCACATGATACGGTTACTTCTTGGCCAGCTTTAATTAGGTCAGTTGCATTACCACAGCCTACAACTGCTGGAATACCTAACTCACGGGCAATAATTGCCGCGTGACATGTACGACCACCACGATTAGTTACAATCGCTGCAGCACGTTTCATGATAGGTTCCCAATCTGGATCAGTCATGTCGGTTACTAAAATGTCACCTTGTTGAACTTGATCCATTTCTTTAATCGAATCAAGTACACGAACAACACCTGAGCCAATTTTATGACCGATGGCACGTCCTTCAACGACAACAGCACTGCTGCCATTTAGTTGAAAACGCTCCATAACATTCGTATCTTCGTTTGAACGAACTGTTTCAGGGCGAGCTTGTACAATGTATAGCTTGCCGTCATTACCGTCTTTTGCCCACTCGATATCCATCGCGCGGCCATAATGTTTTTCGATGATCACAGCTTGCTTTGCAAGCTCTTGAACTTCGGCATCGGTAATTGAGAATTTATTTGAAAGGGCTGCATCTACATCTACGATTTCTACTTGTTTACCATGCGCTTGATCGGCAGAGTAAATCATTTGAATCGCTTTTGAGCCAATATTACGGCGCACTACAGATGGCTTACCTTTATCAAGTGTTGGTTTATGAACATAAAATTCATCAGGGTTTACTGCGCCCTGTACAACCATTTCACCTAGACCATAACTTGAGGTGATAAACACGACATCTTCGAAACCTGATTCAGTATCAATACTGAACATAACGCCAGACGATGACTTATCAGAACGTACCATGCGTTGAATACCCGCAGATAATGCTACGCCGCGATGATCATAACCCTGGTGAACACGGTATGAAATGGCACGGTCATTGAAAAGCGATGCGAACACATGCTTGATGGCGACCATTACTGAGTCGATACCACGTACATTTAGGAAGGTTTCTTGTTGACCTGCGAATGATGCATCAGGCATATCTTCAGCTGTTGCTGATGAACGTACTGCGAATGAAACATCGTCTGCTGCATTGCCGTGGAGTTGGCTGTATGCGTCGCGAATGGCTTGGTCTAAATTAGGTTGGAATGGGGTGTCGATAATCCACTGACGAATATCAGCGCCGACTTTTGCTAGTGTATTTACATCTTCCACGTCCAGTGTGTCTAAAATGTCGTGGATCTTTGCATTTAGTCCTGATTGCTCAAGAAACTCATTAAATGCGTCTGCGGTAGTAGCAAAACCACCTGGGACTTGTACACCAGCGTTTGCTAGGTTAGAAATCATTTCGCCGAGTGAGGCATTTTTGCCGCCAACACGAGGAACATCTTGCATACCAAGCTCTTGATACCAGAGAACGTATTCTTGCACGGATCTTTCTCCAAAAAACAAATTGTAGTAATAACTGTGAGAGTTAAGAAAGAAAACCTTCTAAAAAGGTCACCTTCATTCTACACTGGCAATAGACCTTACGTAAACCGTAGGGAGGCTATTTTAACTATTAAACGTAATAAAAAGGTTAATATGAGAACTGCATTTTATATTTCTGACGGTACAGCTATCACTTCTGAAGTATTTGGCCACGCCACTTTGTCATTATTTCCCGTTGAATTTAATCATAAAACTATCCCTTTTGTTGAAACTGAAAAAAAAGCGAACGAAATAAAAGCATTGATCAATGCAACGGCACAACGCGAAGGCGAAAAACCATTGGTTTTTTTTACTTTTGTTAATCACAATTTAAGTGAAATTATTCGCTCATCGACCGCCGTTACTTATGATTTCTTAACTACATTTAGTGAGAAAATTGAGCAAGAACTAAAAGTAGCGCCTGTGCCTAAAATTCATCGTACTCATTCAATGCATGAAAAAAGTTATGACTTTAGAATTGATGCCGTGAACTATGCGCTTACTAATGATGACGGCGCTAATATTAGTAACTATGCTGAAGCCGATATAGTTTTGGTCGGCGTAAGCCGCAGTGGTAAAACGCCAACTAGTTTATATTTAGCGCTACAGTATGGTATTAAAGCAGCTAATTACCCTATCACTGAAGAAGATTTAGATTCGGGTAACTTACCACAGTGCTTAGTAGCCTATAAGCATAAGCTGTTTGGTTTAACGATTGATCCAGTCAGGTTGGCTGATATTCGCCAACGCCGTATGGCTAATTCAAAATACGCATCACTTAAGCAATGTCGAATCGAAGTACGCGAAGTTGAAATGCTGTATAAAAAACATAAGCTGGCGTATTTAAATTCGACCCATCACTCTGTAGAAGAAATTTCCGCTAAGATCATTTCTGATACTAACCTTGAGCGACGTAAGTACTAACTTCAATATAGCTAATTATAGTTACACAAGGTATAAAAATAATATCGGACATTAAAAAAGCCGCAGATGCGGCTTTTGATTTTTTGGGCTAACTCTACTTACGTGCGTCTTTTAATAAATCTGCAACTAAGAAGCCAAGTTCTAATACCTGATCAGCATTTAAACGTGGGTCACACTGTGTGCGATAACGCTGTGCTAGATCGTCATCAGATAATCCGTAAGCACCACCAGTACACTCAGTAACATGTTGGCCAGTCATTTCTAAATGAACACCACCTGCATACGAGCCCTCAGCTTTATGAACTGCGAAGAACTGGCTGATCTCACGCAAAATATTGTCAAAGCTTCGGGTTTTATACCCTGATGTCGCTTTTTCAGTATTCCCGTGCATTGGATCAGAACTCCAAATTACTTTACGGCCTTCTTGTTGAACGCGACGTACTAAGGCCGGCAACTTTTCAGGAAGTACATCAGCACCCATACGTGTAATTAATGTTAAGCGCCCTGGGATGTTATCTGGATTAAGCGTATCAATTAAACGAATTAAGTCGTCAGGATCCATTCCTGGGCCAACTTTTACCCCAATTGGATTTTTAATACCTTTAAAGAATTCGATATGTGCATGATCAAGTTGGCGAGTACGTTCACCAATCCAAACAAAATGTGCTGAGCAGTCATACCAATCGCCAGATAGATGATCACGGCGAGTAAGCGCTTCTTCATACCCCAGTAATAACGCTTCATGAGAGGTGTATAAATCAGTCTCTTTAAGGCTTGGTGCAATTGTTGAGTTAATACCGCACACTTCCATAAACTCAAGCGCATCTTGAATCTTATCCGCAAGTTGTTGGTATTTTTCTTTAAGTGGGTTTGCGGCAACAAAACCCATGTTCCAGCGATTTACCTGATGTAAATCTGCAAGTCCACCTTGTGCAAATGCGCGTAATAAATTTAATGTTGCTGCACTGTGATGATAAGCCGTCATTAAGCGTTGTGGATCGGGAATACGCGCTTGTTCAGTGAACTCAAAATTATTTACGATATCACCACGGTATGAAGGTAAAGATACCCCATCAATGGTTTCTAAATCTGCTGAGCGTGGTTTAGCATATTGCCCTGCCATGCGCGCAATCTTAACTACAGGGCACTTACCGCCATAAGTTAGTACGACTGCCATCTGTAATATTGTTTTAAATGTGTCACGAATATTAGCGGCATTAAAGTCACTAAATGATTCAGCACAATCACCACCTTGAAGTAAGAAGGCACGGCCTTCACAAACGTCTTCTAGTTGTTTAAATAAACTACGGGTCTCTTCTGCGAAGACCAGTGGCGGTGCACTCTTTAATTGGCCTTCAACAGTTTTCAGCGCTTCTTGATCTGGATACTGTGGCTGCTGAAGTATTGGGAGCTCTCTCCAGCTATTTGGGTTCCACGACTGCATATTAATTTCCTCATTCCTACATTTACCTGATAGATGAAAATTAACGTATGCAGTGCCCCTGTTCAAGGACTATATTCGCTAATTATCAATTATTTAGTTATGAGATAAATATTATTGATGATTTGCACTGTTCTGCCACCTTTTTATTTTTTAAAATATGCACAGGGTGTTTTTTAACTTATTAATATAAAACATAAAATTAAATAACACAGCGAGACAGTAGTAAATTAATCAAGTGCCTACTCTACAACTAAAAATAAGAACACATCATACTTATATTGCAATCCTACGTAACCTTAACTTTACAGTTAAAATTAGATTATTTTTTATATCAAATGGCTGAAGTTTAAAATATGTGCTAAGGGTGCTGAGTAATACAGAGGTATAGCTAAATTAAATGAAATTCAGTTTGCCTGATGCCGCTTGTTACTAGCTTGTTTGATTCATGTTGGCACGTATCTCAAACTACTGATAGTTGTCAATTCAAGCCTAAATGATACTGCAATTTAATTAAGCAATAGTATGTAATTGTAATATTCGAGCGCTGATTTTGACTCCAACACCTATACATCTTATTGGCCTATTTCTCAGCGTTCATACAACATTTTATAATGTCTGATTTGAACTAGATAGATTTAGCAGCTTGTTATCACTGTAGTTCAGCTCTTTAACTATATCGACGTTTGCTTAAGCTTAATGTTATAAAGTCTTTATGCGCTGTTTATCTTTGTGCTTACAGCCATCAACTTACTCACTGTAACTGCACGACTGATAATTTGTAAGCTATTTCAAATTAGATAATCCCCTGAAGTAAAATTGAAATAGTCTGCCTAAGAGTAATTTATAGAATTAGTCACATCAATAAACTCCCGTAAATTATTGCATTGATATACCAGTATCCATTGGCAACTGAAAACTACAATAGAGTTAGTCCTCACCCTTTAATTACACAACTTATACTTGAGGTAAATACCTCTATCGCATCGGAGATTATACAATTGCAGCAACATGATGTACTTAATCATCAGCTCAAAGGCAATATTTAAACATACTTATTTAGAGATGATCGAACTTTTAAGTTAGAAAAACTATCAACCTATCCGTTATAAGGTCCTTACCAAGAATAAAGAACACATCATACATTAATTGATTTATAGTATATACTTAACATCGAGTAAAATTAAACGATAAATAAACAGGTGATTGTGCGCTGCTTTGTTTTTAGTTTAACTGCGGCTATGGTAGACTATTATCATCTATATTGTATGATGTGTTCTTATGGTAACTAAAGTACAAATTCGCAGTCAGTTCGATTTACTTAGTGATTTAACTAATCACTTTATTGATGATTTAATGCAATGCGATTATTCAAAGGCTGATTATTATCAATTGCCTGATATTGATAGTAACGATGAAAAGATAGTCCCTCAATCGATCAATGTTACGAAAATTACAGGTGCTACGGGCCAAAAGTTGATTTTAAATTCATTTAACGATATCTATAAAAAATCAGGCTTAAGTAGTCGTGTTTTAAAACGTCACCCTGGGTTACTGGTAATAAAAAATGCGGATCAAAAACAACTTGTTGCTCGAATTCAACAATTAAATAAAGCTAAAGCTGCATTTAAAGAATGTATTCTAGCCATTGATAATAATGATGCTCGCTTTGAAGCGGTTCATAATGCGATACCAAATTTAATAACACTCGCCGCGTACCGTAAAATTCATTTTGAAGTAAACTCCCCTTTTTCTGTTCGTTTTACCTGGATGCATAAACACGCGACTAAAACACTGACAAAAAAGATGGCACTAGCCATGCTCGAAAAATCAGCCGGTTATTCCAATCCTAGAATGATAGATCAACTCAGTTGGCAAACACTCGTTGCTCAAGAACAATTACGTGTCGCTAGTTTAGGAGATAAAGATAAGTTACGAATAAGACGCCCCACCCGCGTTAGCCCACAAGTAAATGTGAGATACACCGCGCAAAATCGTTATCATGTTAGTGCCGCACTACCTTTTATTTTGATAAACCCTGAACCGGATGTAAAACTAGGTACGTTATCAGATTATCAAAAACCACAAAGCCATCCGCGTAAACGAGAGTATGATTTTCTTGTTGATAGATTATATTTGGAACAAGTTGATAAATAATTATGTTAAAAAGGCCGCTATATAGCGGCCTTAGTCAGAATAAGCTTAAGCGGTAAGTTAATCTTTAACTATTTCTTCAATTTTATCTTCGTCGATTAAAACTGCATTTTCAACTATGCGTTTACCACCTTGAATTTCAATACGTTTGTTATGCTTATTCAAAGTAAGTATTTCATCACAAAACTGATCTGAAGGATGCATCTCGTATGTATAATCGACAATGTTGCCAGTTTTATCATCTTTAACATTAGTAATGCTATATTCTGAAATAGCACCTTTTTCGATAAGATCTTTCATCGTAGTGGTCATATCACGACGCAATGCTTTTAATTTATTTTCAGTGATATCGTCAGTTGAATAGATTGAGCCATATTTTTCCATGATAGATAACAATCTAAAATGATATGTTTTTCCTGGTGCCGCATAGCGCCAAAGATGATAAAGACGCAACATCATCCAGCGAGATAATCCGCGCTTTAATTCTTGCGCGCTATTGAAATAGTAACCTTTGTATTCAAGGTTATCGATCATGTTATGGACAAACGCATTCAAGCACGCAACACATTTAACATTACCGCCCTGCCCTTTTTTACCACTAAAGTGCAAAGAAGAAAGAAAGTTCATATTTGATTCGTAAAATGAATCATCAATATTGGTATTTTTAGTATCTGTCGCTGAATACTTAAACGATAGCTTAGAACCTTGCAGTGCTTCTAATGCTTCTTTGATTTGTGGGTAAGGCATTGATTGCCCAACAGCTTTAAGTTCTTGCGCTAATTCGTTCATCGAAAAAACCACGGCATATTGAATACCGGACTTAAAATTGATTTTAACAATTTTACCTTTAGAAGCTAAACGGATTAATGCACGTTCTACTTTTTCTTCACGATCTGATGGCCAAACTAAATATTCAACATCTTCACCGTCTTTACGGGTACTTACTACCGCTGGAGTAATTTTAATTTCACCATCATACAAAATGCCATCCACTTTTTCGGATATTTTTCGAGTAATAATGGTTTTTTTAGGCGCTTCTTCGAGTGGTAATTTTTTATGGCCTGAGCGAACAAAACGTCCCCACAAATCATAATGATTAAAAGTATTCGAATAGGCCCTTAGTCCATGCGCTGCATTTTCTAATGAAACTCGCACATCTTTATTGTCTGTAAATAATGCGAGGCTTTCGTTATCTATTGCACTTTCCACCCCGTGGATCTGACCCCGTAATGTATCGGGTAAGTTATCTACCGAGATGTTGACCTTTCGGTTCATTGTTCTTATTTCCAATTTTATTGCGACAGCTAATAACAACACATTAAACAGAAAAAGTTAAATGTTTAAGTTAGTACAAAACTGATCTGGGATTAAAATATATGTTCAGATCACTATTTTACTAAGTAACCTTAATGATCTTGATTTTCAGATCAGTTTTTTACTAACACTACGGTTATAAGTCTAAATTTTACTAACTCACGCATATTTTTGTCCGTGTATTTTTGTTTTTTAACCAAAAATACACGACATAAATCTAATTTTTACTAATGCCTGTGGATAATCATCGAATCAGTTAGCATAGATCTGATCTATACCTACTACAGATCAGATCTATACTAATTGAACAGCCTATTTATCCCGATCGTAAGTGGATAAGTTCTTAATTATCTTAGTAAAAAACTGATCTCAACAGCGGTTTTTGTGCGTAAACCTGTGTTCAAACTGTGCATAACTTAAGTCTCAGATTCAGAGTTAGTAAAATTACGATCTGTCAGTTACTAAAGATCTGATCTTAACCAAGTATAAACCTGATCCACTTTTTTTACTATTATTTATATATATCAAAAACTTAGATGTGTATTTTATGCCCTTAACCTTTACTACCTTATACATTTAACCACCTTTAAACTTCTTTATTTATACTAAGCAATTTTAAAATTACAAATTAATTCTAAATGTCTTGTTATTAAAAGCCATGTCGTCATAAATAGTTGTTTACAGTCAATTGAATGGACATTATACTTAATACCTAACTTTGAGGAATAAAGTATGTCAATTCATAATAATGCGCTATCCACCTATCGGCTTTTAAAAGCAACTGCAGAAGTCGCAGAAAAATCATTAGCAGGACGTATTCAGCATTATCGTGCCCACTTAAAATCTGAAGAAAAAGAGCTTCGAACTTACACTCAAAAAGCAGCAGCAGATCTGTTAGGCTGTAACAATCGTACCTTAAAACGTCGCCATGACAATGGTGATTTTGATGAGCTAAACATCAAACGCGGTGCAAACGGCCATTACGCTTACACTTTGGTAAATATATTTGCTATGGCAGATATAATGGATATTCAGCCAGATCACCGCAATGTTGACGATAAATTACAAGTTATTGTTATCAACTCTCTAAAAGGCGGCTGTGGTAAAACAACCAGTATGGTAAATATTGCTGCAGCCCTAGCTACGACTAACATTAAACGTTACCGTATTGGTATTATTGATTTAGATCCGCAAGGGTCATCATCAAGTTTTTTCCCACCCAGTGAACCTGAACCGATCACGGTCGGTGATTTAATGCGAGATTGCATTGATTTAGATCCAGATGAAACTTGGCAGCAACTTGTTACAAATGCTTTTTTGCCTACGCATATCCCAAATATACGCATTTTGCCTTCTGGTATGGATGACTTTTACTTTGAACATGAAACTGCAACGTTGCTAAAAGATAGTTCAAGTTATGAAAAAACCCGTCATTACCATAAACTATTAGAAAAAGTTATTGATCCGGTCAAGGATCAGTTCGATATCATTTTAATTGATACAGCTCCATCTCTTAACTTCATGTTTTATAATGCTTTAATGGCATCTACGGCAATGCTGATCCCGGTGCATCCTGAGGCCGTTGATTTCGATGCTAATAACAAATATTTAAAACGTTTAGGCGAGATCTATCATACCGTTGCATCTTTAGGTCATGAAGGCTGGGACTTTATGCAATTTTTAGTAACTAATTACGTAAAAGGCAATCATTCACAGCGTGACATCGTTAAAGATGTACGCAGTGCATTTGGTCGTCAGGTAATGAGTTACCCAATTAACCACAGCTCGGCAATTACAGCGAGCTCTTCGTCATTCAATACTATTTTTGATCAAAAAACATCTGACAGCTTAGCAAGTAGAGAATCACTGATCAGAGCTCAAGAAAATATAAAAGATGTTGTTGATGAATTAGAAATGCTGATCCGTTCAAACTGGCAATCAACACAATCTCAATTGAATGAAACTAAGTAAGGTAGTTAACAAAAAATGGCTAAAAAACGTAAAAATGACACCAGCTTAGATCCTTTTGCTACTTCAATTGGTAATAGCAATCTTGATGAATTACTAGAACAAGCAAACGCAGGCGATGTGATCAAAATGCCTGCACCAAGCGATCCTAATCGTCAGATCACACTCGTTTGCAAAGTGATCCCGCATGCTGAAATAGAAAGTACCACCAAGGTGTACGCAAAAAATCGTCGTGTTCAAGTATTACTCAATGAAAAGTCTGTCGCTGATATACTCCCTGCAATAGCCGAGGATGGTCGTAACCAACACCCCGCCCTATGTTGGGACAAAGGTGATGAAACGCTGGTATTAGCCGGCTCACGTCGTCGTATGGCATGTATAATCGGCAATGCTGACTACATGGTTCTTAGTTCGAGTGATTTTACAGATTTAGATGCTAAGATTTTAGCGGTATCGTCAGACCAATATATTGCCCCTAGCCTCTGGGAACTTGGACAAGCATATCAACAAACAAAAGATGAGTTAGTTGCACAGGGAAAAAAAGGCTCTTACCGTGAAGTAGCCGCCATTGAAGGTGTATCGCATACAGCTATTGCTGATGCAATTAAAGCCTTTGAGAAGCTTCCTGCTGCTGTACTTGCCCTTTATCCAACAGCGAATCATGTTGGCCGTGAAGTAGCTAAAAAACTGATTGCAGCAAAAGAACGTGATGAGCATAGTTTTAATCAGCAAGTAAATCATCTGACACACGATAATAGCTTAGAAGAGATAATTGGTGATGATAAGCGTGCAATGGCGATCACTAAATTGCTTACCGCTGAGCCACAGTCAACTCAACGTCGAGAAGCACTACTAGAAAATAATTACATTAGCTTGCAACGTAATTTAAAAAGTGGTGATTTATCAATCAAAATTGATAATAAAGTGATGACTGACAAGCGCTTAGAACAGCTAACTAAGTTATTAAATGCATTTAACTAGTTAATAAAAATCTGATCTGAAGGCTTTTTTTGTTAGTAAAATTCTGATCCCAAACTGTGTTTTGTTAGTAAAATAATGATCTGAAATATCAATAAACCTTACTATTGAGCTCATAGATCATTTTTTTACTAACTGATTAGCTATATTTTTCACTCTTACCGCTATTTTTTTATAACTTAGTAAAAATGTGATCTGTAAACGCGCTTAATTATTAGCAATATGTTTATAACTTGTGGGTTTATTGTTGGTTAGTTGTGTTTAACTATTAAATTCAGCTGTTTTTGTATTGAGATCATTTTTTTACTAACTTATCAGCTCCAACCAGTCTTTTTAATCATTTTAATGCTTTAGCTCGACGCCGATAAATCATATACTGGTAAAATTATTTTTATTTTTTACTGCCCTGAGCAATATGTCTGCTAACTTATCTAAGAATGACCTACTCGCTATTTTTGAAGAGATCAAGCAAGAGCAAGCGACTCAATTTCCTTTATCTGAACGATTTATTAAACAGCTGTTTAAGCCTCATGTGCTCAGTAAAGCAAAAGAGTACGTTGCAAATGGTCAAATTAACTGGTTAGAGCATAATCATGATTTCTCTGTCATTGATGCCTCGGTGTTTGGAAATCAAGGCAGTACTTTTACCCAACACATAGAGATAAAGAAGTTAGCCAATGGTTTTGCAGTTGATCGACACTGTTCATGTAATGCCAAAACTAACTGTCGCCACTTGGCTGCTGTATTGTTAAAGCTGAAGATTGATCATTCTGGTGATTACGGCCAAGACTATATAATGAATGATTGGTTTGAAGAGCTAACAACACTTAAGCAAAACCAGTCAGCACAAGCTAAAAATGTACTTTTATTTGTGCTTGATGTAGAAAACAATCGGGTTATTTTAACACCAAAAATTGCCGCTTTCTCTGCAGAACATCAGTATACCCTCGGTAGAAACCTTACTGATCAGCAGCTTAATAGTTTTGTAACACCATCCGATTTACTCGAAACTGATTTTCGTTTATACAGTTGGATCCGTTCTCAAAATGCACTTGGTAATTTAGAGCTTAGAGGGCAATGGGGATTTAACGCATTACAGCAGTTGATTGCTTCTCAGCGTTTGTTTTTTGGGCGTTCTCGTCAGTCGATTAAAGCTGATAGTGCTGAAGATCTGAGTTTTTCGTGGTCACACAAAAAAGATCTTATTCAATTAAATGTAAGTTTAACGGGTAAACAATCCTGGTTCTTACTTAAAACCACACCACCAACTTACCTTGATACAGAGTCACTACGCATAGGCCGTTTACGTACGCCACTAAGTGGTGAAGAAGTTGCTCATATCAGAGCGATCCCAGCCATTCATACAGCTAATTTTGATCGTGTCTATAAGCAATTAGCTGCAAATTTTGGTGACGGTGTGATACCCCATTACCAATCATCTGAACGTAAAAAAATAAAACGGGTAGCAGATACTTGCGCGGTTATTGATGTTAGTAATAGCAATAACCAATTAAAGCTTACGCTTACCTTTAACTATCAAGATGGTAATTACGCTCCAAACTCAGCACCAGCAAATATTCTCAATGCATCGCTTGAAAATACCGTTATCACAGAGCTCACAAATTTAGGCTTTGAACTATGTAAAGGGGCTTTACAAAATGAGTTTGTTTTTAATAAACAATCAGTTATTCATCAGCATTGGTTTAAATACGAGGTTTTGCCTAAACTTCGTCAGCGTGGTTGGAAGGTAACTGATAAAAAACTAGTGATTAAAAAATCAATCACTAATGTCAGCTTGGATGTTAAACGTGGCAAAGGTCATCAAATTGTTAGTAAAATAATGATCTCAAACGCTAAAGCTGCCACCGTATTAGCAAACGATAATTCAGAATTTCAATCACTTAATCGTCAAAGCGAACTTTTTTATTATTATGCAAATGGTAAACAGTTTGGAGTAATAACAAAACCAGCTTTTGATACGCTTACTGATTTTAAAGATCGTTTTGAGTTTATAAAAACACGCGATGAATTACTTATACCTTTATCATTTTTAGTGCATTTAATAAAGATGAGCTGTTTTGCGGTTAACTTAGTCGACGACAGCTTAGAGTCTTATTTAGCTGAGCTAGATGCACCAACTACTGCCACTACAGTGTTACATGGCTTGAATGCGGGCGTGCGGCTTCGCGAGTATCAACAGCAAGGCGTTCAGTGGCTACAGTTCTTAAAACGCCATCAGTTAGGCGGAATACTAGCCGACGACATGGGATTAGGCAAAACCTTACAAGTTATTGCATTTTTAGCTAACGCACGGCAACGAGAGCAAGCAGGCCCAACGTTAATTGTCTGTCCAACGAGCTTGGTAAGTAATTGGCAAAATGAAATGGCTAAATTCGCCAGTAGTATTAAAGTGACGACCCTATTTGGTAGCGCGCGGATTGAGCAATTACAACATTTAGCCCAGGCAGATTGCATTCTTACTACTTATCCATTACTCAAGCGTGATATCGCTTACTACTCACCGTTGTATTTCGAGAATATTATCCTTGATGAAGCGCAGTATATAAAGAATGACAGTGCGCAAGTATCTCGTTTAGTTAAGCGTTTAAATGCTCAATTTAACTTATGTTTAAGTGGTACACCGATTGAAAACAATTTATTTGAATTGAAATCATTGTTAGATTTTGCAATGCCTTCCTTGCTTGGTTCACAGGCTCATTTTAAGCAGCATTTTCAGACTCCGATTGAGCGTGACGCTGATAGTGATCGTGCTAAAGAGCTTAAATCACTGATCTTGCCTTTTATTTTACGTCGAACTAAAGCTGAAGTAGCACAAGAGCTACCACCGAAAACAGAGTTGATCAAAGAGTTTGAATTCGAAGCACAGCAAAAAGATATTTATCAAAGCATTACTGATTCTCTAGAAGAGAAAATGGTCGACCTGTTTGCTTCCCAAGGCGCGCAAAAGAGCAAATTAGCCTTTTTAGAGGCGTTATTAAAGTTACGACAAATATGTTGTCACCCGCGTTTGATTGACGAATACACCTCAGCTAGAAGTGCAAAACTTGACTGGTTGAGTAGCCATTTACCAGTGATGTTAAGCGAAGGTCGTAACATTATTATTTTTAGCCAGTTTACTTCTGCATTAGATATTATTGCGCAGCAGTTAGCATCATTGGAGATCAATTTCAGCCTGCTTACAGGGCAAACGCGCCATCGCGATAAAGTGATCGAAGAATTTACCAGTGGTAAAACGTCGGTATTTTTGATCAGTTTAAAAGCTGGCGGTACAGGGCTTAATCTTACTCAGGCGGACACTGTGATCCATTTCGATCCTTGGTGGAATCCAGCAGTAGAAAAACAAGCGACAGATCGTGCTTATCGAATCGGTCAAACAAATCCTGTTTTTGTTTATAAACTGATAATGGCGAATTCAATTGAGCAAAAAGTATTTAAAATGCAACAACATAAGCAAGCGCTTGTTGATGCATTATTTACTGAAAAATCAATGAGTTTTACAAAGTTTGACGAACAACAAATGCTTTCTTTGATAAAAAGTTAGCATTATTTCAAATTAGCCTGATTTATTTTGAACTAAATTAGCGTGAGGGCGTCTACTTCTTTGCTTGTTGTTGAATTGCAGTTTACACAAGCATCATTGTTGATTTCCCCCTATTTGGTTACTAGTTTTAGTAATGATTGAGCCAGCCCATTTTGAGCTGGCTTTTTTTATGCCTGCTATTTGGTTCACGAGTTATTTTCAACAAATTTAAATTTATTTTGAACTAAAGTAGTTTGAGGGCGTCTACTCTTTTGCTTGTTGTTGAATTGCAGTTTACGCAAGCATCATGTTGATTTCCCTATTTGGTTACTAATTTTAGTAATGATTGAGCCAGCCCATTTTGAGCTGGCTTTTTTTATGCCTGCTATTTGGCGTATGCAGTATTATTTTTATCAATTTTAAATTTATTTTGAACTAAAGTAGTCTGAGGGCGTCTACTCTTTTGCTTGTTGTTGAATTGCAGTTTACGCAAGCATCATGTTGATTTCCTAGTTTTAGTTACTTATTTTAGTAATATTAGGCCAGCTCACCTTGAGCTGGCTTTTTTTATGCCTGCAATTGTGAGCTGCTGCATTATTTCAATAAATTTAAATTTATTTTTGAACTAAGTTAACTTAGGGGCGTCTACTATTATGCTTGTTGTTAAATTGTAGTTTCCGCAGGCATCATGCTGATTCCCAAGTTTTAGTTACTTATTTTAGTAATATTAGGCCAGCTTACCTTAAGCTGGCTTTTTTTATATTTCACTCTTTTTACTTATCCCTTTAATAAAAGATTGCTGTAATAGTACGTAATGTTTATTTTGCCTTTTTATTTCTAAAATACTGTTATCTAGCCGCAATTGTTTGCGGATAAATCTATGAATTCATTAAATGTTAATTTTTTGTTTCATTTTGATTTGGTTGTGTCTATTATGGAGAATTGATTGTAATATCAATAGTTAGACACATACCTCGTCATTCTTTAAAGGTAGTGATAATGGCTTATTTAATTAATAAACATACAAGCGAATATTGTTTTTTATATGCGCATCATAGTTTTGGGCGGTTTCAATATTCTGTAGATACACTTGTCAACGATCTAAGCGTGTCGAAAATACACACCATTATTGAGTGGTTGAATGGGAAGTGGTATATCCGTGACTTAAGCCTGAATGGTACTTGGTTAAATCATAAGCGTTTGGTGAAGGATGACTCTGAAGAATTAAGTATTGGCGATAAGATTTATTTTGCCGGTAATTCAGAGGTTACTTATGTAGTTAAAGATCTCAGTCCACCTACAGATCAATTAATTAAGTTAGATGACGAGCAAAGTAAAACAGCCGAGACAATTAAGCTTAATCATTACCACCTATTGCCAGAGCAGCAACCTGATAGCGTGGTTGTTTTTGAGCAAAGTAGCGGCCAATGGTTGTTAGAATCATTACACGATGATGAGTTTACGATACGAGAAGTCTTAGAAGATCATAGTATTATTACCTTAGGTGGCGAACAATGGATGTTTCTTTCTAGCCATCTGGAAGTTGCAACCCAGATGAGCTCCGTACCACAATTGTATATAAGTGATTTAGACTTTATTTTTAACCTAAGTTTGGACGAAGAAACATCAGAATTAAAAGTTCAACATCACAATAATAATAAAGATTTTGATTTGCATGTTCGCTGCCATCACTATTTAACCTTAAATTTAGCGCGCTATAGAGCTTTAGATGCTAAAAAAGGAGTATTACCAGCTAACCAAGGTTGGGTAAATACGGAGCAATTAGTGAAAGATTTAGGTGTCGACATGCGCTATTTAAATATACAGATACATCGTGCTCGTAAGCAGTTTTCAGAAGTTCTAGTCAATGTTCATGATGCTGAAAATATAATCGAAAGACAATTGCGAAAAGTGCGGTTTGCTGGTGCATCCTTTATGATTTATAAAGGGTGTGAATTAGAGAGTACCTCGGATGTCGTTAGAGCATGAAACAGTATTAAAATTTAATAAAGTCATCACTAACTATAAATTAATTAAGCTACTTAACCAAGGAGGAATGGGAAGTGTGTATCTTGCAGAGGATACACGTTTAAAGCGCTATGTTGCGATTAAATTATTAAAGCCTACTGAGCACTCAGTAGAACATAGCGATCCCTTGGTTGAAGCACAGCTGCTTGCCCGTTTAAATCACCCAAATATTGTACAAATACACGATGTACTTTTGTATGAGCAGCAAATTTGTATTGTAATGGAGTACTTAAAAGGTAAAACATTACAGCAGTTTCAACATCAGCACGTCACCACACTCTCCGAAAAGCTTAATTTATTAGCACAACTGTGTGCTGGTCTAACCCATGCCCATAGTCAAGATGTAATGCATTGTGATTTAAAACCTAGCAATATTTTAATTGATAAAAATGAATTGAAAATCACCGATTTTGGTATTGCAACATTACAAAATAAGCCGCTTGGTGAGCAACGTGATGAATCCAGTTTTGGCAGTGCTAGTGCGATGTCCCCTGAGCAGCTTAATAAACAGCCGTTAGATTTTCGCAGTGATTTATTTTCTTTTGGTATGCTGGCCTATATGTTTATTAGTGGCCGTCATCCATTTGGTGAAGGATCTGCGCAAACGATTGCTAATAATATTGCCAACGGTAAAGCGTGTAATGCACATGAGATCATTCCCAAGTTACCTAATGAATTATGTGATTTACTAAATCAATTATTACAACGAAAAAAAGACCGCCGCCCTGTCGATGCCCAAAGTGTAGAGCGTAAGTTACAAGCCGTTATTATAGCTATTAAACAGCAAGAAATTTTGGCGCAAGACACAGTTCCACTAGAGCAACTCGCATTACAAAAAAAACCGCCTAAAAAGACTGTTTTTTTAGGGACTTTGCTTTGCATAGCCGTGGTTGCAACAGGCTTAATGTATAAGCTGCAAGTACATAAACCAGCAGAGCACTATGTTGCATTTTTACCTCCGGTGGTAAAATCAGCCGCACTGTTATCTGCAGATACAAATATGCTCAAAGCCACAATTGATGATGCTATTAGGCAAAGTATTATTAATAGTAAGCAGTTAAATCTTATTTCGCAGGATGAGGTTGCGCCTATTGTACAAAGCGGCAAGGCTAAACTTACTTTTGTAGATAAGTTACATAAATTAAAGCAAGCAACGGGAGCACAAGAAGTGGTGACCGCTGAGCTTAATTGTATGCAACCACAATGCTATTTAACGTTAGTTCGGCTCGAGGCGCCAAATTGGACGGTAAAAGCGCGCAAGCAATGGCCGATTATTACTGATAACTATAGTCAAATGTACCATTCAAGCAGTCAGCAATTAACAGCTCTTTTTCCTGATTTTGATAGTAAATATATTGCAATGGCGCAACTTAGTGACAAAGTACAAATTGAGCATATAGAGCTTTATCAAAAAGTGCAGCAAGTAGGTGATTACACTGAGCAATTATTTATGCGTATTAAAGAGGCTATTGAACAAACCCCGCAGTTATATGCCAATTATGAGTTACTACGTGAAGTCGCACTGAGTTTGTATCAGCAATCACAGCAAACAGAGTATTTAGATATTGCCAATAAGTTACTTTTTAACTCACCAACTGCGTATCAAAACACCCCTGCATTTGCTAAAAATGCAATGCTAATCGCGGTTGCTAGACAAGATTGGTTAGCGGCTAAACAGTACTTGACTAAAGCTGAGCAAGTTGGAGCTAATACATTAACGCTTTATGAGTTACAGGGAACCCTTTACTTACAGCAAGACCAGTTACCTGAAGCACAACAGGCATTTGAACTTGCATTAAAAATACGCGTCAGTCCAATTATAAAGCTGAATTTAGCGCAAGTACTGTGGTGGCAAGGTCAAATTGAAGAGGCAAAGCAGCTGCTTAATGAAGTTATAAACGTTAGTCCTCAAAACTACATGGCAAATCAATTATTGGCCGATATTGCTCTTACCGAAGGGGACTTAGTAATTGCAATAAAGCAATATAAACAGGCTATTGAGATTAAACCTGATAGCATAGATTTAAGTAACTTAAGTATTGCGTATTCGTTACAAGGAGAGTTTGAGCATGCATTAGTAGTTGCCCAACAGGCGGTTGATATAAACCCAGAGCATATCAGCTTTCGCCTTAACCTTGCTGATATTGAAAAAGCTTTAGGGCTTAGTGAATCATACCCAGCTAATTATTTAAAGGTAGTTGAGCTTACGCAAAATCAACACACCCTTGATAGTTATTTAGAAGTCGCGCAAGCATATAGCCAACTTGGCGAAGCTAAACTAGCCTTACAAGCATTAAATAAGGCAATTAGTATTGCGTCAGATCACAATGAATATGTGTTCACTGCAGCGCTTGTGTATAGTGTGATTGGTGAATATCAGTCAGCATTAATGTATATAGAAAAGTCATTAGTGATAGGCTATCACCCGATGTGGTTTAATTTACCCTGGTTTAAACCTTGGTGCCAAAAAGAAGAGTTTATTGCGTTAATACTGCAATATGACCCTTCTTTTAGTTGTGCTAGCGTTTTAAATTAAAGGGTATTGCCAGGCCTACGAACAACAATTTTTGGATCTTGTGACATATAAATCTTGCCCGAAGGTACGTGTTTAGCTGTATACCTAAACGAAATAGGTAAATACTCAGTTTCTTTGCCTTCGGTTACTTCAACAACTTTTTCAAGGTTGTCTTTATCAACACCTAAAAATTCGTAGGTTGGTTCTACTTGAGCAATTGTTAAAACTAAAGTGTTGCCATCTGTGATCTCGGTAGAGATATTATATTGGCAATTGCTATCTGCACCACAATATTCAACGCCATTCCCATAAAATTCCCAATCGGCAGCCACTGATGGATCTAGGCTGATAATAAGCTCTACATATTGTTTTTTCTCAATGCTTTTTGCATCGTTATTTTTAGCATTATTAAATAAAACACTTAGTGATTCAGTTGGGTTTGTTTCGCTATTGAAAAACGTTAACCAATTTTCTTGAGTATGAGGTAAAACAGTTAAAGTTTTAACGGAAAAGTAGTTATCTGCTTTACATTGCACTTCAATATTTGGGGTATTGATTTCGTTCATTTTTTCAGTCCTTGTATTGTTGTATAAGTAAAAACCACTTGTTGGTTTTTATAATTATTCTGAGTGTAGAATAAAATAGTTTATATAACGAATTAAGATGAGTATTTTGTAATGTCCTGTAATAATTTTTAGGGTCATAAAAAAGTAAAAAAACCTATCTTGGTATTTTTAGATTGGCTATCATGAACTGTCTTTTGGCTAATTAAAGTTTATTTATGTATATACAGTTACTTACAGACATTGATTGGGTAAGTGTTGGAATTGGTTTTAGTGTTGGCGCGGTGCTTTTTAGTGTTATTAATGCAAGCCGTAGTAAGCGATTAACAGCAGAGCTAAGTGAGCAGCAGCAACAACTAGCTTTATTGCAAACACAGTCCAATGAAAAACAGCAGCAATATACTGCCTTGATAGATGAACACGATTTACTTAAACAAAGCCACCAAGAACAACGCGACGAAACTCAGCACTATAAAACCCGCTTCACTGAGCAAGAAAAGCAAAGCCAGCAATACAATCATTATTGGCGCAAGGCTGAAGCTGATTTAACAACACTACGAAGCGAATACAATGCCCGTGATGTTGAGCTCAATAATATGCGCACTATGCTTGAGCAAAAGCAAAGCCATTTTGAGCAGCAGTTACAACATATTAAAGAAAGCAAAGAGCAGCTTAAAAAAGAGTTTGAAAACCTTGCTAATCAAATACTCGAAGAAAAATCGCAAAAATTTAAAGTCCTTAATCAAGAAAGTATTGAGCAGCTGTTAAAACCTGTCCAAGGTGAGCTAAAAGGCTTCAGGGATAAATTGGAATCAATTCATGTTGAAGATGTAAAACAACGTGAAGCTCTGAAAATAGAGTTATTACATCTACAAGCGAAAAGCCAAGCAATCACTGAGCAAGCAGACAGGCTCAGTAACGCATTGCAAGGGCAAAAGAAAACCCAAGGTAATTGGGGCGAATTAATGCTTGAAAACGTGTTAGACAGCGCAGGACTGCGCGCTGGTACTGATTATAAACGCGAGGTATCGTTTAATACCGAAGAAGGCCGCCTGCGCCCTGACGTGGTGGTGTATTTGCCTCAAGGTCGGCATTTAGTGATTGACGCTAAAACTTCGCTAAACGCTTACACTCGCTACGTAAATGCAGATAATGAACTGCAGGCTCAACAAGCAATTAAAGAGCATGTTGAGGCTGTAAAAGCGCGTATTAATGAGCTGGCGAGTAAATCATATGATCGCTTACCTGGGCTTAACTCTCCTGAAGTGGTGGTGATGTTTGTGCCGATAGAATCAGCTTTTGTTGAAGCCCTTAAATACCAAAGTGATATTTACCAACAAGCGATAGAAAAGAACATTCTGGTTGCCACCCCCACTACCCTCTTAACCAGCTTAAATATCGTGAAACAGTTATGGCGCTTTGAGGAGCAAACTAAATACTCCAAAGAATTGGCAAACCGCGCCGAACGTTTTTATAACAAGCTCAACGGCTTTTTAACCAGTATGGAAGGCGTTGGTAAGCAACTAGATAAAGCCAAAGAAAGTTATGACAAAGCGTTTTCGCAGTTATATCGCGGAAAAGGCAATTTAATTAAACAAGCATCTGAATTTAAAGAGTTAGGGGTGTCGGTGCAAAAAGAGTTACCTCAGGAAAGTGTTGAGAGAGCTCACCTTGAATTGGATCAATAGAGAAAATGAAACAGCTGTTAAACAAAGGAATTGCAACGCTAAAATCGGTATCAGATAAGTTTACTGATGAGCTTAATAAAGGCTATGTTTTAGCCAAAGAAAAGGTCAATGGATTACCTATTTTCATATCGTTAGAACATTGTGGAAAAGTAAGTCCGATATCATTTGACGAAAAGCACTATTTTGTAATTCCTTTTGAATTATCAGAGTATAAGTTTGCTTTACATACTATGCGTTGTTTACCTAACGGTGTACCAGAAGTGAATAATCTACCCAAGCGGCGCATTTTTCATTTTCCTAATGAGCATGCTGAAGCTGGGCTTAGGCTGTACATGTTAAATAGTACTAATGAAATAATGCTACAGCAAGCTGCAGAGCGCACTAACACCTTGCAATCACTTGCCAATGACATCGACGCGTTAGATCGAAAGCTTACTTATGGCATGTTATTAGTAGGCGGCCTTGCTGCCATTGCAAACCCTGCTATTGGTGCGGCGATTGCTGCAAAAGCGGTCTTACCTAGTTTTACTGGGCTATTTAATAAATATGGTATACGCGCATCTGGCGATAAGTTATCACAGTATCAGCTCGAAAAAGCAGTAAAAGAAGCACAAAATAGTATAATACAAGAGTTTGAAGCCTCGAATACAGTGCAAGTTATTAACCCTATTTTACAAGAACTAGCACTTACATTAAGAACAACCGAAGCGGAACATGATCCCTTAACTAGTTTTAACTTAGCTGATGGATCTATTCCTGAATTAGCTAATGATACTTGGCGAGAGCTGACTGAAGCAGCTATTTGTCATGTTTATAAAGAAGTTTATGATGACTCGTCGCTACATAAACAAGCGCACTTAGATGCTAAAGATTTAAGGTGGTTAAAATTACTGTTTGACGTGAATGAAGCAAAGTAGATAAGGCAAGCAAGCGATGAACATTGGTATTTATATTTACGATGATGCCGAAGTGCTGGATTTTTCAGGCCCATTCGAGGTGTTTAGTACCGCTAAACGACTCGCTAATAACGATTGGCAGGTGTGTCTTATTGCTGAAAACAATACACCTGTTATGGCGCGCGGTGGTTTTAGTGTAAACCCCCATTACAGTTTTGTTGATCACCCCGCTATTGATTTGCTCATTGTTGTTGGTGGTGTACACACTGTTGAACTTGAAAAACCTGCCGTAATAAACTGGATACGAGAAACCGCTGGTGCTACTGCTAAAGTTGCCTCAGTGTGTACAGGCGCTTTTTTACTGGCCAAAGCGGGTTTACTCGATGGCTTAACGGTTACCACGCATTGGGAAGATCTTGCGGATCTCGCTAATATGTTCCCTCGGTTAAATGTGATCAGTAATAAGCGCTGGGTATCACAAGATAAATTCACCACTTCAGCGGGTATTTCTGCAGGAATTGATATGAGCTTGCAATTAGTTGCTGAGCTGGGGAGCCCTGAGCTTGCAGAGCTTACGGCAAAACAAATGCAGTACCAGTGGCACAAAAAAATTTAACTGTTCGGTAACTGTTCACTGATAAAGTTATGCATATAATCTCTAAGACAAACCGCTTTTTTACTAAGTAAACGACCACTTGGCCAAATGGCATAAATTTCTCGCGGCAGGCTTTGCCATAGTGGCAATACTCTAACTAACTCTTTTGTTTGTAGCTCATTTATAATTTCAAAGCGCGGTAACAAACCGATACCTTGATGATCCGCAACTTGATATTTTACAAAGCCAGTATCGTTATAAATGCTTTTAAAGCGGCACATGTGTGTGTAAGTAGCACATGATTGCGTGTTCGTTAATAGCCATTTATTTCTAAGTGTTGTACCAATTAAACGGTGATGTTTTAAATCGTTCGGTTCAACAAGTTTTGCTGCATTTGTTAGGTACTCAGGTGATGCGACTAAGATAGAGTCGGCTTCTGCGAGCTTTTTTTGCTGTAATAACGAATCAGCTTGAGGGCCGATCCTGAGCGCTAAATCAGCTTGGTTTTTAATAATATCGTCAAGTTGATTACTTAAAATCAGCTCCAACTGAATATCAGGGTATTTCTTGCAAAACGACAACCACATCGGCTTTAAAAAACCATGACAGATATTCAGTGGCGCGAGCACTTTTAGCTTACCACTAAGTTGTTCTTTTTGTTGATTGAGTTGATAACGAGTTTGTTCAAATTGCTCAACTAAGTTGGCATAACTTTGATAGTACACCTGTCCTTGTTGTGTGAGTGTGCATTGGCGTGCAGAGCGATGCAGCAGTTTTTGCCCAAGGCGAGATTCAAGGCGCTGTAAACGCCGCGTAACTGTTGCCGCAGGCAGCGATAAATACTCCCCCGCTTGAGACAATCCTCCTTGTTGTACTATGTGCACAAACAGCACTATATCATCTAGCATGATTCCACTTTTGCAATTTAAGTTTGATTAAAGCTTTATATTTAACATTTTAGTAAGTCTATATCATTGCTCTTAGGTTTTCTTGTTAAAGAGTATTTTTATGGAACACAGTATTAATTGGGTAGCTGTTATTGTTATCGGTGTAGGCGCAACAGCAGTGCTTGATAGTTGGTCGCTATTACTTGCGAAAGTGTTTGGCGTGCCATCTTTAAACTTTTGTATGGTCGGTCGCTGGATAAGCTTGATGCGAAGTGGTCAATTTAAACATACAGCAATAAACAAAGCGCCATCGCAAAAAGGCGAATGCGCAATCGGTTGGTTTATCCATTATGTAATAGGCGTTATTTTTAGTTTTACTTTTTTATTGGTTATGTCAAATGACTGGCTAGTATCCCCCCGCCTAATACCCGCCCTTATATTTGGTTTAGCCACAGTATGTATGCCTTTTTTTATTATGCAACCTGCGCTTGGGCTGGGTATTGCTGCGAGTAAAACGCCAAGACCAGCGTCGGCCAGAGTTAAAAGCTGTGTATCACATTGTGTATTTGGTGCAGGAATTTATATCAGCTCGCTTGTTTTATTGCTATTTTGAGGAGCTACTATGTCTGCTGATTATTGGTTAAATCGTTGGAAAAACAATGATATTGGTTTTCATGAAAGCCGAGTAAATCCATACTTAGATCGTTATTTTACTAACTTGAAAATTCCTCAAAATGGCCGAGTTTTCGTGCCTTTATGTGGTAAAACAAACGACATTGCATGGCTACTCGAGCAGAATATACAGGTTGTGGGCGTTGAGCTCTGTGAAAGCGCCATTAAACAACTATTTGGCTCTTTAAATGTTACACCTACAGTAACGGTGCACGACAAGTTTAAACTGTATAGTGCGGATAATTTGGCTATTTGGGTGGGAGATATTTTTGCACTAACCGCCAACTTACTTGGATCTGTTGATGTTACATATGATCGCGGATCATTAGTAGCCCTGCCTTTTACACTACGTAAAAAATATAGCAGGCATGTAGTGATGATCACACAAAAAGCACCACAGCTACTTATTTGTTGTGTATATGATCAGTCTAAACGCGATGGCACACCATACAGTATTAGCGCTCAAGAGGTATTTGATCACTATCACCATGCTTATTCGCTACAACTAATTAGATGTGAAGCTATTGCGAATGGAGTTAAAGGCGTTGTACCGGCAAATATAGTTGTTTGGCAGTTAAACAAAAAAGATTAAACTTTATGTTGTATATTGCATGTAATGTTTGGGGTCAATGGATGAATGCTTGCGATGAACGTTCTGATCTTATATGCAAACTTTGCTAAAGTATCTGTAGTTAACCTTGCTCAGTTTTACGAGCGAATCATTTTGTCACTTCCTCAACCATTTGAACAAATACAATAACTAATAACAGCACTTTTAGGATCATATAATGAATATAATCAAAACCTCAGGGCTTGTCCTGTCGGTATTGGCTGGGCTGTCGCTATCAGGCTGTTCGGTAACACACAACGTCACGGCTACAACAACGATGAATCAAATTAGCAATCCACTGTCGCTTGAACAAATCTATAAAGATAAATATTTCAAAGCGCAGCGTAGCACTTACTTTAAATGGCTTGATGATGGCACCGGCTACACCGTGCTTGAAGAACGTGGAAGCGAAAAAGATAAAAAAGACGACGCTGAAAATGCCAAAGCAGATGACGAAAAAGAGCACGGTGTAAAAGGCAACGACATTGTATTTTACAACGCCGATGGTACTGGCCGCAAAGTTCTAGTTGAGTTTGAAAAACTACTGCCAGAGGGCGCAGATGAGCCATTTGCAATCGAAAGCTACCAGTGGTCAAAAGACGGCAAATGGTTGATGGTATTTACCAATAGCGAGCAAGTGTGGCGCTCTCGCAGCCGTGGTGATTTTTGGCTCTTAAACCTTGAAACCAATAAATTACAGCAACTCGGCGGTGAGCAACCAGAACCTAAAAAACTGATGTTTGCTAAATTCTCACCAGACAGCTCAAAAGTAGCTTACGTGCGTGATAACAACATTTATATGCAAGCGGTTGGCAGCAACAAAGTAACAGCGCTTACAACCGATGGCAGCGCTAAAATCGTTAATGGTAACTTTGATTGGGTTTACGAAGAAGAATTCAGCATTGCTGATGGCTTTCGTTGGAGCCCAGATAACAAATCAATCGCCTATTGGCAGCTTGATACCAACGGCGTTAAGTTTTTCACCATGATCAACAACACCGACGAGCTTTACCCTACTTTAAAAGAGTTTCCTTACCCAAAAGCCGGTGAAACTAACTCGGCAGTACGCGTGGGGGTTGTTAGCCTTGCTGATAAGAAAACCCGCTGGGCCAAACTTGAAGGCGATAATCGCGACCGCTATATTCCTCGTATTAGCTGGGCAGGCACCGGTAAGGAATTAATGATCCAAGACTTAAACCGCCCGCAAAACCACAACAAGGTTTGGCTGTTCGATTGGCAAAAACAGCAATTGACCAAAATTTTAGAAGATAAAGACGATGCTTTTATCGAGTGGTTTTACAAAGCCAACTGGTCAAAAGATGGTAAGTTCTTTATTTGGCACAGCGAGCGCGACGGCTGGCGTCACCTTTATCGTGTATCTCGCGATGGTAAAACCATTATCGATTTAACCCCAGGTGATTACGATATTGTTGATATGCTGGCGCTAAACGAAGATAAGAACGTGATGTATTTTACCGCTTCGCCAGACGATGCAGGTCAACGTTATTTATTTAGTACGTCTTTGGATGGTAGTAGTAAACCTGTACGCGTAACGCCTGCTGAATTTCAAGGTTCAAACAGCTATTACATGTCTAAAGATACCTCATGGGCAATGCACACTTACTCACAATTTGGCACGCCGCCAACTAAAGAGATCATTAAAGTAAGCGATCACAGTAATGTTAAAACCTTAGTTGAAAATAAAGAGCTGAAAGAAAAACTGGCTGAGCAAAGCTTACCAAGCCATGAGTTCTTTAAAGTGAATGCGAGCGATGGCACTGAGCTTGACGGCTACATTATGTTCCCTGAAAACATGGATAACAGTAAAAAATACCCAATCGTTTTTTACGTGTATGGCGAACCGTGGGGCTCAACAGTGCAAGACCGCTTTGAAGGCGACAGCTACTTGTATAAATCACTATTAACGCAAAAAGGCTTTATTGTGGCATCGGTTGATAACCGTGGCACGCGAGCACCAAAAGGCCGTGATTGGCGTAAATCGATTTATAAAAAAATCGGCTCAGTCACTGTACAAGACCAAGTTGATGCGCTTGATGCCATGGCAAAACGCTGGGATGTAATAGACACCGACCGTGTTGGTGTATGGGGTCACTCAGGCGGTGGCAGCTCAACCCTTAATTTATTGTTCCGCCATGGCGATAAGTTTAAAGTAGGTATTGCCTCAGCACCGGTGCCAGATATACGTTTATACGACACTATTTACCAAGAGCGTTATGCGGGTAACCCAAATACCGATCCTGAAAGTTACGACAACACCTCGCCAATTACCTTTGCCAAAAACCTAACCGGTAAGCTATTGCTTATTCACGGCACAGGGGATGATAACGTTCATTACCAGGGCTCAGAGCGTTTAATTAACGAGCTTGTTAAGTACAACAAACAGTTTGAGTTTTTCTCATATCCAAATCGCTCACATAGCTTACGAGAAGGCAAAGGTACCACCTTGCACTATCACACTATGATGGCCGATTTTTTTGAAAAGAACTTATTGAATAAGTAATCGCTTTAAAAAAGTTAGATGCTAAAAAGCCACACACTAACAGTTAGTGTGTGGCTTTTTTAATCAAAATGGTGTGAGGTTTATAAAATAAAGTTAAAGGTCAAAGGTTTGAGTCGTTTTAGTGTTAAACGTACTTTACGCAAATAAAAAAGTAGCATCCGTGCCACTACAAGTGCGATATTAAGAAAAATTAAGAGCTTGGTTGCGAAGGTTGATACTTACTAACGAGAATTTGCTGCAAACTTTTTAGTGCCCGCTTTATAGCTTGTAGCATGTTCCTTCCTTTGGTATTTACATTTATGCTTGGCAAACCAGGTAGAAGAATATTGATTTTGCATTGCTGCAAAGTACCCAGCCGCTCGTTTAATAGATCATTAATTTGAATATCTACTTTACGAATATTTAAAGCATGTTTTGCCAACTGGCTTTTCACTAATTTCAAAATTGACATTTTTTCACTTGAGTTAATTGTTTTGTTTTTAACCGTAAGTTTTAGCTTCATGCAATTACACCTTTAGTAGCACCTGTGTTGCAGGCATGGATGTAATCTACTAACTTAGTAACAAAGGATAAAGCTGATTATTTCTGATTTAAAGACAGTTTTTTTGAATGATAACCAACATAAACTACAATCACTTATACTATTTTTGGCAAGTGAGTAAGCACGGCAGTATTGCTGCTGCCAGTAAAGTACTCAACTTAACGCCGCAAACGGTCAGCTCTCAAATTACCAACTTAGAGCAACGATTAGGTAAGCCACTGTTTATTCGCCAAGGCAGAGGGCTAAGACTAACTGAGTTTGGCCATGTCACTCAGCAATACACAGATGATATGTTTGCTATTGCCCATGAATGGCTAGAAACTACCCAAGGTGATATTGCGCAATTGTCACGAACACTAAAAGTAGGCATTTCGGATGTATTACCAAAATCATTAGTTTCTAAGTGGCTAGCCCCTTTAATTGATAACGAGCGTATTACAAACTTACATTGCATTGACGGTCAGCAAGATGAGCTGCTCGCGCAAATGACGGTTCATAAGCTCGACTTAGTTTTAGCTGATAAACCGCTTGATACCACATTACCATTTAAGGCTTTTTGTCATGAAATAGGAAAAAGCCAAATAGCTCTCTTTGGCAATGCAACATGGCACTCGCAATTATATAAACAGTTTCCACAATCTCTTAATAATAAGCCTTTAATTCTCCCTGCAAAAGGAAGCCCAGTCACACGTGCTATTCATTATTGGCTGCAAGAACAGGGTATTGAAGTATCAATAGCAGGCCATGTTGATGACAGCGCATTAATGAAAGCATTGGGTGAGCAAGGATTTGGGGTTTTCCCTGCGCCTATTTTGGTCAGAGCCGAAGTTGAGCGCCATTATGACGTTAGCTATATTGGTACAATTAATAATGTTTATCAGCATTATTATGCCTTTACTCCCGACAGGCTAATTAAAGACAGTATTTACGATGAATTTATTAAGCATGCCCAAATGACGTAAATTTTAGCTAATAGCTTTACACGCGTTAAAACACTAAAAAGCCAGACTTTAATTGCTCTGAAGTGTGGCTTTTTTAATCAAGTCGTAATGGGGGTTTACAAAGGTTGGGTAGAGTGCAACGAAACCCAAAAAAATTTGTAGGGATTGGCTGAGGGAATAAATGACCCATGGCATTTTAGTTATTGTTTCTATATTTTAGAGGTACTGTAAGGCTTTAATTTTTTTAGCTCTCTAGATTTGTTAACTAAACTTTCGATAAAAGGTAAATAGTTCTCTTCTGATGCCAGTACTTTTAATAATTTTTGAGCTATACCTTTTACTTCTTTAGTCCACTCCCTGTCCTCAATATCGTCAGTAACTTGTTGGAAAAACTGTATAGCTTGGTCTATGTCACCACTTATTAAACATACCATACCTCTATTATATTTTGACCATATAGAGCTATTCTCATTGAGTTTGTTAATTACATGCTCTTTTAAAGATTTTTTATCGGAAAATAAATTTCTAATGTGTAAAATTATAGGCTTTGCTTCATCTACTAATACTTGAACTTGATGTTTAAATTGTTCTTCTGATTCAAACTCAACAAACTTTATTTCTCTAAAAAAGCGTACATCAAATGAGTAATATTCTTTTGGATACCATTGAAAGCATACCGCAATATTGAGAGAGGTGCCTTTTTTCCACCTTGAGGGCTGGAATTCTATTACAGTTGTCCAAAGGCCATTATCATCAAGCCAGACTCTTGATTGTCCTTTTCTTTTAACTCCTATTGGTTTAAATGCTTCTCTTACAATTGTATTAATAATCTTTTGATGCGGTGAAATGGGCATGCTTTTCCCTCATATTGTTATCCTTTATGGTCAGTACAGCTTTCGTAATTTGTATTATTTCAATAGCACTTTGCGATAAGGACATGCTTAATAGTATAATTTAGCAATACGTGTTCAAATCATAGGTTAAACAAGTTTTGTCGTTTGTTGCCATTAAACATAGTTTAACTCAACTTCCCAACCATTTCTTTAACCACTAAAAACTGCACTTCTCTTAACATTCTTAACTCCGCTACGCGCACATCTGCAGGTGGCATATTTTCAACTTCTTGGTATAAGTTACTAAATTCACTCTCTATATTTTCTACAAAATAACTTAGCTGCTTTACTGCTGTAGAGTTTGGAATACCTAGCTCTTTTGCAAAAGCGATAACATCAGCTTTGTTGACATCACAGAAACGTTTTTTATCATTTATGGGAACAGGTAAGGCTTCTTCTAGAGGCTTTGCACCTTCTGGAACATAAATAATGGTGCTTAATAAATCATAAAACGGTGTTATTTGCGCAGACCCGTTTTCGTAATAAAAACTGATATTTTTTAAATGCGCATCCCCGTTACCGACTAATAAATTATAAATAATCCATTGATATAATTTAATGGCCGTTGCAGCTTTAGGACGTACGTTATTGAGTATTTTCTGGTATGTTTCAACCGTTGATGCAGAATATTTGGAGTGCCTGCTATAACTTAATAACTGGCAACTATCTATAATATGCTTACGCTCTTGATCAGGGTAACTTCCTGTACGGTCAAAGAAATAGGCTGGCTCGGCGTATAAATGAGTTCTACATTCGGTACATCTAACCCTAATCGTCCCGCTAGTTTCATCATAAACCACTCATTGCATGTCGTTTGCCAATATTGGTCTGGCTCAGAATGATCGGGTTTGAGTATATGTGTTGAAGGTGTGCCTTCGTTTCCTTCAAATAACTCATCACCGAGCTTAATAACCAGCATTTTATGTTGCGGCCCAGCAAGTGACATACGGCTACTTTGGCGGCTATTTAACAGTGCTCTGGGCAAGTTTTTGATACGACTAGATAACTCTGAAAAAGCTAATGGTATAGCGCTTGGGGCTGGAAAATCAATATGCTCTGGTAATAGGGTTAAAGCACCAGCAGATTCAATACCGGATGCAGTTAGTAGAGCAAATGAATCCTCATGATCAACTCTCACTTCTTTAGCTAACAATTCACGAGCATTTTCTTCTGGCAGTAAATTATCAAAAAACTGTTGCACAGGACGAGTAGTACCAGAATCAAGAATCACATGCTCTTGCAGTGGAATACTGGGAGTTATTGCAAATTTATTCGCCGAGTTAAGCCAAGCTTGATCATATTTAAAAGACCAAAAGCCGTTACTATCTTGTAATTGGCCCATTAGCTGTTTGCCAGCATAAACATCGAGTGATCTATTATTCATGGCCAGCCACCATGTTCTGGATTTGAGTTATTAATTTATTTTTAGCTTTTTCATCGTGTTGAGGTACAACTACGTCTATTTTTACCTCTAAACCTAAAGCTTCCATTAAATCGAACGCGCGGCCAATCGATAGCGAACCTGTGCCATTTTCAAAGTCACTCACTGTATTAATGCTAATACCGGAAAACTCCCCTGCTGTTTTTTGATCAAGTTTTTGGCTTTTTCTCACTATACTTGCCAATTTACCTAATTGTTTTGCTGACTTTATCGTGACTTCCATTACCTATCCAAAATTCACAGTATTCTGTGAATTATTCCAGAAATAACCATGAGATAGCATAAATTCATAATAAACTGTGAATTTATGGTGTTTCATAAATCTAACGGTATCAATCCAACAGTCCTTCTACCCATTCTAAAACTAGGCGTGTATCTCGGGTTTGAAAGCGCTGTTTATTGGGTATGTAATAACAAAACTCAGATTCAACCGCGTGAGTATTAAAGTTTTTAAGTAACTCGGTGTTTAAAAGTCGTTGCACAAGAGTGGTTGAGCAAAACACCAGTCCTGAGCCTGCCATAGCTTCTTGAATGCCAAATAGCTCTTGGTCAAAGGTTTTAATAATAAATAACGCAGGATCTAAGTTGTTTTGAGTAAGCCATTGTTTAAGTGGTGGCTCACTCAGGGCGTTGTTTTTCCATTTTGTGGTATACAGCGTAACAGGGCCATTTTGCCATGGGATATCGGCTGCTTTGTGTGAGCCAAATAGATTAAATTGTTCGGTTTTTATAATGTCATCTGCGTTTATATTGCGCTGCTGGCCAAAGCGAATGGGTAATGTGTGCAATTGTTTATCAACGGCTTCACTGGTTGATATATCTACCTCAAGATTAGGCTGGTTTATAGATAATTCCTGCAATGCGGGTATTAAGCGCAGGGCGGCCAGTGACGAGGTGGTGGTTATTTTAACTGTTGCCCCTGTGGCTTGCACAGTTGTCAGTGCTTGGTCGATGCGGTTAAAGCCGTCACTTGTGGCCGCACTTAAATATTCACCAGTGGGAGTGAGAGTGATCTTTCTTACTTGGCGGTAAAATAAATCCACATTTAAACGGCTTTCAAGATTATTTATATGGTGTGAAATCGCGGTTGGCGTGAGTGAGAGTTCATCAGCGGCGGCTTTAAAGCTGCCTAAACGCGCCGCAGCTTCAAAGGCTTTAAGCGCTTGTAGTGATACTTGCATAAGTGATATTCGCAAATGATGAAATTAATTATAGGTGAGTATAACTTACTTATAGTTTAGGTTAACTCGTTTGTGAAAAGCCGCTGTTAGTTAGATGATTACTGCACAATTACTAACAGGATAAACAGCATGACCACCCTATTACACATTGATGCAAGCATCAGAGCCGTTAAAAATGACAATCCAGATCACGATTCAATCTCTAAAAATATAGCTAAGCGTTTTATAGAGAGCGTTACTCAGCAGCAAAGCATAGATGAGTATATTTATCGTGATGTAGGTGTTAATCCGCCGCCTTTTATTACCCAAGACTGGATAGGTGCGGTATTTACCCCTGACGATAAAAAGACTGCAAAACAACAACAGTTACTGGCCTTGTCAGACACATTAATCGCTGAAATTGCAGCCGCTGATATTATTGTGATTTCCTCGCCTATGTATAACTACGGTATGCCCGCACAGTTAAAGGCGTGGTTTGATCAAGTTGTGAGGATCAACAAAACCTTTGATTTTGATCTGGCCCGTGGAGACTTTCCATTACAGCCTTTACTAGGCGGTAAAACATTGGTTGTGATCACCTCAAGCGGTGAGTTTGGTTTTGAGCAAGGCGGTATACGTGAGCATATGAGCCATTTAGTGCCCCATTTACGTACTTTGAGCAAATATTTAGGCGTGAGCACAATTCATGAAATTGCTTCTGAGTATCAAGAGTTTGCCGATATTCGTCATCAGCAATCGTTAAGTAATGCTTACAGTCAAGCAACAGAACTGGCACTACAACTTACCAATATGGCTATTTAGAATAGCTAAATATTACTCGCTTTCCTGTAGTATTTTTAGCCAAGTTGTAATGGGGGTTTACAGTCTATTTTATTTTTACAAATACGAATTTTCGGTTTTTGACATAAAAAGCGCGAGAATATTAACTCTCGCGCTTAAGTTATACATTTTTTGCTTTAATTAAATATCAAAGCGGTCTGCGTTCATTACTTTCACCCATGCATTAACGAAGTCTTGTACAAAGCGCTGTTTGTTATCGTCTTGAGCATAAAATTCAGCAAGGGCGCGTAAAATAGAGTTAGAGCCAAACACTAAATCTACGCGAGTAGCGGTCCATTTTGTATTGCCGGAGCTGCGCTCAATAATGTTATACGTGCTTTTACTTGCCGGTTCCCAGCGATAGTTCATATCGGTTAGGTTAACAAAAAAGTCATTGCTTAATGTGCCTACATTATCTGTGAATACACCATGCTGGCTGCCACTGTGGTTAGTGCCTAGTACACGCATCCCACCAAGTAGTACCGTCATTTCAGGGGCAGTTAACCCCATAAGTTGTGCTCGCTCTAAAAGTAGCTCCTCGGCTGAAACGGCATAATCTTTTTTCTGCCAGTTTCTAAAGCCATCATGAATTGGTTCTAATACATCAAACGACTCTGCATCGGTCATGTCGTCGCTCGCATCGCCGCGACCTGCTGCAAATGGCACAGTGATATCGACACCCGCGGCTTTTGCAGCTTGTTCAACTGCAGCAGTACCGCCGAGTACAATTAAGTCCGCTAAACTCACGGGTTTGCTTAAACTTGCTTGCACTTTTTCAAGAGCCGTTAATACCTTAGCAAGTTTTTCTGGCTCGTTACCTTGCCAATCTTTTTGTGGGTTTAAGCGAATGCGTGCACCATTGGCGCCACCGCGATGATCAGAGCCACGATAAGTACGGGCGCTGTCCCATGCAGTGCTGATCAAGTCACTGGTGCTAATGCCTGCATTTAGCAGTTTGTCTTTAAGCTCGCTAATTTCAGCATCAGATAAGGTGTAATCGACGCTTGGGATGGGATCTTGCCAGATCAAATCTTCACTTGGTATATCTGCACCTAAATAGCGAGATTTAGGGCCTAAGTCACGGTGAGTGAGTTTAAACCAAGCCCGTGCAAACACATCGGTGAAATAGTCAAAATCATTATAAAAACGTTCAATAATTTTGCGATAGCTTGGGTCCATCTTCATTGCCATATCGGCATCGGTCATAATCGGATTTAGGCGAATTGATGGATCTTCAACATCAACAGGTTTATCTTCCTCTTTAATGTTTACCGGCTCCCACTGGTTTGCACCCGCTGGACTTTTGGTAAGCTCCCATTCGTAATTTAACAGCAGATAGCAATAACCGTTATCCCATTTAGTTGGGTGAGTTGTCCACGCACCTTCAATGCCTGATGTCATAGTATCGCGGCCTATCCCACGCGTTTTATGGTTGTTCCAACCTAGGCCTTGCTCAAATACATCTGCGGCTTCAGGCTCTGGGCTAAGATTCTCTTCGCTGCCATTGCCATGGGTTTTACCCACCGTATGGCCACCCACCGTGAGCGCTGCGGTTTCTTCGTCATCCATCGCCATTCGAGCAAACGTTTCGCGTACTTGTGCCGCAGTTTTGAGTGGATCTGGCTGGCCGTTTACGCCTTCTGGATTAACATAAATTAACCCCATTTGTACTGCAGCTAACGGGTTTTCCATGGTGTCTGGTTTTGCTACGTTGTCGTAACGTTCATCACTTGGCGCAAGCCATTGCTTCTCCGCGCCCCAATAGACGTCTTTTTCTGGATGCCAAATATCTTCACGCCCGCCGGCAAAACCAAAGGTTTTTAAACCCATTGATTCATAAGCCATATTGCCTGCTAAAATAATTAAATCGCCCCACGATAACTTATTACCGTATTTTTTCTTGATAGGCCAAAGTAAGCGACGTGCTTTATCAAGGTTAGCGTTATCAGGCCATGAGTTCAAAGGAGCAAAGCGTTGGTTACCTGTACCGCCACCACCACGGCCATCAGCTAAACGGTATGATCCTGCTGAGTGCCACGCCATACGGATCATCAAGCCACCATAATGACCCCAATCGGCAGGCCACCAATCTTGGCTTTGTGTCATCAGATTTTTTAAATCGGTTTTAACGGCTTCAAGATCTAATTTTTTAAATTCTTCAGCGTAATTAAAGTCATCGCCATAGGGATTAGGTTTAGTATCGTGTTGATGAAGAATGTCTAAATTTAAGGCCTTTGGCCACCAATCAGTATTGGAATTAGACGATTGTGTGTTGCTACCATGCATGATTGGGCATTTACCCGCACCTGAATTGCTCATTTTTAGCTCCTTTATCGGAATATAAAACTCGGTCTATAACTCACTGTGTTTAAAAGCTTAGTTCATAACAATTAACTTGCTACTGAATGTAATATATTGATTGATAAACCCTGTTTAAGTTCATCCTTTGTACCAATATAGAAGATTAACGATTAAAAACTAGTGCTAAATCACGATTTAAAGCGATTGCAGCTATCGATTAATCTGATGTTTATTGTTAAAAAATAGTGGCAGTAAAATGGCCACACGTATATTGAGTTATTTGATAAGCTGTCTGAATTAATTATAAAAAAGAGTTATTAATTAAAAATGGTTAATTTGAAGTGTTTAGTTTGCTTTCTTATTTTGTTTTCAACTTTTAGCAGCGTTGCTGAGCAATCGTTTGAAATCCCCAGAAGTGCGGTTATAGAGCTTACCGATCAGCAGGCAAAGCTTAGCTATCCTTTATTTATAAAGCTCCCGCGCAGTTACAGTCGAAATAAAGATAAAACATACCCTGTTGTTTACCTCCTTGATGGCTCGTATGCGTTTCAAGTGGCATCCGGGGCGACGCATTTTGCTATGAACAGTGGCGCCATGAATGAAGCAATACTCGTTGCAATTGGTTATTCGCAAGGCTCTAAAGGGTCATCAAGCCGTATTAGAGATTACACACCAAGTAAAGCAAATGATTGGCAGCTCGAAACGGGTAAGGCCGAGCAACATGCTGCTTTTATTCGTGATAATGTGTTTGCTTATATGCAAAGTAATTACCGTGTGACCTCTAACCAACGTACTTTAGTAGGTAATTCATTGGGGGGCTTATTTGCTGCTCATGTACTTTTTACCCAGCCTAATATGTTTGAAAGTTACATTATTGGTAGCCCGTCGGTGTGGTTTGATAATGAGAGCATAATATCTCAGCCGATTACTAAAGCTAAGCAAGACGTTAGGGTTTACTTATCGGTAGGTAGTAAAGAAACACCTGAATTTGGCGAAGGGCAAGATATGATAACTGGAGCTAATAAGTTAGCGAGTAAAATACGTCAAGGGGATGCTAAAAATATACAGCTTGAGTTTTCTATCATTGAAGGAGCAAAGCATGCGACGGCATTTCCAACCACGCTGATCCAAGGTTTAGATTGGCTATACGCAAAACAGCGCAGATATTAATACCAATCGACTTAAATATTTAGCCTTTCTAGCGTGCTAAATAAAGCGCTAACGGCGTTATAAATTTCATGTAGAACAACCACTTATCAAAAAAATATCAAAATTTATGCCTTGTTATCACTCTATTTATCCGTCGCTATAAACTACCAATAACTTAACACGATTGGTATAAAAAAACCCACTGATAAATTAATATCAGTGGGTTTTTAATACGTTAAAACGTATTAACTAAAACAATCGTTTAGATACAAACGATGTTTTCAGCTTGTGGGCCTTTTTGACCTTGAGTAACAGTAAACTGTACACGTTGGCCTTCAGCTAGAGTTTTGAAGCCGTCACCGCTGATAGCGCTGAAATGAGCGAAAACGTCAGGACCTGACTCTTGCTCGATAAAACCAAAACCTTTTGCTTCGTTGAAAAATTTAACTGTACCAGTTGTAGTTGTAGACATAATAGATATCCTAGATATTAATAAAAGTGTGCCTAAAATCAGGCGGTTTAGCTGAAAAAACAAGTATTTAACTGAGGATAACGCGATGAATTATTACTAATAACAACGTGGTACGTACAAATAAACAGAATTTCTTTCAAACTTATAGTGCATTAACGGGTTATTACTAACCCATTAATTAAAAATTAGATGCTAACGATATTTTCAGCTTGCGGGCCTTTTTGACCTTGAGTAACAGTAAACTGTACACGTTGGCCTTCAGCTAGAGTCTTAAAGCCATCGCTTGAGATTGCGCTGAAATGAGCAAAAACGTCAGGGCCTGACTCTTGTTCAATAAAACCAAAACCTTTAGCTTCGTTAAACCATTTTACTGAACCAGTTGTTGTATTAGACATAATAGTATCCTAAGAATTAATAAAAGTGTGCCTTAATTTAGGCAATTTAACAGGAAGAAAACAAGCATTTAACTGAGGATAGCGCGAAGGATTATTACTAATAACAACGTGGTACTTACAAATAAACAGGGCTTTCTATCAACCCGATGCAGAGCAGGATAACAGTAACTTAAACCATATAACAAGCTTTATTTACTTTTCTTTTTAAAGCCAAGTTAATTTTGTGAACATATATTGATTAAATAAGAAGAGTCGTAGCCATGCTTACCGTCTCTGCATTCGCTTTGTTAAAGTGATCTAGGTATGGAGTGTAGACTTATTTTTAGTGGGATTAAATTTAGTTGAATGAGATAATATTTTTAATTGGGGAAGTGCGAAATCCCACACTCCCCCCCACGAAAAAAAGGAACTCAGCGCTCATTTGAACAGCGACAGACTCCTTATTTATTCAGCAATTGCGATCGCTATTTCTACTTCAGTTGCGGTTTTATAATATTCATAGTCGCTGGTATAAGTACGAGTGTAACGACAATCATCTGAGCTAAAGTATTGCCAAATTTCACCCCATAAATCAATTATAGCGTCGGGCATTTCGCCTTCGCCACTAAAGACTAAATAACTCCCTGCGTGCGTTGTAACTGTTACTGAATCACGAAGGTTAATTGATTGCTCATCGCTACAGGCAATGACATCAAAATCACCGGTCACATCGCTCTCGTAGTTAGTGTAAACACCAAAGACTTTACTGTCTTTTGTGAGTTTTGAGGTATATTTTTCGCCAAATTTTTGCCAAAGCTCAGCTATCTTTGCTGTGCCAGTATTCATTTCATTGGCATTGCATGTTCTTACTTTTAAGCCGGTTAAGGTCTTACTTGCTAGCTGTTTTACTTCCATTGAGACTATCCTTTAGCATTAATACTCAGTATTAACTTAACAGAAAAAGCATGAAGTATTTAATAAATACGCTATAAAAAGGGTTTATTTTTTGTTGGTGACTAAACCTTTTGTTGCAACGACTTCACTTTTTTGCAAACAGTTACAGCCCAGCTTTGATCACCTCGAGCACTTTACTCATTCGTTTTGCCAAAGGCCGATTACGGTGATAACACACATAAATAGATTCGCTGATCGGGTGCTGTAATGGATGGACGTTAATCAACTGTGGTTTACTAAATGCACTCACAGCATGTGCCGGTAGCACAGTAAAACCTAGACCAAGGCTGACAGGTTCAAGAATTAAATTAATTTGGTTTGAAAAACCAGAGCGCTTTATTTGATCAAGGTGTTCAAATTCCGCGTAGTTTTCGCTTAACAATAATTGCGCATGATGTTTTGCATCAGGGTGAGCAATGAAGCCAAGTTCGCATAAGTTTTGCCAGCTTGGAGTTTGGTAACCGGTTGGTGTAATTAATAATAGTGCATCTTGGCCGATTTTATGGCTGGTAACCTCGCTGAGTGTTGGGGCTTGAGTTAAAAAACCAATATCAGCATTGTGATTAGCAACGGCCTGTTCCACGCTTTCGTTTGGGGCAAAGCGATAATCAATAGTGAGTGCTTTATGTTGCCCTTGTAAATCAAGTAATTGATTATAAAACTTAAGCCCGCAACTGCCTGGTGATTGAATCTTTATATTGCCACTGTAGGGTGAGTCGTCATGCAGTTGTTGCTCTAAAAACTGCCACTCTTTTAGTAACTGGCTTCCTTTTTGATATAAGCCTTGCCCTTGTGCGGTAAGGGTAAACTGCTTGCCATGGCGTTCAAGCAATGCGCAATTAACCTGCTGCTCTAACTTTTTAATGTGTTGGCTTACGCCTGACTGGGTCATATAAAGGCGTTCTGCAGTTTGGGTAAAGTGATTTACTTCCACCAAGGTGCAAAAGGTATGTAACCATGTAGGATTTATCATTATAAAACGTACTCAAAATGATGATTAATGATAATTTTACTTAATACAGGTCGGTTCGTAAACTAACTCCATCAACTAAGCATAGTTAAACAGGAGCATTATTATGAGTCATACCTATCCACGTAGTTTTTCGCACATTGGAATTTCGGTCCCCGATGTTGAAAAAGCCGTTGAGTTTTACACCAAAGTAATGGGTTGGTACACCATTATGAAGCCGACTTTAATTACCGAAGACAAAAGCCCAATAGGCGAAATGTGTACTGAAGTATTTGGTGAACAATGGGAAAAATTTAAAATAGCGCACCTTTCAACAGGTGATCGTATTGGTGTAGAAATTTTTGAGTTTAAAAATCAAGAAAACCCAGCTGACAACTTTGAATACTGGAAAACCGGTATATTCCATTTTTGTGTTCAAGATCCAGATGTAGAAGGCCTTGCTGAGCGTATTGTTGAAGCTGGCGGTAAAAAGCGTATGGAAGCACCCCGTTACTACTACCCAGGTGAAAAACCGTATCGCATGATCTACATGGAAGACCCGTTTGGTAACATTCTCGAGATTTACAGCCACAGTTATGAGCTTATTTACAGCGCAGGTGCATACTAAATTAATTGGCATCAGTGTTAAATTGTAACAGCCGCAGCTTAGTTACTGCGACCTCTGATACCGAAAATGCACTACTGGGTTAGTAGTGCTAAGCGTTATAACCACACATGTGATTTATTTGTTTTCTTATGCTGGCTCTTCTATGCTATTGCGAGCATTTGTGGTTAAGGCAACAAGCGCTTTTCGCACTGCTTGTGGTGTCTCGCACACGTTTTCAAAGCTAATAAAATAATTACGTTGTTGGCTTTGAATATAAAACCCCTGTGGCAGTATGCCACTCATAACCGGTGCATTATCTGATACGCAATAATGCTGAGCTAATATTAGAGCCATTGCATTTTGATGATCTTCATTCATGTGGGTGATCATGCTTTGTTCTTGATCTTCGTCCCAGCTTTTAGCAGCGCTTTGCCACTCATCTTTTTCAAGCCAAAATATTTTCCCAAAACCGCCAATAAAGCGAACTCGCACAACATCTAATTGCCATAATTTAAAGTCGTGGGCGTTCCGATAACTGTCAGCTTCTGGGTATAACGCTATGTATTTGTTAAGCAGTATTTCGGCCTGAGGGCCTGCAACTTCACAACCATCGCCCACCAATGTGACTCGGCCATGCTCGTTTTGGTCGCCACGGTCAGCGGCATCAAAAATAGTTAAGCTCATACGAGAATCGTGCTTTAAGTTTTTAGTGTGTTGGGCTATATCGCTAATAAAAAAGTAGATGCGGCCTTGCTCATCACACATATAAGGGGTTACCGAACCAAACGGATAACCTCTTAAGTTGTAAGAAATAGTCGACATAACACCAGCATGGGTTTTAAAAACCAGCTTTTGTGCATCGCTTAATGCTTGCTCTCTCATGAAAACTCCTGACGTTGAGAAAAAACCATGGGTGCATTGTTATATGGATGAGAATTAACATGCAGTTTCATGGCGTACATTTGTTGTAAATTAGATTCTGTAAGTACTGTGTTTATTGGCCCGCTATCGAGTACTTTTTGATCGTGTAATAAAATAGCGTTGGTTGCGTAAAGGCTGGCCAAATTTAAATCGTGAATAGCTATAATGGCACTGTTACCCTGCTCTACAAATGCTTTAACACAACTCAATAGAGCATGTTGATGGCGCATATCTAGTGCTGATGTAGGTTCATCAAGCAGCATCAATTTAGGCTTGGTATGAGTAGAAAAAGCATCTAATTGAGCCAAAGTACGCGCCATATGAACGCGCTGTTGCTCACCGCCTGAAAGCTTACTGACACGGCGGGATAAGTACTGGGTTAAGTCCATGAGTGCGGCATACTTGTGGACTTTTTCAGCTTGCATTTTAAGAGACTCGGCATAGGGGTAGCGTCCCATTGCAATGAGCTCAAATACACTAAAATCAAAGCCAACAAGATTGCTTTGCATCATTACTGCTCGTTGAGTGGCTAAGTGTGCTTGAGACAATGTACTCAGAGGATAATTGTTAAACCGTACTTCGCCTTTAAAGTCATAATGCCCGGCTAAAGCATGCAGCAGTGTTGATTTTCCTGCGCCATTTTCGCCTATCAGTGCTACTAGTTGAGCTTTTGCAATGTGCCCACTTATGTTTTTTAAAACACTGTGATTGCCAAAACCAACACTTAGGTTATTAAAAGTAATCATCATTACCCTCGCTTAGTTTTAATGATCAGATAAATAAACAAAGGTGCGCCAAGTAGCGCGGTAATAATACCAATGGGTAACTCTGCAGGCATAACAACTAAACGTGCTAACCAGTCAGAAAGCAGCAGCACAACAACGCCTAATAACATGCACAGCGGTAACATTTTACGTAAATGCGGGCCAACCATTAAACGGGCAATGTGTGGCACAACTAAGCCAACAAAACCTATCAAGCCAGTAAGGGCTACAACGGCACCAACACCTAATGCCACGAGTATAATTACATACAGTTTAAGCTTGTCTGTGTTGACACCTAAATACTGTGCTTGAGACTCGCCAATCAATAGTAAGTTCATCGGTTCTTTGAGTCGCCACAGACCAAGAATACTCAGTAGCAATAATGGTGTTGCTTGAGTTATTGCATCCCAATTGGCACCACCTAATGAGCCCATCGTCCAGTAGTTAATTAATCTAAGCGCACTATCGTCAGCGAAATAGCTTAATAAGCCAATAACAGCAAAGGATAAAGAATTGATCGCAACCCCCACTAAAATTAGTGTGGTTATATTGACCTGCCTATGCTGCTTAGCAATTAAATACACTAAAGAGGTCACTAACAATGCTCCTAAAAATGCGGCATAAGGTAAATAGTATTGAGCATTAAAATTAAACTGGGCGCTAAATGCTATAAAGGCGACCGCGACCATGGCAGCGCCTGCGCTAATACCAATAATTGATGGATCAGCCAAAGGATTACGACACAAAGCTTGCGTTGCAGCGCCAGTTTGGGCAAGCACTAAGCCAACCAATACAGCTAGTACAAATCGAGGTAGACGTATTTGCGTGACCACATTGATTTGCAGCGCATCAAATTGATTAAAATACTCTGGGGCAATCCATGCGATGGCTAAACGCCAATCCCAGCCTGCGGGGCCATATCCTATGCTCAGTAGTGCTAGAGCAAAAATACACACAGTAATTAGCAGCATCCACTTTTGGTTTGCAGTTATAGAAACAGGCTTAAAACGGCTCAAAGTTAATGTGTTCATAAGGTAGCTTTATAGTCGCTTAATTCTTTAATACCGGTGGCTATGCGCGGCGACATTCCCAGTGATAGCAGGCTATCCATCACCAATAATCGGCACTGCTTTGCAGCTGTTAATAAGCGCAGTGTTGGTTGATTACAAAAAGCCTCTTTACCGCCAAGGCTATAAACAACATGGGCTGGTGCGATTAAAAAATCGGGCTGTTTTACGGCAAGTACTTCGTTATTTATTACTTTAAAACCTTTGTGCGTAGCGCCTAAATTAGTCACTCCAGCATAATCAAGTAATAAGTCAGCAACCGTGTCAGTGCCCGCAGCAACAAGCCCGCGCTCATTAGCTGAGAGTAAAAATAAAGCGCTGTGTGTTTCGGTGCTCGCTTTTGGAGGTAATGAATTTTTTATTTGTGCTACGAGGGCTTGAGCTTTGTCGTTCGCATTTAAGTCTTTACCAAGGCGTTTAACAAGATTTAGTAAGTCATTAATTGAGTTGGGTTTTTTATAGTGGATAAGCTCTACACCAGTGGCTTCTATTTGTGCAAGCGCTTGTGCTCGTCCTGCTCCTTCAAGTGCTAAGAGTTTAGTTGGGCGCACCGAAAGTACACCTTCTGCGGCTAAATCACGGTAATAACCAATTTGATCGAGCTGTGTCGCTTGTTTTGGATATAGGCTCGATTGATCCACCGCGACAAGGGTATCTTGCTTATCTAAGGCAAAAATAATTTCAGTTAATGTACCGCCAGCACTCACTATACGCTCCTGCGCGCTTAGGGGGGGAACAGTCAATAAAATCAATATAAAAAGGTATCTCATAAAAAAACTCCAATCATTATTTTCGATTATTATACTCAACTAAATGCAAATGAAAATGATTATCATAAATAATTGATCTTGTTTTTAGTTAGTTGTAACATCCCTCCCCTACTAAATAACAACAATTATCATTTGGAGTTAATGTGAATTTTCCTTCTTTTCAACTTACTGCTTTAGCAACGTTACTACTTGGTTCGGGCTCTGCCATTGCCGAGGAGATAATTGGTGAGCATATTGTTGTCAGCGGTTCTCGGTTTGAACAAAAACTTGAAGACGTAACAGGCTCTGTAACTGTGATTACAGAGCAAGACATAGAACGTAAATTGGCTGTTGATTTACAAACAATGTTTCGTTATGACCCCAGTATATCAAGCACGGGCAGTGGCTCTGCGGCTCAAACGCTTTCAATTAGAGGAGTCGGTGGTAACCGCGTGGTGTTTATTAAAGATGGCCGTCGAACTAACGATGGTTATGCTGGCGGAGACGGCTATTTGGTTGGTCGTAGCTATTTTGATGTCGCTGGGATAAAGCAAGTTGAAGTCGCCAAGGGAGCCGCGTCTTCATTGTATGGTTCAGATGCACTGGGTGGTATTGTGGTGATCACCACTAAAGATCCGAGCGATTATTTATTAAACGAAAATAGTTTTGCTCAAGTGGCGCTTGGATATCAGGGTCAGAGTAATCAAATGTCGGTAGATATTACTGCGGCTAAAGATTTGGGAGATTTAGGTGTTAGTGCCGTTTATAGCCACCGAGATAGCGAAGAAGTACAAAACTTTACTGAAAACCTACCTGGTTATGATGCTAAGTCAGATTCGTTATTGGTTAAACTAGAGCAGCAACTTGATGAAAAGCGCACGTTAAAATACACCTTAGATTATTTTAATCAAACTACTGAACAAGTAATCACCAAAGCGAGCCAAGAAACTAAAGACGAAAATACTAATTGGTCGCTAGCGCTGGATTACGACTCAAAAGCGGCCACAGCAGCGTTTGATCAATGGCATTGGCAAGTATCGTTTAGTCGTTATGAGCAGCAAAGTGATCAAATTAGTGCTACAGCAGCGCATACCGATTACAACAACTATGGCTTTGAACAAGATATTTTAGGGTTAAGGGCTGTATTTAATAAAAAAATAGCCTTACAAGATGCGACCCACAACTTTGTTTATGGTGCTGACGTAGATATATACGATACAACACGTCCACGTTATAAAACACGCTTATTGGCTGATGGAACAGTCGATTTTACAGATCAAAAACAAAAAGCTTTTCCTGGCGCTGATACCTCTTTAGTGGGCGTTTTTATGCAAGACAATATTAAATTTGCAAATAGCGCGTGGTCTTTGATTGCAGGTGTACGCTTTGATTATTATTCATTAGCAGCTAAAGATGATGAGCTTTATAGCGATGCTGAGCTTGATGACATTACCGAATCTGCGTTTTCACCAAAACTTGGGATGATTTATCAAGTTAATGATAATTTATCATGGTATGGGCAATATGTACGTGGTTTTAAAATTCCCCCGCATGATCAAGCGTATCAAAGCCATGGTGTTGAACCATTTTATCAAATATTACCAAACGCAGATTTAGCACCCGAAAGCAGCGACTCATATGAGCTTGGCATGCGCTTTTCTGGTAATGATATCAACGTTACTTTAAGCGCATTTTACGCCGCTTATGATGACTTTATTGATGTTGCAATTGCAGCTGTTGAGCCAACGTTCATACCGAATGTAAATAAAACTTTTTACCAATACCAAAATATTAGTGAAACACAGATCAGCGGTGTTGAAGCGAGCTTGTTGATGCATGTAAGCGATAATGTTTTAGTTGAGGCAAATGTTGCATATGTTGAAGGCGAAAACAAAGAAACAGACGAGCCGTTAACCAGTATCAGTCCATTAAACGGTTCAATACAATTAACAACAGCACTTGGCGATATTGATTGGACCGCAGCATGGCGCTTTGCTAAATCACAGTCTGATGTAGTGCGAGATGCAAGTGGTGATAAAACAACGCAAGGATATGGTTACGGTATTGTGGATTTATACGCAAGTTATGAATGGCAAACATGGCAGCTAAATATTGGTGTAATTAACCTGCTAGATAAAAAATATGTACCCTTTGAACTGATTGCAGGGCAATCTCAGGGGGCTGATTTTAGCCAATATACCCAGCCCGGGCGTAACTTTTCTGCCCGCGTAAGTTATCAGTTTTAAAAGGTAATCAACGCTGCGCGTAAGTGCAGCGTTTTAACCTTACTGCTTTTTTACTTATTCATTGAGCCTTTGCCTAGATGATATAAAAGAGTCGTGGTTTTAAAGTTAATAAAGGCTGTAAAGGGGGTTAACAGTTACTAAACAACACGCATCATATTTGCGCATTAATACTTTTGCAGGCTAGCGAAATTAATCCCTATTCTCTGATGGCTGACTTTATGTTGCCCCATAACTAAAGTGAGACTGTCTTGGTTTATAAAAGTAGCTGTGAGTTATGTTGGCTCGATTAATTATTACACTGGCGGCTATGTTTACATCACGTTAGTATAGTGCTTCAAATAAGTTACAAAATGATAATTACATGACTTTAAAAACCAATGCTTTAATTTATTTTTTAGCCTTTAGTAGCGGCTTTAGTATTATGGGAATAGAATTACTTGGCGGGCGAATTTTAGCGCCTTTTTTTGGTAGTAGTGTGCATATTTGGGGCAGTATTATTACTGTGTTTATGCTCAGCTTATCGTTTGGCTATTTATTGGGAGGAAAGCTTTCAATTCGCCAGCCTTCGTTAACCAAATACGGTTTAATATTTTTAGTTGCCAGTATTATGGTGCTGCCCATTGCATTATTTGCCCAGCCAATTATGGCGTATATTTTTTCTCACATAGAAGACAGCCGTTATGGCTCGTTATTGGCCTCTACAGCGTTGTTTTTTGTCCCTACTATTATTTTAGGCATGATTTCGCCTTACTCTGTGCGTTTATTAGTGACCGATAGCGAGCACAGCGGCCAAGTTGCTGGCGGCTTGTATTTTGTCAGCACCTTAGGCAGTGCCTTAGGGACTATTATTACCTCGTTTTACATGGTGCTAGCGTTTGATGTGAATACCATTATTTTGGGTTTCGCGACGACATTAGGGCTATTAGGTTTATTGGCAATTGGCGTAAATCAATTAGCTAACAAGGAGAAACACAATGTTTAAGTATTTGCTCGTGACCTTACTGTTAATTGGGTTTAGCAGCCAAGCTAAGGTGATCCATCAAGAGCGGTCGCTTTATCGTAATATTTTAGTTGAAGAGACCGGCGATTTACGCTGTTTAAAGTTTGACGAAAAAGCCCGTAAAAGCAGTCAAAGTTGCATATATAAAAGCAACCCACAAAAGCTAGTGTTTAATTATACCAAACTCACTTTTGCCAGTTTACTACTGATAGACAATCCAAAAAATGTACTTATTATCGGGCTTGGCGGCGGCACCTTATCAAATGTGATCAGCGAGCTATACCCTGACGCCATGATTGAAAATGTTGAAATTGATCCCGCAGTTATAAAAGTGGCGCGTGATTATTTTGCTTTTAAAGAGAACGATAAAGTCACTTCGAAAGTTCAAGATGGGCGTATTTTTATTAAACGCGCAGCAATCCAACAAGCCAAGTATGACTGGATTATTCTTGATGCATTTAATGGTGATTACATCCCTGAGCATTTACTTACTAAAGAGTTTTTTGCGGAAGTGAAAAGTGTACTGGCTGATGGTGGCGTAGTAGCGGCAAATACCTTTTCATCAAGCAAACTTTATGAGCATGAATCTGCCACTTATGAAGCGGTATTTGGTGACTTTATTAATGTGAGCACTGAGAAAAATAGTAATCGAATTATTTTAGCTGGCTTTAATAAATTTCCAAGTCCTGTGCAGCTAGCACAGCGAATAGAAAAGCTAACCCCGTTATTAGCCCCCTATCGCGTTGATATCAAAGCGGTGAGCGAAGGGATGATTTCGACCAAAGATAATAAAGACTGGCCTAGCGATACAAAAGTACTCACTGATCAGTACTCACCCGCAAACTTACTCAATTTCTAAAGTTTACGCCCATTTGTTACTACACTTAGGCCAGCTTGCTGGCCATCAAAGCTAACTGCTAATTCCCCCTTTTTAAGTTAATACCCGATTAAATTTGTAATCGAATCTTCTCTCATAGATTAGTTTAAGGTTCCTGCTGCTGCAATGATAGATAGTGTGCTTTGAGCGAAAGTTATAGTTAGGCTTGTCTTAAGTATTTCTTAAGAATTGCCTGCTATTGTTAAACTAATTATTTTTCTAGGTATTTTTAGGGGCTTAAAAAGTGGTGATTATTCCTCGATCTGTATCACGGTTTATGCTTGTGACGGCACTTTTTACTGCTATGGTGAGTGCGCCAGTGTTAAGTAAAGAAACCGTTGTGCCAGTTATCTCCAGTCAGCAACAACTAACCGATAAGTTAGCAGAGCTTAAAGGCCAAGTGGTATTTTTAGATTTTTGGGCTTCGTGGTGTACACCTTGTCGTAAGTCTTTTCCTTGGCTTAATGAAATGCAAACAAAATACCAATCGCAAGGCTTTACGGTGTTGGCAGTTAACTTAGATGTTGAGCATCAAGATGCGGTTGATTTTTTAGCACACACTCCTGCTGATTTTCCCATTATTTATGATCCTGATGCACTAATAGGCAAACAATTCGATTTACTCGGTATGCCAAGCAGTTATGTGTATGGCCGTGATGGCAAAATAAAATATCGCCATATTGGCTTTAAGAACAGTAAAAAAGCGCAATACGAGCAAGAAATAACTCAGTTATTAGCCGTTCAGCCTTAAGAGGTAATGATGAAAAAATTAATAAAAAATAGTCTCCTAACGATGTTAATACTATCTGCAACTGGGTGTGTCAGTATTGGCGTAGAACCGTGGCAACGAGATCTATTAGCTAAAGATGAAATGTCACTCAGTGGCGGATTAGATGCTGCGGTTGACGATCATGTTTACTTTAGTAAAGAAGCCTCCAGTGGTGGACGCAGCTTTGGTGGTGGAGGCTGCGGATGCAACTAGTCGACTCACAAACCGAAAAGAACCAAACCAGTAATATTGCTTCAGCACTAGGGCTGGCTGCTTGCGCATTACTAGGCACAGCGCCTGCAGAGGCGCAAATAAACAAAGATTGGCAGTTTGACACCGCTGTGTTGTATTACGGTGAAACAGATCGTGTTATGGCAACAGAGGCGATGATCAACGCCAATAAAGAATTTGCTGACGAGCACTTTTTAAATTTACGGCTCACCTTAGATACATTAACGGGTGCCTCAGCAAATGGCGCGGTAGCACAACCGAATGTACAAACATTTACCCGTCCTTCAGGCAATGGCCAGTATGATATTCAGCCTGGTGAAACACCGCTGGATGATACCTTTCGTGATACGCGTGTACAGCTTAATGCCCAGTGGACTCAACCCTTGGCGCAGGATTATACCGTCAGTGGTGGCGTGCATATTTCAAAAGAGTATGATTATTTATCGTTAGGTGTTAATGGTAACTTAGCCATCGACTTTAATAAAAAGAACACTACTTTGTCGTTGGGCGGCAGTTATTTTAGCGATACCTTTACCCCCGAAGGTGGTATCCCGAAAGCATTTGCATCTATGCCAATTGGTGACAGTGAAAGTGCGGTTTGGGACGACACTTTTAACAATACGCGACGCACAGATCAAGATGATAAAACGACCACCGATTTACTTGTCGGTGTCACGCAAATCATCAACCGTAGAATGCTAATGCAGTTTAACTATTCATATTCAATGGTGGATGGTTACCAAACGGATCCGTTTAAAGTGCTTAGTGTGGTAAATAATGATGGTTTAACACAAGATTATCAATACGAGAACCGCCCTGATGAACGTACCAAGCAAAGCCTATATTGGCAAACCAAATACCATTTTGACAACAGTATTGTTGACCTTTCATATCGTTATATGTGGGATGACTGGGAGATAACATCGCATACGGTTGATTCACGTTGGCGTCTATTACTGGGGGACGACAGTTACCTAGAACCGCATTTTCGCTACTATCAGCAATCGGCGGCAGAGTTCTATCAGCCATTTTTAAATGCAGCAGCGGCTGTACCGCAGTTTGCTAGTGCTGATTATCGTATTGGTGAAATGGATACTTACACGCTGGGTTTAGAATACGGTACTAAGCTTAGTAATGGCCACAGTATGTCGGTACGTGCTGAATATTACACTCAGCAGCCTACCAATAATGGGTTTGAGCAACCTGGTGCGCTGGCATCACTTGATTTATTCCCAAGTGTGGATGCGGTAGTGCTACAATTTAGTTATTCATTCTAACGAGTTATAGGTTAAGTTACTAACGTGGCTGCACAAGCAATATCAATCCATCCGCAAGCCGCTGGTCTAAGTGTAAAATTTAACGCTATGGCCAGCCCTTGTGAATTGTTAGTCGATAGCGTCGATCAGCAGCTTGGCGAGCAACTTGGGCAGCTGGTTGCAAACGAAGTGTGGCGTATTGAACAGAAATACAGTCGTTACAATACTCAAAGTGTTTGCTCTGCTATAAATCAAAGCCAAGGGCTGCCACTTGCCATCGATGACGAAACCTATGCTTTACTTAATTTTGCCAAGCTATGCTTTTATTTAAGCGACGGGCTGTTTGATATTAGCTCGGGTATTTTACGGCGTGTATGGCATTTTGATTGTTCCGACAACCTGCCAACTCCGGCACAAATAAGTGCATTATTGCCTAATATCGGTTTCAACAAAATTGTGTTTGATCAGTCCAGTATTACCTTGCCTAAAGGTATGGAGCTTGATTTTGGAGGGATTGGCAAAGAGTATGCAGTTGATAAATGCATTCAGTTACTCCAAGCACACAGCCCTGTTGCAGCGTTAGTTAATTTAGGGGGCGACTTAGCTGTCACCACTGAGCGTAGTGACGGTCAAGCCTGGCAAATTGGCATTGAACATCCGGGCTTTGTACAACAACAAACTATGGTGGTGTCTTTGCGCAGCGGCGCTCTGGCAACCAGTGGCGATGCTAAGCGTTATTTATTAAAAGACGGCATTCGTTATAGCCATATTCTTAACCCTCGCACTGGCTGTTCGATCACTGATGCGCCGCGCTCAGTTACCGTCGCTGCGCCGCAATGTATACAAGCAGGCATGTTAGCAACTCTGGCCATGCTACAAGGTCGCGATGCGCAGATATTGCTCGATTCACAACCCCTCCCCCATTGGATCATTCGCTAATTTGCTCAACACAGTGATATTAAATCGTTTTTAAAGCCCTCTTTGCCGTTATTTTTTAGATCATTTTGATATTTACTTAGCATGCTAAGTAATGTTAAACTAGTTAGCATGCTAAGTAACTAGGTACTATTATGATTTCATCACCTCCTTTTCATGAAACTTTAGATTTAAGTTTATGCGGTAGCATGGGGCGCGTTTTTCGACTCTGTCGCGATGCCGTTACTCTCGCTGTTGAGCCTTTAGGGTTAACACAATCTCGTTGGACTGCGATGATCCATATCCATCATTTAAAACAAGGTGTTACACAACAAGAACTGGCTAGCAGTTTGGGGATTGAAATGCCTTCACTAACGCGAACAGTTAAACAGTTAGAGCAACAAGCGATTATTGTCCGTCGCATTGACAGCGATGATAAACGTAGTCGTAAAATCTATTTTACTGAGCAAGGGTTACTATTATTAGATGCACTTAAAGACATTATGGCTGAGGTTAAAACACAACTTTATGCAGAACTTACAACGCAGCAGCTTGATACTATGGCCTATGGTTTAGTGCAAATGGAAGCCAATGCTCGACGTTGTATTAGCCACTTTTCTGGAGAGAAATAATTCATGACACCGGATCAGAAATTTGCCCGCTATGTAAAAATATCATTAGTTGGGTTTATTTTATTGTTCGCTTACTTTGTCGTTGCCGATATGTTTTTACCGGTTACTCCGCAAGCGCGCGTATATCACCCTGTAGTACAAGTAACGCCACAAGTAAGTGGCCGCGTGAACCAAGTATTGGTGAATAATAATCAAGCGATTAAAGCGGGTGAAGCGCTATTTTTAATAGAAGCAGCCCCTTTTAAATTAGCACTAGAGCAAGCACAACTGGCTTATGCTGATGCGCAGTTGCAAAACCAGCGCTTAGATAGCAGTGTTAAAGCGATACAGGCTCAGCTAGCCGCTGGAAATGCCAAGCTGCATGAGCAACAGTTGTTATTTGATCGCAGTGAATTGTTATTGAAAAAACGGTCTATTTCGGAGCAAGAGTACGAAACAATTAGCGCTAATTATCAATCAAGTAAAGCGAATGTCGCAGCTATTGAAGCACAGTTAACCGAGGCAAAACTGGCACGTGGGCAATTAGGCGAAGACAACCTAGCATTACGCCATGCGCAAAACCAACTGGCACAAGCGAAACTCAATTTATCATACAGCATAGTGACTGCTGATGCTGATGGTAAAGTCGCAAACTTGCAAGTAAGCACCGGGACATTTGCTAATAAAGGTCAACCGATGTTAGCTATTGTGGCCAATAAAGCTGATTTAGTGGCTGATTTTCGTGAAAAATCGTTAGTTAATATCAAAGTGGGCAGCAAAGCAAAAGTAACGTTTGATGCTCTGCCAGGCCAAGTATTTGCAGCTACAGTGAGCTCTTTTGAAGCTGGCGTAAGTAATGGGCAGCTCAATGCTAATGGCTTATTAAGCAGTACTGAAAGCAGTAATCGCTGGGTTCGTGATGCGCAGCGCCAACGTATTCACATTGATTTAGAGCAAGCACAGCTATTAAGTAAACTACCTAGTGGTGCACGTGCAACAGTGCAGCTACTGCCTGAGTCAGTAATTGGGCAATGGTTTGGTGTCATGCAAATTCGCTTTATCAGTTTACTGCATTACATTTACTAATAAGGCTTTATTATGTCTGCATCAGTCCCTGTAAAACTAGACCAGAATGGCCTTCGGCAAGCGTTGCGTATCGCTGGCGGCAGCGCGTTGGGATTTAGTTTATGTAAATTGATGAATTGGCCAAATGGTATTTTCTTCACCGTTTATCCTATGTTGTTATTAGGATTAGTGCCGATTTTAAATGCACATATCATTCGTCAGTTTTTTGCCAGCGCGGCATTTAGTGGGTTATTTGTATTAATAGTACAGGGTTTATTTTCTCATTTACCAGTGGCGATGACCTTGCTGTGCTTTTTAGCGTTTGCATTTTTGTTTTATCAAATGAGCTGTGGTGCTAACTTTTTGTTTGGTGCTTTAAGTGTCGTTAGTTTATCTATTCAACTGCACTTTTCTAGTTATGTTGGTAATGGCACGAGTATTTATCCGTTGATCATCAGCAATGGTTTAGCAGTCGTAGTGACCGTGTTAGCGGCGGTATTAATGCACTTTGTATTTCCTGATGTTGCACCACGCCAAGGTCGGGTGATGCCAACAAAAGCAAAAGAGAGTATTCGCCACGAAGTACTGTTGTGCGCTACAGTTGCTACACTGTCGTTTGTGATTTTTCAGGTATTTGATTTACAAGATTCAATTTCAGCACAAGCGGCATCGATCTTAATTTTGTTTCCTTTGTGCTGGAAAGCCGCTGGCATGGCTGGCTGGCAACGAGCAATTGGCACATTAATTGGTTGTAATTTAGCGTTAGTATCGCAGCTGTTTTTGTATAATCACACCGATATTCTGATTTTTCCGGCGCTGATCTTGTGGATTTTAACTTTTATATTTAGCCGTTATCATATTTTAGGTGGCGGTATTCCTGGTGTTGGATTTGGGGTTATTACCACATTTGGAATTTTATTTGGTCAGTCTCTCGGACCTGGGCAAGACTTGGTTTACAGTGCGCTTTATCGGTTTTCGTCTGTATCGGTTGCGATAATCGTGAGTTTATGTGCGGTGTATATTATGCATCATATTCTTAATCGGTTTAGTGTCACCCGTCATCATACTTTCGACTAATATAATAACCGCCTTAGTCAGTTCCTTATGCACTAGGGCGGTTATTACTTTGTTATACTAACTGTGTTTAAATAATGATCACTTTAGGCGTGAGTTTATAAACCACTAATTAACACAATCGCTACTCAACGATGCGTTAAGCTGATTTATTGCGAGTGTTATTTTCGCGGGATCAACCATAAAGTCAGCGCGCCTAACAATATCCCCCAAAATGCCGAGCCAATAGAAAATAAAGTAAGATCAGAGGCGGTGACCAAAAAAGTGATCATTGCCGCCTCAGTGTAGTAACTATCAGACAAAGCTTGCTGTAAGCTCGAGGCAATGGTGGTGAATAAAGCAATCCCCGCCAAGGCTAAAATAAGTGCTTGTGGCAAACTTGCCACTAAACCCACTAGAGTCGCTGCTCCAATCGCCATCAGGATATAAAAACCACCGCCCGCGATACTTGCCCAGTAACGCTTTTTAGGGTCGCTGTCGGCATCTTCACTCATGCAAATTGCCGCAGTAATAGCAGCTAAATTAATGGCATAGCCACCAAAAGGGGCAATAAGGATATTACTAAAACCAGTGACATTGAGCGCTGCAGAGACGGGTGCAGGGTAATTATGTGCTTTTAACACTGCAATGCCTGGCAAGTTTTGTGAAGTCATGGTGACGATATAAAGCGGAATACCAACGCTGATCATCGCTTGTAAATTAAATTCAGGAGCGATAAACGCAAACTCGCTCATTTTCCATTGCCAACTGCTGGTATCTATTTGCCCTGTAACGCCAGCCATTACAAACCCAGCAATCAGTACCATAAGCATCGAAAAACGTGGCATTAAACGCTTACAGACTAAATAAACCAGCACCATCGCACCAATTAGCAATGGTTTTTCACCCATAAAGTTAAATACATCTATGCCAAAAGTCACTAAAACACCGCCAAGCATTGCACAAGCAATTTGACTCGGGATACGTTGCATTATTTTTTCAAACCAGCCAGTGATCCCTGATATAAATACCAGTAAAGCACTGAACATAAATGCGCCTACAGCTTGATTTAAACTATAACCTTGGGCACTGGTAATGAGTAAAGCGGCACCGGTTGTTGACCAGGCAATTAAAATTGGGATTTTATAGTAGTACGATAAGCCAATTGAAGTGACACCCATCGCAATACCTAACATAAGTACCCAACTTGCAACGAGCTCCGCTGTGCCACCTAGCACAATAACGACTTGGTAAATAAGTGCGATAGAGCTGGTAAAACCGATGATCACCGCAACTAAGCCCGCAGTTAAACGGTTTAATAGTTGATTTGAGAGTTGCATGTGGTTCCTAAATCGTTGAATTCAATCGTTCTATTTATACACAAATATTACTTTGATGCTAGGGCGTGTTTATCTTTCGAGGTTACTTATGACTAAGGTCTTACTGGTTGGAGAAAGTATTGATGTTCTGAGGTAGTGATAAAGTGTTAGATTTGTAATGGCGACGGTGTAACAGTTTTCACACGTCACCAATGACAGCTTAGTATACAAAGCAATAGTCGTTATTTACGACTAAAATTTTACTGTACTACAGCGCTTAATATGGGGCTTGGAGTAGGCTGTTCCATCGCTGCTTTACTGTCTTCATCCAAGGCTAAGCTTAAATTCTCTGGGCGGTCAAAAATACCCAAGCGAATGCGAATAAAATGCAAGATTTCACGAGCCACATTGATCCCCAGTGCAGCTTCTAAGCCTTCAAATCCAGGGCTTGAATTTGCTTCGCAAATTTTAAAGTGATTATCATCAAATAATAAATCAATACCAGCAACGTCTAAATTGAGTACATTAGCTGTTTGTGTAGCTAACCATTCAATCTCTGGAGTAATTGGGTGCGGTTTACCAGTGCCACCTGCACTCACGTTCGCTTTAAAGTTTTTACCGCCAGAGTTTCGCTCCATACATGCGACAGCACGGCCACCAATAGTGAGTACTCGCAAATCACGACCATGGCTAGATTTAACAAACTGTTGCAAGATGATATTAGCTTGCGGGTTGGCGGCTTCAATTAATTGCATTAAATCGTCAAATTCGCTTTTTGACTTTGATAAAAATACGCCACTGCCCTGCGAGCCTGAAAGTGTTTTAATCACCACTGGAAAGCCTATTTGCCTATCTACTAAGTCGATATTTACTGGAAATTTTACCAGCATAGTATTTGGTGTAGGTAAGTTACGCTCAGCTAAAATTTGCTGTGCAAACAGTTTATCTTTTACCGTCTCAATTGATTGTGAGCTATTAACGCAGTACACCCCTAGTCGCTCGAGATGGCGAATAATTGCTAGTGCAAAATAGGTGGTGCTGGCGCCCATGCGAGGAATAACAAAGTCAGGCAAAGTTGTGGTTACACCGTCAATTAGAATGCTTTTGCCATCTTCGCGGGTGATAGTTAAATCAAATTGATCGGGAGAGAAAACTTGTAAATCGATACCTTCTTCTTTTGCTGCGGCCAGTAAACGCTCTACTTCGTAGGTCTCTTGTTTTAGTAATCCAGCACTGTCTTTATAAATGATCCAGCCACGCATGGTATTTCCTCTTGAGTATTGATCCGCAGCTCACAGAAAAAATAGGCTCACTACGTTATAGATGTTCACAGTCACTTATGATGATGAGAGTCTGCGGCAAAAGACGCGGAGTATGAGGTTCATCTGATGTGCAGTAAAACAAATAAATTTTATCGTCACGATAATATTATTTTTCATATCTCATTTTGGTTAATCAATAGTAGGTGTTTTTTTATTGCAATAAAGTATGTAACTACAAAAGGTATAATTGATAAGTTAATGTTAACTTAACGCGTTGTATTTTTAGTATTAAAGTTATTCATTCATAACTTTTATATATTTAATTTATTAACTGTAAGATTAATATGATAAATATTGAAAGTTTCGTTTTTGTTTTCGGTAACAAATTTATGCTTGCGATTTAATTTACTCTGATGTAAAAATAACAATATATTAACCTTTAGATCTAAAAGAGAGACAAATGAAAAGGGCTATTGCATTTATTGTTATCGTTCCGATCAGTGCTTTTTTGCTATATGAGTTCGTTATCTACAAAGAAAGCAATGTAACCCATTCGGTTCCTACGAGTGACGTTCAGTTATCGACTATAGCGCCTAAGTTAGGGGCTAAAACATCACCAGATATATCGTTACCAAGAGTTTTAGCTAAACCTAAAGTAGCTGTAAATCAAACACATGATGAATTTGATGCTATTAATCGACTCTCAGAGAAAGCAGAGCAGATTCTCAAAGCCTCAGGATTTTTGCCTACAGATTTACATAATGAGGTTTATATAGAATTTGACTTAGTTGCGCTCAGAAAGCTAAAGCAAGGCGATAATTTTGATCTAGCTATTCCACAAACCGCTGAAACCTTTAGCGCAGAGGTTACCAATGTAATTGCTGCTAGCAATGGTGATAAAAGTATTTTTGGCCGAGTGCTTGGTGCTGATGGGCGATTTCATACCACCGTGATGACTATTGGCGCAGACGCTATATATGGCCAATTAACTGCACCAAGCGGTAATTATGTATTTGAAGGTAAAGGGCAATATGGTTGGCTTGCGGCAAAGCGAGATCTTTATAAAAACCACATGGAACATCAAGTCACTAATCAACCCACATTAGAGCCAAGCAATGGTGAGGATCCGTTTGCACCAAAAGCAGAAGGTAATAACTTATAGAAATTTTTCAGAGCAGACTTTAACACAGTAATACAACACAACCTGACAAGGAACTACTATGAATAAACGACTAACTACTTTAGCTGCATTATGTGCATTAGGTATGACTGCAACTAGCCACGCCGCGACTATTGATATTGCGATTTTATATACAGATCAAGCGGCGGCGGCCACTGCAAACATTAATACTAAAATTAACCAGTATATTGCTTTTAGTAATCAGGTTTATAGCCAAAATGGTATTGATATTTCACTGCGTTTAGTAGGCAGCGAAAACTTAGGTAATCATGCAATTACACCTTCTAGCAGCTGGCTAAATTCAGTCACTAACAGTAGTTATATTCAAGGTTTACGCAATAGTTGGGGGGCAGATATGGTTGCGGTGCTTGGTACTGGTCAAAGTGCTGGCAGTAACCTAATTTCGTGTGGTATTGCGTGGGTTGGCAATGGCAGTAATGGTAATTTATATAGCTCAGTAAGTAACAGTATGTACAGTATTACAGCGGTAGATTGTGGAGCAACAACCTTTGTACATGAATTAGGCCACAATCAAGGCTTAGCACACTCTCGTAAGCAAGGTGATACATCAGGTGGTGTTTATGTTGATGGTATGGGCCATGGCGTACAAAATCAGTTTGCCAGTATTATGGCGTACCCTCATGTATTTGGTAGTGCCACGCAGTATGATTATTTTTCTAACCCGAACTGGAGTGTTAATGGTATTCCTTACGGTGTAACTGGTGAATCGTTTGCATGGCGTACAGTAAATGCCACTAAAGACAGTATTGCTAACTTTAAATAGCGTTTATTTTTAGTGAACAGTTTTTCCCTTTTGAGCGCATTAGCGCTCTTTTTATTATTTAATTTAAAGCAGGCCAAAGTGTTGCGCCATCGCCATCGATTGCATTGAGTACTTTAATTCCCAGTACTTTGGCAATAAGTGGGTAAACATCTAAGTTATTTACTTCATCGATTACTAATGAATTTTTAAATGCTGGGCCATTGGCAATAAAGGTTGCCGCCATATCTTCGCTATAAGCATAGCCATGGGTACCTAAATAGCTTACTTTACCGGTATCAGCAAAACTTCTTGGTGCTGTGGTTTGTAAAATAATATCACCAGTTCGGCCATTGTTAGCATAGTGATAAAGCTTACGTTGTTCATCACTTAGTACGGTATAGCGCCCTTTTGCTGCTTTCGTTAAGTGTTGTTTATATGCTGTGATCTCAGCTTTTGTAGTGCCTTTATTAGCATAGATCAATACTCTCGGTCCGGTATTTTTAACCATAAACTTGTCGTCTTTCGGTAAGCTACTGATAGCAATACTTTGGTTTGGCTCAACCGTACTCATACCATGATCGGAGACAATCACTAAGTTAACATTTTGCTCTAGTTCATTGAGGCGTTGCTGTAATTGCCCCATTAATACATCTACTTCTTTTACCGCTTGCTTGGTTTGCTCCGCATCAGGCCCATATTCATGGCCCATACTATCTACCAGTGAAAAATAACTAACAACTAATTGCGGGCGCTGCGCTGCTGGCAATGTTAGCCATTGAATAATTTGATCAACACGATTTTGATAATTACTGTGTTTTGAATAATGGTAAAAGTAATTCGGCAGCATGCCATTAAATCGCGCATCTGATTCGGGCCAAAAATAAGCGGCTGATTTTAATCCCTGCATCGACGCCAAATTCCACAGTGGAATGCCGTTGAACCATGTGCTGTCGTCTTTCCCTTTTCCCATGCTATAGCATTCATTTCTTTGTGTATCGCAAAAGCGGTTATCTACTACGCCATGATTAATTGGCAATAAACCAGTAATGATAGATATATGATTAGGAAATGTTTTAGTCGGATATACCGGGCGCATTTTAGTTGCGCGAACTCCCGATTTAGCTATTGCGGCTAAATTTTCAGCACCGTGTTTTTCGATGTAATCCCAGCGGAATCCATCAAGAGAAACAAGTACTACGGTATTATTAGCAGAGTTTCTATCGTCTTTAGCGTGGCTAAAAGAGCCATAAATGAGCAATGCTAATAACAGAAAACTTAAAATAGGCTTCATTGTATTAATACCTTTGTTGGGCGTTATTGGTAATCAGAAAATAAACAAATACGTTACGATATGCTTATGTTTAATATGCAGTGTACCGCTATTTTATGACCGTGATAATTATTAATAGATAAATTTATGTGCGAACAGCAGTCATAGATATTAATTTAGTAAACAAGCTGTTAGATTAAAAGTAGACAATAAAAGGAGCGTCTATGATCGATTTCAGCAAAAAAATAACGTCAGCGCGTGAGCTGCGCTCAACCCCTAATTTACAGATGGCGTTAGAAAGCGATCGTGGCCGTATCATCAATAGTGCTGCAATTCGCCGCTTACAACAAAAAACGCAAGTGTTTCCGTTGGAGCGCAATGCTGCGGTCCGCTCGCGGTTAACTCACTCCCTCGAAGTACAACAGGTTGGGCGTTTTATAGTGCAACGCATCTTTGCGAATTTAACGGCCAAACAACAAGCTGAATATGGCCTAACAGGGTTAGAGAGGCCGCTAGAAAGTCTGGTTGAAATGGCCTGCTTGATGCACGATATAGGTAATCCACCGTTTGGTCATTTTGGTGAAGCTGCGATTAATCACTGGTTTAACGCAAATTTAGCAACGCTTACCCCTCAGCGCTGCGCCGATCCACACACGGGAATTGGCTTAATATTTAAACATTTAGCACAAGATATTTGTAACTTTGAAGGTAATGCGCAAGGTATCCGTATTGTACACTCACTGTTATCACTTAATTTAACCTATAGCCAAACGGCTGGTATTTTAAAATACACGCGTCCGGCAAGTATGGCTAAAGAAGATATACCGCGAACTAAAAATTATTTGATGAAAAAAGTAGGCTTTTACTACAGTGAAAAAAACTTTGTTGAAAGATTGCAAAAAGAGCTATTGATAGAGCCACAATGTCGCCACCCCGCCAGTTATATAATGGAAGCGGCTGATGATATTTCATATTGCTTAGCTGATATTGAAGATGCCGTAGAAAAGGGCATTATCACTGTTGAGTTATTATGCGATAAACTCAAACAGCATTATCAAAAAGTGTTAACTAATCTTACTATTGACGATGCAGAACATCAGCACGTGGTTGAAAAAGCAGTTAACTATGCCCTCGATAAGGCCGCTCAGCAACCTTATAACTTTAATAGCGAGTTTTTTATTTATTTACGGGTAACTCTACTCCACCCTCTGGTTAATTATGCGGCCAAACGTTTTATAGATAATATTGAAGCGGTTTATCATGGTGATTTTAATCAGGCCTTGTTAGAAGACCGCAGTCATTTACACGCTATAACCACCACTTTGAAACAAGTGGCGTTTGAGTATGTGTTTTCACATAAGGAAGTCGGTAAACTTGAATTACAAGGCTATCGAATTATCAATGGATTACTTGATTGTTATAAGCCATTACTGCTGTTAAGTCATGATGACTTTAAACGGGTGATCAAAGGGGATGATCGTTTCTTAATTGAAACACGGTTGCTCAAAAAGCTTTCGAAAAAGCATTTAAATAGCTATTTACAAGCCATTGAAGCGATGCAAGCAGAACCCGATCATGTACTCGCTTATGAGTTTTATTATCGCTGTCGATTTATTCAAGATTATATCAGCGGCATGACAGATCAATTTGCTTACGATGAATACCGTACCTTGATGGTAATTGATTAGCAAAACACACTGCTAGATAAATTTGCGCACAACTATTAAACTGGGTTTATTGTGTTTGTTTAATAGATTTATGATGGCTCACGTATTACGACTTTGCTTATTTATTTTATTTACTTTTAGTTTCAATAGCTTTGCTAAATACAGTGAAGCTATGTGCATTTTGTATAAACAACAAATGCAACAATACAGCGATAATACAAGTAGCCGTAGTTATCGAAATGCGGCAAAAGATTATAAAAACAACTGCAGTAACCCACCTCCAGCGTCTCAAGCGAAACCAGCACCTGTAGTGGTTGCACCAAAAACACATGTTGATAATAAAATAAAATCTACATTAGAGACGCAAAACTCGACTGTAAACCCCCTTGACAGCAATTCGTCAGTAGCCAAAAATGAGCCAGCAGAAGTTCAAAGGGAGGCGTCTGTAATTGTTGAAAATGTTGAAAATGTTGAAAATGTTGAAAATGTTGAGAATGCCCAAAGTATTGAAGTTGAGCAAAAGAGCAGCGCAGAAACCACAGTCGAACAGCCGCTTGGGCAAAACAATGATGTAGTTGATGCTACACCCGAAGCAGTAATAACAAGCGAACCTGCGACGATAAAGGTAACAGCCCCAGAACCAGTGCGCACTGAGTCGGATTCGTTATTAATGCCAAGTTTATTGTTGTTAGTAGTTTTATTATTAGCTGCAATGTTGCTGCTGCGCTTACGGGCTAACAAAAAAGCAGTTGAAACTGCACCGCTAATTCCTGCAACTGATGAGGCTTCAAGTACAGAAGCCGCTGTATCAAAATTAACCCCCGCAAAAGCTGAGCCCGTAGCAAGCGAATCCACTGTTGCGCCAAAAAAAGCGGTTATAGCAGAGCAAGTAGTGATTGCAACTCCACAAACTGAAGTGATAAGTGCAGACGATGTGAACGTAAAAGTTGAGCTAACGCAGCGGCTTTTTAAAAATGAGCATGATTTTAAAGAGCCTGAAGTGCGTATGTTTGATCCTGATGCGCCATTACCAGGTCAGAAACCACAACAACCTAAAGATGTCATAAAGTCTGCGACGATAAATGTTGAAGCTGATCTTGATACTAATTTAGAACCACACCAAACGACCACAACAGAGCTCGATAGCGAAGCTGAGCTATTACCTAAAATGGATGATGAAAACGTTATTCATTGCGCAACGAATGAAGTAGCAAATGAAATTGTCCATTCGGATGCTGTTAATAGTAGTGGCCAAGTGCTCACATCAGGCCTTTCGCAAATGAGGGAAGTTGAGCTATCAACGACCGTGGATGTTCAACCACAAGCTGATACTTTAACGGTAACTGACAGTGATGATGAAATAGCACAGGCGCTTGCTGCATTAAACGATGAATTAGCAGCAGAGCAGCATAGTGTATCAGAGCAAGATGAAAGAGATGATATATCTGGCGCATCTGTAGCAGATCCAAATCAGCGAAAAGCTAATCCATTTGCTAATTTATCACTCGACCCTACTTGGGATCCAAATTCAAAAGAAAAGCCGACGATTGTCCCGAAAAAAACAGTGCCAAAATCAGCCAAATTAATTGCAGCACAAGAGCGTGCAAAACAGTTAAAAACCGACGATTAATTTATTAATTGTCGCTGGGGGTTGTTTATTCTCCAAAGCTCAGACTATTTCGTTTAGTAGCAGCCTGCTCTGGGCTGTTACTTGCTGCTATAAATTACTTTATTTGTATGAGTTAAGATTACGAACCGCTTCACCCTTTTAGCATGTCGCCAACTAAAAAATAAAATCACAACGGTAATAAACAAACAAATACAGACAATCCCCATTAATGAAGAAGCATGTTGTAATAAGCTTGTTTGGGGGAGTGACTTTACGTTTTGAGTAGCTAAACTAATCGATTGCATGCCTTTTCTGGGTAGGATGATTTCATAGACATGATCATTAGGTTGTACTTCGGCACGTTGTAAGTTGCCCGCTGTTTGCCATTGTAACTCAAACTGTTGGCGTTTTTTTCGCTGATGCTCCGTACACCAAAGTGCATTAATGGTGGCGTTTTCTTTAGTTTTACAGCGCGCTGGCAACTCATAAAAATTGCGCCATGCAGTCTGTTTTGCCGTGTTGTTATATGAGTGTAGATAAAAACCAGCTGTTATTGGTGATTCAATTATATTCGCGAAGCTGTCTTTATCGGTTGATGTTGTGATGTTTTCTCTGCGATTACAAAAATCAGCTAGTCGAGTTAATAGTGTTGTGTCAGGTTGTTCTAATTGCGGTTGTGTCAAAGGGGAGTAAACAGCGGATGCAGTACATAGCGGGCTGAAACTGAGGGAGATTAATATAAAAATCCATTTTTTCATTAGTTACGTCCTGTAAAAGATGAACTTACAGCCTACCATTATTTTTTGTTATTGCAAACTTTATAGGTACAACCAAATAAGACGGTAACCGTTAAAAGCTTATATTTGGCTTAAAAGCACATGAAAAAATTATTATTGATTCTAAGTGTGTCAGTACATTGTTATTAGTGGGATGATACACAATCCCAAGTAATGGTGGTTTTATTAGACCTAATACGAGTCTATTTGGTTAGGGTAAGATATTGAAAAATAAAGTGTCAATATTAAAACCGTTAACCAGCGTTGGGTTAACGGTTTTAAAAATGCTTTAATGCATGTCTAGGAAGTAATACAGCATTGTGAAAGGTAAATTATTAGTTTACGTTTAGCGTTTTTGTGCCACATAACCACTAAAACCAAGTGTTTTAAAATACAACTTGCCACTATTGAAGCCTGTTTCATCGAGTAAGTCGGCAAGACGAATTCTATCAAGTGGGAAAAACTCATGCTCAAAATTATGCTGCATGCGCTCTACCCCTGTTTCAGTTAAGCCTAATTGTTTGCTGAGTATCAATTGGGCATCACGCTCAAAAAGTGTTTCTGGACGCATTAAATCGGCTAAATATAATTGCCCATGTGCTTTTAGCTGTGTGCTAATTGCTTGCAACATGGCTTTTTTATCGCCGTTATCTGCCACAAAGTGCATCACTAATAAGCATAATGCGGCATCCGCTTGTTGTTTAAGTTCGGATGGCGAGCCTAAGTGTAAAGTAACCCGCTCACTGATCCCAAGCTCAACAAATCGTTGCTTTGCGATATCGAGCATGTCTTGTGAGGTATCTTGTGCAGTAAAATGCCATTTAGGCTGCAAGGCAGCAAGGAGGGCGACTTCTTTACCGGTACCGGCGCCTATTACCAAAATATGTGCTTCATCGCCGAGCGTTGCTTGTAGTTGCGCTGCGGTACTGTTGTGCAGTAATTCATACCCCGGTACTAAACGAGGAATGCGAGAATCATACTGCGTTGCTTCGTCTTGTGTAAATGTTGGCATTACTATTCCTTAAATAATTGTAACAGTCGAATAGCCACCAGGTTTCTTGGCGACATGAACTTGGGTAGCAACCCGTTCTGTCATTTGAGATACATGGGAGATCACGCCCACTTTGCGCCCCTGCGCTTGTAATGAATCAAGTGCATCCATGGCAATGCTTAATGTTTCACTGTCTAACGTACCAAAGCCTTCGTCAATAAACAAAGAGTTAATACTTACTTTATTGGATGACAAAGATGCAAGGCCCAGCGCAAGTGCCAACGAGACTAAAAACGACTCGCCGCCGGATAAGGTATTAACTGAACGTTGCTCATCGGCCATGTCCTTATCAACAATGGCGATATCCAAGGTTTGCTCAATAGCGGTAAGTTCATAGCGTTTGTTTAACGTTCGTAAGTGGCTGTTTGCATAGTGTAATAATATTTTCAGCGTTTGCGTTTGTGCTAAGTTACGCATTGTTTTACCCGTTGCATCACCCAACACTTTATTAAGTACATGCCATTGCTCGACGTGTTTTTGCAAGGTTGCCAATTCAGTTTGTTTGCCTTGCAGCGCCTGACGGTTTTGATTGTGCTGTTCAAGTACAGTATTGGTTGCAAGCTGTGTTTTGTGCTGAGCAGCTTGCTGATCGTTTAAATTGGCTAACTGTTGAATAAGCTCAGCATGACTTTGCTTAGGTTTATCGCTGTTTTGATGCTGTAAGTAAGCGTGTTTGTGCTGCTTTAACGCGGCATTTTCATCTATTAAAGCTTGCGCTAATTGTTCATGTTGCTTTAAATGCGTTTTAATTTCATCGCTACTTAGTGTTAGTAAAATTGTGACCTGTTCGTGGCTTGCATCGCTGTAGCGGCTTTTAAATTCAGCAAACCATTGATTATAGCGAGTATCGAGGTCGGCTTGTTCTTGCGCATTTTCAAGTAGCCGTTGCTCGAGGCCTTGCAGCGTTATCGCGTGCTCGTCGCGTTGTTTTATCGCGTTATCGTGCGCTTTTTGGCTGTGCTGAAGCTGTGCTTGGCATTGCTCTTGTTGAGCAGCTAGCTTCGTTTGGTAGTCGTCAGCACTAATGTGTTCATTATTAAATAGCGCTAAGCGCTCACTTTGCGAGCTGCTATGTTGTTGCTGTGCTTTGGCTAAATCATCATTTAGGTTTTTTAAGATCAGCTCCGCATCACTGATCAGCGGTGTAAACTGCTGCATCTGTTGGTCAGCGCTATCGAGTTGTTTTTGCGCTTGCTCAAGCTGCTCTTGGTTGTGCTGATATTGCTCAACTTGCTGGTTTAACTCAGTTAAATCAAGCGTATTATTTTGCAGTTGTTGCCAAAATTGAGCCTCTTGAAATTGTGAACCAAGGGTCGCGGTTAGCTCATTAATTTGTGTGCTTAGCTCACTTAGCTTGCTATTGAGCTGGCTTTGTTGATTGCTTAGTTCAACGTGGCGTGTATGTAACTGTTGTTGAGCTTGCTGCTCATTTTTAAAGATACTTTGCAGTTGGTTTACTTGCTCTTGCAAGTTGCGCTGTTGCTTTTGTGTTGCATAATACTGTGTTTTTTGTTCATTGAGCGCAATGTAACTGGCCTCCAATTGCTCTGAGGTTAAGTCATTAAGTTCAGTGCGGGCCGCTTGCATGGTATGTTTTATTTCAAGCTGTTTAGTCTGTGCAGTCTGTACCGCTTGGCTGTGTTGTGTGTGTTCAGCAACGAGCACAGCATGCTGAGTTTGATGCGAGTGAAGCTCTGCTAGGGCATTTTCGTAGTGCTGTTTTGCAGTTTTATAGTCATTTTCAAAAGCAGCGATTAAGTTAGTTAATTGCTGATCTGCGAATGGGTGTTCGGTTGCCCCACATACCAAACAAGGTTCATTTGGCGTAAGTTGAGCACGTAAATGTTCGACACTTTCGCTGGCACGTAAGCGAGCTTGATTTAGTGCGTATTCACTGTGTTTAAGCGTTTGTTCTCGTGTTACAAGGTTCTGGGTTAGCGTTGTTTGTGTTTGCTCGCCCTGACTTAGTTTGCTTGCAATAACACTTTGTTGTTGCGTGCTTTGCTTTAGCTCTTGATTAAACTGTTTGTAACGCTCGCGTTGCTCTTTTAAGTAATCGATACTTTTAAGTTTGGCATCACATTGCTCAATATTAAATTGGCCGTGTTGCTTGTTGAGTTGATCAAGCTTTTGTTGTTCGCTTAAAAGTGTTTGTTCGCTTAGCGTCAGTTTTTTAGTTTGTGTTTCCAGCTGCTCGTTTTGCCGTATAAGCTCAGCTGCTAACTGTGTACTTTGTTCAGTCGTTGTTGCAAATTGCTGCTTAGCGTGCAAAAACTGATTAAAGCTATGCTGATAGTAATTCCAATCACTCGCTAGTTGCTTAAGTTGACTATGCTGGGTTAGCCATTGCTGATGTTGCTCGGAATGTTTTTTTGCTTGTTGATGACTTGCTTGGCTTTGTTTAAATTGCTGCTGTAAATGAGTAAGTTGTTTTTGTTCTTTTTCATTTTGCCTTGTAATACTGGTTATTGTTTGTGTTTGCATCGCAAGTTGATTGTCGAGCTCACGTGCTTTAGCAATGATTGGTTCTGCGCTTTTTTGTTGTTTTTTCGCCGTTTGCAAGCTCTCGTTGTGCTTTTCAAGTGCGCTGGCAAGATCAGTAATGAGTGCCGCGTGATCAATACTCTTTAAATCATTTACCTTGGTATTTAGTTCATTATTTTGCGCCGTTAAGCTTTTAAAACGATTGCGATTGTCTTTAATTTCCAGTGCACTTTGCGCTTGTTTAGCCTGTTCACTTTGTGTTGCAATGGCTTTAAGCGCTGTACTGGCTTGTTGTTGATTTTGTTGTGCTAGATTCAGTGCTTGCTCTAAACTATTGGCTTGCTTATACCAGTTTATACCCTGCTCGATGCCAGCTAAGGTTTTTGTAGTATCTTCAATTTGCTGTTTTAAATCATCAAGTAGTTGAGTTTTCGCGGCAAGTTCTTCGTCAGTGAGTAAGGTATAACTGGCTAAACTGGCTTTGAGCAATTCGAGTTTATTTAGCTGTTCTTTATGGCGCTCAAAAATACGTTTACCAATCAAGCTAAATTTATCTGTGCCAGTTAAGCATTCTAAAAGCTGGGCTCGTTCATCACCCGTGGCCTTTAAAAATGCCGCAAACTCATGTTGCGCTAATAATACCGCCCGCGAGAATTGTTCAAAGTTGAGCCCTATTTTACTTTCGACTTCTTTTATGGTGTTGCTTTTATCAGCTATTAGCGTTTCGTCTGGCAAAGTATAGAGGCTGTGCTCAGCTACTTTTAACTTGCCGGTTATTTTTTTATGAGTTCTTTGAATGGTATAGCGCGCGCGATAGAGCTGTTTATCTTGGCCTAAAAAATCGACCTCGGCAAAACCTTCCCATTTACCCTTACGTAATAAGTTACGTGGATCATTTAACTTTATACTGTCGCCATTAAAATCTATTAAGTTACCTTTATCACCTCTTAATCGAGCTGTTTTGGTATAAAGGGCTAAGCAAATCGCATCTAAAAAAGTGCTTTTTCCTGCACCGGTGTCGCCTGTTATGGCAAATAAACCAGCATCCCTTAACGGTGCTTTGGTAAAGTCGATTTCGGCGTCAACAATTGAGGCTAAGTTATGGATGCGTACTGCGGTTATTTTCATAGTTGTTCTTGCTCCGCAAGTTCGCTTATTACATCGTTTAAAAGGGCTTTTAGCTCATCCGGGACAGCTTGCCCCGCCATGTCTTTGTTATTGGCAAACGCTTGCTCTAATAACATTTGCGGGTTGAGCATTTCGACTTGGCTTAAATCTTCAAAGACAGTTAAACGCTGCTCTTTATTTTGCTGACGAACGCGTTCTATGCCGCAAAAGCGCACTTCTTTGTTCTCTAGTGCTTTTTCAATTTGCTCTCGAAAAGTTGTATCGGTATCCCCTGCACCGAGCTTTACTCTTAAATACGGAGCTTGGCTATATTGGCTTAGGTCTAGGCTCGATAGTTGTTGGCATAATTGTTCAAGAGGTACGCACTCTCCTTCAGGTAATAGAATCACTTCTGTTGGGCGAGGAATGTAAAGGGGGTTTACAGTCACTGCAATCGTATCATCAGTGGTGGTTGTAAACTCAGCAACACATACTTGGTGTTTATAGTTACGCTCTGAAAACGACATCGGTATTGGTGTACCGCTATAGCGGATTGTCTCGGACTTTGCGACTATTTGCGCTTTATGCAAGTGGCCCAGCGCAACGTAATCAGCATGATTGCTAAACACGTTTGCTGTGACTGATTCTTCTCCGCCAATTATCAAATTTCGCTCAGAATCACTGGAGATATCGCCGCCCTTGGCATGTAAGTGCCCCATCACTATCAGCGGCGTTGTTGCAGGCTTATCAATGAGCGCATGATCAATACTTAGCTGGTACGCCTTAGCTATGCCTTGAGCGTAATCGTGACCGTTTTCAGTGTGACTAAGCGAACTAACATCACTGGCACGTAAAAATGGCATTGCAACGATATGAGCTGTTACAGAGTTGCTATTTAAACGCAGTACCACATCTGCTGGGCTGTTCGCATCAAAACGGCCTACGACCTGAGTATCAAACTGAGCAAGCAGCGGCTGGGCGGCCATTATGCGATTTGCAGAATCATGATTACCGGCAATAAGCACTATTTGTAATGCAGGGCAGTGTTTTTTGGCATCTTTTATAAATTGGTAGAGTTGATTTTCACTGCTAGCAGGTGGGGTAGCTGTGTGATAAATATCACCAGCGACTAACAGAAGATCTATTTGTTGTGTGACGAGCGTGTCTATCAGCCAACTGAAAAACACCTGATGCTCTTGGCAGCGATTGTGTTCGTAAAATTGTTGGCCTAAATGCCAATCTGAGGTATGTAAGACTTTCATGTCACGCTCTTAAAAAACAGTTAAGAGCGTCAATATACCCAAGCTAAATTAAGATGCAAGGGCACAAGCTTAATCTTTAACTTGTTAGGTTATACCAAGCAAAGATCACCATGGGTAAAGCTAACAATGCCAGCACTAATGGTACTTTGAGTGCTTTGGTTTGTTTGGCCTGCAGTACTTTTAACGCATTCGTTTCGTTACAGGCAGCTACTTTATCAATATAAAAATAACCTGAATCTAAATACTGTTTACAACTTTGTTCATCTGCTGGAATTGCAATTACTTCTTGTTGTTTTTTTAGGATATAAAAATCCATATGCCCACCGCATTTTACTAGTATGTTGAAACACTTTTGAGGAGAAAAGCGATGCTTTTAACCCCCTCAAATCAAAAAAGTGGGCGATTTTAAATACAAATGACTATAAAGGTCAACTAAAGAATTCATTATTTAGCCATTAATACAAAAATAGCCGAAATTAAGCTAAAAGTTATGCTTATAACCACCAAACTACTGCATAAAACAAGCCACTTTTTACGTTTTTTACTATGTTTTGGAAAGCGAGCGAGTGCGTCGTTTTTATCGCAAGCCGCAACGACTTCAACAAACTCAAAGCCCCGCTTTTGATATTCATTTAGTTGCTCAGTCTGAGCTGGAATTGCCGCAACACTATTATCTTTTTTTACAATGTAAAATTTCATCGGTTACCCCTGCAAGCTGTCAGCTAACTTATTCAATACTATGGTAAGAGGGTTTACTACTCATCGTTTAGGTTAACGTGTTTACAAACTGTAAAGCTAACTGTAATTGACTTGCATTAATTAAGCCTGAATTTCGTACAAAAGTTGCTGTAAACCCCCTTTACAATAATTGCCTTGTTGTTAATCATCAGTATTTAAGAATAAGTTATTTTTTACCCTATAAATGCGGCGGTTTATCGCTATTTCATTGAATATATCTCACTATTTTGACAAAGTATGCTTACGAAAAATTAACAGGATTAATTATGAAAAAAGCAGTTGTAACTTTAGGGGCTATATTTTTACCGTTAGCTCTCTCAAGTACTGTTATGGCTTCTGCAGTTGAGCAAACAAAAGGCAGTTATGTTGATAAGTTTCGCCAACTTGATGAAGTGCTGCCTACACCGAATGTTTATCGTAGTGCAGCAGGTGAGCCAGGTGAAAAATATTGGCAGCAGCATGTTAATTACGACATCGATGTAAAGCTTGATGAAAATGCACGTCGCTTAACAGCAAGTCAAACCATAGAGTATAAAAATAATTCACCGCACACACTCAAGTATTTATGGTTGCAACTCGATCAAAATATTTTTAAAAGCGACTCTATTGCAGAACGTACTGCTACATTTAACGGCTCTGCCCTACAGGGAGATCCACAACCAAAAGCAACTAAATTAAGTTTAAGTCAGTTACGTCGTCAACAATTTATGAGTGACAATGAACTTGGCTTTACAATTGCTAATGTTAAAGATGATAACGGTAAAGAATTAAAAGTCACAGTTGTTGATACACTAATGCGTATTGACTTAAATGAACCACTGAAACCAGGCAAAGACACTGAATTCAGCATGGACTTTGCTTTTAACATCGTCGAAGAAGATGCCGTTGGCGCTCGCTCTGGTTACGAGCATTTTGAAAAAGATGGCAACGACATATTCTTACTTGCTCAATGGTTTCCGCGTTTAGCTGCTTATACAGATTACGAAGCATGGACTAATAAAGCCTTTTTAGGCAGTGGTGAGTTTACGCTAGAATTTGGTGATTATGATGTTGAGATCACTGTTCCTGCCGATCATATCGTCTCTGCAACGGGTAAGCTTGATAATGCTAGTAGCGTGCTGACCCGTACTCAGCGAAACCGTTTAGAACAAGCCAAAAATACAAAGCGCCCAGTATTTATCGTTACTGAAGATGAAGCCTTAGAAAATGAAAAAGAAGGCACAGACAAGACCAAAACATGGCACTTTAAAGCGGAAAATGTGCGTGACTTTGCATGGGCGTCGTCGCGTAAATTTATGTGGGATGCAAAAGGTTATCAACAAGGCGGTAATGATCAGCCATTAGTGATGGCTATGTCATTTTTCCCCAAAGAAGGTGGCGATCTATGGAAGAAGTATTCGACCGAAGCAATCGTACATACAATGGAAGTTTATTCGCGCTTTTCATTTGATTATCCATACCCTGTTGCGCAGTCAGTCAATGGTCCAGTAGGCGGTATGGAATACCCAATGATCACATTTAATGGCCCACGAACTGAGTTACAGGATGACGGTTCGCGTACTTATTCACAAGCTGAAAAGCGCTTTTTAATTGGCGTGGTGATCCACGAGGTTGGTCATATTTATTTTCCAATGGTGGTGAACTCTGATGAGCGCCAATGGACTTGGATGGATGAAGGTTTAAACAGCTTTTTAGATGGTGTTGCTGGGCGTGAATGGGATCCAACTATTCCATGGGGGGTTGAACCGCGTGACGTTGTTGCCTACATGAAGTCTGAAAATCAAGTGCCGGTAATGACTCAGTCAGACAGCGTACTGCGTTTAGGGCCTAATGCTTATACCAAACCTGCGGCCGCACTAAATATTTTGCGTGAAGTGATTTTAGGCCGTGAGCTGTTTGATTTTGCGTTTAAAGAGTACGCCCAGCGTTGGAAGTACAAGCGCCCTACCCCTGCTGATTTTTTCCGTACCATGGAAGAAGCATCAGGTGTTGATTTAGATTGGTTCTGGCGTGGCTGGTTCTATAGCACTGATCATGTTGATATCTCGCTCGATAAAGTCTATCAATTACGTTTAGATACTAAAAATCCTGATATAGATTTTAATCGCCTACGTGATATTGAAGCGGCTAAACCTATGCCACTATTTGTGGAACGCAATAAGGCTGAAGCTAAAAAGCTATGGGTTGAAGAAAACTCCGACGTAACTGATTTCTACGATGAAAACGACCGCTTCACTGTTACTAACAAAGAGCGCAACTCGTATAATAAATTTTTAAAAGGCTTAGAGCCATGGGAGCGTAAAGTACTCGATCGCGCAGTTGCAGAAGATAAAAACTATTACGTGCTTGAATTTTCGAATTTAGGCGGCCTAGTAATGCCAATTTTACTTGAGCTTACCTATGAAGATGGTACTAAAGAAGATCGTATGATCCCTGCCGAAATCTGGCGTCGCAACCACAAACATGTGCAAAAACTTATTATTACTGATAAGAACAAGCCTTTGGTATCTGTAACGGTTGATCCTCGTTGGGAAACTGCAGACGTAGATGTTGAAAATAATAACTACCCTCGTCGTATTATTCCTTCACGTATTGAAGTGTATAAAAAAGAGCAAAGTAAAGCCAAAGTCAGCCGCGATATCATGCATGATATTAAAACTGAACTAAAAACAGATGACGAAAAAGATGACGCTAAGGAACAAGAATAATGCGTTTTATGCTTATTATTCTTGCTTTTATAGTTGCTATGCCTGCGACGGCACATCAACTTAAAGCATCAGTAACTACTGTTTTATTCAATAAACGTACTAGCAATATTGAGCTAATGCATCGTTTTTATTTACATGATACCGAGCATGCTGTGGAGCATTTATTTGCCGGTGGCGCCGATATTATTAGTAATAAAGAAGATCAACAACGCTTTGTAGATTACATCGAATCACATGTTGCTTTACAAACACTCGATGGAGAGCCGCTAGTGTTGAAAGAAGTGGGTGCGCAAGTTGATGGTAAGTTTTTTTGGGTTTACCAAGAAGCACCGATCCCAAAGGATATTAAAGGGATCCGTATGAGTCACGGCGCGCTGCGCGATTTATGGCCTGCGCAAGTGAATATGGTTAATGTTGAAGGTAAAGGCAAAGTGAAAACACTGCACTTTACCCAAGATGACACTTGGCTAGAAGCGCGCTTTGAACCAGCTAATACAGCGGTAGAGCAAACAAAGTAGGCAAGTTTAATAGTCCCCCAACCGACGCGCACAGTGGTTTTGTGCGCGTTTTTTATTAATTTTTAATTAAATACGAATATGTTTCTTTTCATATCCAATTGCTTAAACTATCTTAAAGTAAGTAATTTGGATGAAAATTAAATCATATACAAGGAGTGGTATGAACACGTATCAAAGTGCAGTAGCTGGGGTTATTTTTGATTTAGATGGCACCTTAGTATCATCTGAACTTGATTTTACTCTTATCAAAGCTCAAGTCGGGTGTCCTGACGAGCTTGATCTACTTAGTTTTATTGATGGTCTTCCTTCGCCTTACATGCGTGAGGAAGCAATGAATATTGTCCATCAACATGAGCTTATAGATGCTCAACATGCAACGTTGTTACCCGGCGTAGCGCAAGCTATCGCGTGTTTAAAAGAGCAAGCAATACCAATGGCAATCGTGACTCGCAATTACGATCGCGCTACTGCGCTGAAATTAAAAAATAATCCGTTGCCAATTCAAACAGTACTCACGCGTAGTGATGCCCCCCCTAAGCCAGATCCTAGTGCTTTGAATGCAATTGCAACGTTATGGGGAATAGATCAGCAACACATACTTTATGTTGGTGATTATCTTTATGATATCCAGGCTGCACATAATGCCAATATGCGTGCTTGCTTATATGCACCGAGTGATGTGCCTGCATATGCAGATCAAGCTGATTATATTCTGCACCATTTTTCTGAATTGCCTAACTTAATAAATAATTTAGGACAAACACGACAATCACGTATTTTAAATGTCTCCATTTAAAGGTATTAAATATGTTATGTTAAATAGTGCGTTGTTTAACTTTTATAAACATGAGTACTGTCAAATGAAATGTCATAATTGTGATTTTGCAGTCATTTAATCACTAGCTCAATACCGCGCTAATTGTTAAAATGTTGCCAATATCGAGTTTCCAATAGAGGCATAAGATGGGCAGAGCATTTGAAGTACGTAAAAGCTCCATGGCGAAAACAGCCAATGCTAAAACCAAAGTTAATTCTAAGTACGGTAAAGAAATTTACGTAGCAGCAAAAAATGGTGAACCTGATCCAGAAGTAAACCAGTCGCTAAAACGCTTAATCGAACGCGCAAAGCGAGATCAAGTACCAGCACATGTCATCGAAAAAGCGATAGAAAAAGCTGCTGGCGGAGCTGGTGAGGATTATGCAACAGCCCGTTACGAAGGCTATGGCCCAGGTAACTGTATGGTGATTGTTGACTGTTTAACAGATAACCCAAATCGTACTATTAAAGATGTTCGCTTACCGTTTACTAAAACTGATTCAAAAATAGGTACGCCAGGCTGTGTAGCACATATGTTTGATCATTTAGCTGTACTTGGCTTTAGTGGTGACGATGATGAAGTGGTACTTGAAGCTTTAATGATGGCTGATGTTGATGTAACCGATGTAGAAGTTGAAGATGACAAAGTATCGGTTTTTGCTCCACATACCGAATATTACAAAGCAAAAACAGCATTAGAAGAGGCGTTTGAAGGTATTATTTTTGAAGTTGACGAAATCACCTTTGTACCACAAGTGCATATAGAAATTACTGATGCCGATGTTATCGCTAATTTTGATAAATTTATTGCAATGTTGGAAGATTGTGACGACGTACAAAACGTTTATCATAACGCCACTGTAGTGAATTAGGCTGAAGTTATAAAGTTAGCAAGTTAGTAGTTTCGAGAAGATGCAAAAGCGCATTTCATTGTTGGAATGTGCTTTTTTGTTGTTGATAGCTTATTTTTCTGAATGCTGATTATTCAGGAAAGTTATGGTTAAAGGATAATTTAAGCAAAAAAAAACCAGCCCGAGGGCTGGCAATATGACACTAACAAACTCGAAGGGGAGCTATTGTTGCGCTTTATATCTTATACGAAACGCATGCAATAATGGTTCAGTATAACCACTGGGTTGTTTAACTCCTTCTAATACAAGGGCTAATGCAGCTTGATATGCAATACTTTGTGCTAAGCTTTGCACTGAATCGGCCATATTAACATAAGCCGGATCCCCTTCATTTTGGCCATCCACTACTTTTGCCATTTTCGCCATAGTAGTTTCTATTTGTGCCTGCGTGCATACACCATGCTGCAACCAGTTAGCCATATGTTGGCTTGAAATACGCAGTGTAGCCCTATCTTCCATTAATCCTATATGGTTAATGTCAGGCACTTTAGAACAGCCTACACCTTGATCAATCCAACGTACTACATAACCTAAAATACCTTGAGCATTGTTATCCAGCTCTGCCTGAATATCTTCTTTGCTCAAACTATTAGGATCAACCATCAAAGGCGGAGTTAATAGTTCTGTTAAACTAGCTTGTTGACGCTGGGCAATCGCTTTTTGACAGGCAAACACATCAACGTCATGATAGTGCATAGCATGTAAGGTGGCTGCAGTAGGGGAGGGCACCCAAGCAGTATTAGCGCCTGCTTGCGGATGGGCAATTTTTTGCTCCATCATCAACGCCATTTTATCGGGCATTGGCCACATACCTTTGCCTATTTGTGCGCGACCACTTAACCCGGTTTGCAAACCGATATCGACATTTCTGTCTTCATAAGCATTGATCCAAGGTTGTTGTTTAATGGCTGCTTTTGGTAATACTACACCTGCTTGCATTGAGGTATGAATTTCATCACCTGTACGGTCTAAAAAGCCAGTATTGATAAATACCACACGTTGTTTAGCAGCATTAATACAGGCTTTTAAGTTCACCGATGTACGGCGCTCTTCATCCATAATGCCCATTTTGATGGTGTTTTTGGGTAACTGTAAAAGCTGTTCAATACGACTAAATAATGTATTGGTAAAAGCAACTTCTTCAGGACCATGCATTTTCGGTTTGACGATATTGATACTGGCTGCAGTTGAATTTTTTACCGGGCTATTGCCATTTAAGTCATGCAGTGCGGCAGTGACCGTGATCATTGCATCCATGATACCTTCAAATACGTCGCGGCCTTGGCTATCTTGAATCGCAGGGTTTGTCATTAAATGGCCAACATTACGCACAAACATCATACTACGCCCTTTTAGACTTAGCGGTTTGCCATCAATACCTGAATAACTGCGGTCTTTAGCGAGTGTACGCTCAATCGTTTTGCCATCTTTTGTGAATGACTCAGCGAGAGTTCCTTTCATTAAGCCTAACCAATTTTGATACACTTGCACTTTATCTTCGCCGTCAACGGCGGCAACGGAGTCTTCACAATCCATAATGGTGGTAAGTGCAGCTTCGAGGAGGACGTCTTTTAAGCCCGCTTTGTCGGCTGCACCAATGCTATGATTATGATCTATTTGTAGCTCTATATGGAGGCCATGACTGAGTAATAAAATTGCACTGGGGTTTTGTGCTTCACCTTGAAAACCAATAAGTTGCGCTGGTTGTTTTAAGCCTGTTTGTGAGCTATCACGTAAGGTGATGATGAGCTGGCCATTAACTACCGAATAATTAGTACTTTCAATATGTGAGCCATTTTCAAGTGGTAACGCTTTATCTAAAAACTGCCTTGCGTAGGCCATTACTTTAAAACCGCGAACAGGATTATAGTTGCTGCCTTTTTCAGCGCCATCTTCTTCGCTAAGTACATCAGTGCCGTATAAGGCATCGTATAACGACCCCCAGCGTGCGTTAGCGGCATTAAGTGCAAAGCGTGCATTACTTACTGGCACAACCAGCTGAGGGCCAGCTGTGCGGGCTATTTCAGGCTCAACATTTTCTGTCTCAATGCAAAAATTATCGGGCTCAGGGACTAAATAACCAATGTCAGTTAAAAACTGTTGGTATTGCGCTGCATCCCAGTGTTTATTTGCTAGGTGATAGCTATCAATTTGGTGTTGTAGGTCTTCACGCTTGACTAATAATGCACGGTTAAGCGGACTAAGGTCATCAATAATTTCAGCAAATCCTTGCCAAAAGTGTTGTTCGCTAATACCTGTACCGGGTAGCAGTTGCTGGTTAACAAAATCGGCTAATTGGTTATCTACGGTTAATCCAAATTGGCTGTGAGAGAGTGTCATAATCGATATCCTTTTAAACGGTCGCGGTGCAATTGACTGCATGTGAGCAATCTTTTGTTAACCATAACCTAAAAATACGCAATAGGTGTTCTTTTGGCCATTCACTAAATATATAGCCAGCATAACAACTATAAATTTACTAAATCCAATAAATCGGCCTAATGTTGATTTAAGCGCTACAGAGCATTAACTCTTAGCCTCTCACACAACCATATAAATAAAATTTAGTTTTAACCCGTTCAGAGGATTTTTTATTATGACTACTTATCAACGTGAAACCGATACTTTAGCTACACTTTGTCAAGCACAAGGTAAAACATGGCAAGCAATTAATCCTGAATACGCAAGTCGTATGCGTTTGCAAAATCGTTTTCGTACGGGATTAGACATCGCTCAGTTTACAGCTGACATCATGCGTGAAGATATGGCTGCATATGATGCTGATACCAGCCAATACACACAATCGCTTGGTTGCTGGCATGGTTTTACTGCCCAACAAATGATGATGGCGATTAAACGTCACCAAAAAACCACTAAGCGTAGCTACGTATACCTAAGCGGTTGGATGGTTGCTGCGCTGCGCTCTGAGTTCGGCCCACTACCGGATCAAAGTATGCACGAAAAAACCTCAGTACCGGCGTTGATTGAAGAAATTTATACTTTCCTAAAACAAGCCGATGCTCGTGAACTTGACCATTTATTTAAAGACTTAGATAACGCCAAAGCAACTGGTGGTGATGTACAAGCGGTACTTGATAAAATAGATAACTTTGAAAGTCATGTGGTGCCGATCATCGCAGATATTGATGCTGGTTTTGGTAATGAAGAAGCAACCTACTTACTCGCTAAAAAAATGATTGAAGCGGGGGCATGTGCTATCCAAATCGAAAACCAAGTTTCAGACGCGAAGCAATGTGGTCACCAAGCAGGTAAAGTAACTGTGCCACACGAAGACTTTTTAGCAAAAATTAACGCCGTGCGTTATGCCTTTTTAGAACTGGGTATTGATAACGGTATTATTGTCGCACGTACTGACTCACTTGGTGCCAGCTTGACCCAAAAAGTGCCGGTATCACAAACACCTGGCGACCTTGCTAGTCAGTACAATGCGTTTTTAGAAACCACACCAATTAACGGTGTTGAAGATTTAAATGAAGGTGATACGGCAATGAAGCTGAACGGCCAACTATGCAAGCCGACTCGCCTTGATAATGGTTTATACCAATTCCGCGAAGGCACAGAAAAAGACCGTGTTGTACTAGATTGTATTACCAGCTTGCAGTCGGGTGCTGATTTACTGTGGATTGAAACTGAAAAACCACATGTAAAACAAATTGCTGAACTGGTTAATCGGGTTAAAGAGCAAGTTCCTGACGCTAAACTGGTTTATAACAATTCACCTTCTTTCAACTGGACATTGAAATTCCGCGAGCAAGTTTATCAACAGTGGTTAGACGAAGGCAAAGACTTATCTGCTTATCCAAGTATTGATGATAATAAGGCGCTAATGGCACCAGAGATGGATGCAACTGAACTTGCAGTCGCAGCAGATGAGTTAGTACAAAACTTCCAACGTGATGGCGCGCGCGAAGCTGGTATTTTCCACCACTTAATTACGCTACCGACCTATCACACGGCTGCATTGAGCACTGATATTCTGTCAGAAGGCTACTTTGGTGACTTAGGTATGCTGGCTTATGTACGTGATGTGCAGCGTCAAGAAATTCGCCGCGAACAAGCATCCGTTAAGCATCAAGACTTAGCAGGTTCTAACATGGGAGATACCCATAAAGAGTACTTCTCAGGTGAAAATGCGCTTAAAGCTGGCGGCGAAGCAAACACTATGAACCAGTTCTAACATAACAGTCCAACTCAACAATGTTACAAAGGGCCGTAAGGCCCTTTTTTTGATGCTAGCAATTACAGAGGATATACAGCTTTACACCTGCTAACTTTACCGCTCAGATCAGATTTTAACTAAGGCTTGGATCAGTATTTAACTAGCATCAGATTTATTTTCAATTTTTGGATCAGAGTTTAATCAAGTGAATTTTTTGGCGGTATTTTTTATCAATTTAGCGATTTAATCAGCTTTTAGCTCTTTGGAAAGGGGGGATTTTGATAAAAATGGCCGTTATTAGCCATTAATCAGAAAATATAAACCGATTTTTTACCAACTCTAACCGACTACAAACCACTTTTTTACCAACTTAAACGCCATAAACAGTGACTCAAATCGATTTTTTACTAACTCAATGACCAAAAAGTGTCATAAACCGAAATTTTACTAACTCGATTTTTTACAAAGTCCGATATTTGTGTAAACTTTAGAATATGTGAATGAGCACTCACTTTTTGTAAAGGGGGTTTACAGGGGATTTGACTAGTGACAAATTAGCGAGAGTAAAAGTTGCTAAGGACCAAGCTACGGTTTCTAGCTTCACACTTGCAACTTGTTAACTTTACTCTCGCCGCTAACTAATTTCTATTTACTATGTTTATCAAACCACCATTGAATATAAGCGACTTTAGCCATCAAGTTTGACGGCCGTTTTGTTATGCCATGTGATGCATCAGGAATACGTACCATTGCTGTATCAACTCCTTGTAGCTTTAATGCTTGATAAAATTGCTCGGTCTCAGAAATAGGAGTGCGGTAATCCGCTTCACCAGTGAGTAGCATGGTTGGTGTTTTAACATTACCAACATAGCTAATTGGCGAGCGCTTCATATAATGCTCAATATGATCCCATGGCTTACCTGGGAACCAGTAATCGGCAAAGAATGGGTAGAAGTCAGCAGTTAGTACAAAGCTGATCCAATTGATCACCGGCTTGGCAACAACAGCGGCGGCAAATCTGTCGGTATGGCCTACAATCCACGCCGTAAGTACACCGCCACCTGAGCCACCGGTTACAAACAGTTTTGACTGATCAATAAAACCTTTGCCAATAAGCGCATCAACGCCAGTCATTAAGTCATCAAAATCGTTACTAGGATAATTGTGATGAATAGTTTGCGCGAACTGCTTCCCGTATGAATCACTACCACGCGGGTTCATATATAAAACCACATTACCTTTAGCGGCAAATAATTGTATTTCAGCGCTAAAGTGTGGACCGTAGTTAGCGACAGGGCCTCCGTGTATTTCTAAAATAAGGGGATATTTTTTACTACTATCAAACCCAGGAGGGTAGGCGACCCAACCTTGAATTGGTAAGTCGTCATAACTTGATTTCAGCCAAATTTCTTCTACTTTTGCCAGCTGTTTATTACCAAGCGCGTCGTCATTTAATTTTGTTAAACGTTGTGTTTTACCATTTTTAACTATTGCTATATCAGCAGGGCGTTGGGTATCAGCAAGCGTGATTGCCACATCACCATCGTCGCTTATATCAAAGTCACCACCAGAATAAGGGCGACCGAAGGAAACACTCCCTATTTTTTGTGTGATCACTTTTCGTTTGCCGCTACGTGGTTGATAAGCGAGTGCGGTTTGGCCTTCACTGGCGTAACTAAAATAAAGCCCTTTAGAGTTATCAGCCCATTTAATTTGCTCGACACTGCGGTCAAAATCAGCGGTTAAACTTGTGGTATCACCCGATTTTAAATCGCGAATGTATAGCTGGGTATTTTCATAATTGGTACGTTTATCATCATAACCGGTATAGGCAAGATAACGCCCATCTGGTGATATTTGCGGTTGCTGATCAGGACCTTCTCGGTCGGTAAGCGCTGTTATTTGTAGATCATTTAATGTCAGCTGATATATTTCAGAATTTGTTGGTTTGAGTTTAAAGTCAGCATGGCGATTAGCCGAAAAATAAAGGCTGTTACCATCTTCAGAAAAGCTAACTGGCCCGCCATGATCAAAGTCGCCAGAGGTTAACTGACGGGCATTACCGCCATTGGCTTCAATAGTAAAAAAATGACGAAAACCAGGCTTGGTATAACCGCCGCCATCGGCACGATAATATACGTCATCAATAAATTTAGCAGGCTCTGCCCAGCTGGCACCTTCAGGCTTGCCTGGTAAGTTAATAGGAGAACTAACTTTACTCGGTACAAATTGGCTAAACAGTAATTGCCGACCATTAGGTGACCACTGCAAACTTGCAGGGCTTTGAGTAAGATTACTAATTTTTGCAACAGCGCCTGTTTTTAGCCATTTTACATAAATTTGGCTACTGCCATCACGAGTTGAAATAAACGCTAAACGTGATTGGTCTGGCGACAAGACAGGGGAGTAATCCATATGTACACCCGATGTAAGCGGTTGTAATTGCTTTGAACTACTGTCGACAGACCAAATATTACTAACTTTACTATCTGATTTAATGTCCATCCGATTACGAACAAAGTAGACGGTTTTACCGTCGTTAGTCATTTCAATTTGATTGGCATATTCAAGGTCGAATACATTTTCTAGTTGAAAAGTTTGCAGGTTATCATTGGCTAATACTGAAAAACACAGCGAGGTTAGGAGGGCTGCGGGGGCAATCAATTTCATTTTAATTCCTTGTTATTAATTATCGCACCTAACCGTTATAGAATAACAAAACCCAAAGGTACACCATCATGCGATGAATACCTGATTGATTATTAGTGGCTACTTGCCGACATTAATATTTTTGAGTGGTTGAGCTGCGATAGTAAATTCACACTCGGTGAGTACTACACTTTTATTACATTGATAGAAAACGGTTACGTAAGTGTCTTGAGGCACTTGCTCTGCGAGCGTTTTAGTAATTTTAAACTGCAATTGTTGCTGATTAAAAGCAATTAGCTGTGCAGCTTCAAAACCAAAAAATTGCTTTACGCTTGGATATAGTGCTTTAAAAATACTTTCTTTTGCTGAAAAAATGACGGTTAATGGATGTGAAAGCTGCCCAGCCAATCGCCTAAACAGTGGATATTCATCAGGATGCAAAATTTGCTTTTGTAGCTCTAGCTCTTGTTTGGCACTCATTAGTTGCTCTATATCAATACCAATTCCAGCGATATCAGTGTGCTGACATGCTATAGCCATTGCGATCCCTTGCGTATGGGTAATGCTACCAATAATGTTTTTAGGCCATATGGGCGCGCGATCGGGGCCTGAGATAATATCAAAACAGGGGATATTGAGGGCGGTTAACACCTGTTTTGCGCAAAAACGGCCGGCGAGGTATTCAGCTCTTCGTTTAACAACAGCCTTTTGTAGTTGTTGCGGTAACACAATCTGATAATTTAAAAAGTCACTGTCAATAAAACTACTACTGTCAAACTCACAACAATAACTATTATGACTAAGTTGTGGGCTCAGTTTAGTATAAAGAGAAAAATCCATAACATTTTGCTGTTTTGTTTAGTGTCATTAGTAAGACTTTGATAATACGCTAATAACTTCATAAATAAAGTAAAGGCTATGACTATTTAAGCTGAGCTTTGGTTAAGAGATTTACTAACATATTTATTTTAGCATTAATATTATTTTACTCCCCAGCCGGAAATTTTCAGGGATAACAAAGCGATTGAGCTTGGCGCTACTGATAAGGGCGCAGCCGGTCTACGTGAAATGGTAAGCGTTCAGGCGTGTCAATTAAAGCAATTAGGCATTATGAAAGTATAGGTCTACTGACAAACATAGAACGTCAAGGTTGTTACCGTATTTATGATAACGCTGATGTGGAATTTGTTTCGCTTATAAACGTGCACAATTATTAGGGTTAAGTTTAACTCAATTAAAACAGCTAAAAGTCACTAGACATGACTTAGATTGGCCTGCGTTAATGGCTTTGCCTTTCAATATCAACCTAATAAAAGCATTCCTGAAAAACTTCTTAAAGTACTTACCGCAGAAGTTGTACTAACGCTTGATACCCCCGTTTATTATCGTTATTTTCAAGGAGACTGTGTGACAAAGCAGTTGAAGCACACAATTTTAGGCTTGTGTGGCATTAAAGTGCTAAAAATAACGCATATTGGTCCAATCATCAGTTCAACGACAAAGTAGCGGGCTAAGTGCTTAAAACAGATGGCTAAAATGGCGATGAAATGAGAGTATAGACTTTACTTTATAGCTTGTAAGATCTTTAAGTACCGTTTAATAACAATAATATAAGTGAGAATACGTGTGCGCTTTTGTATTTTAACACTCGTTTTAATAGGGATTTTATCGGCACTGGTTGGTTGCTCAGGAGAGCCAGTTTTTGAAGCTCCATCAACATCACAATTTCGCCATACGCAAGAAATTGTTGAGTCAGCGGCGTTATCTAATGATGGCCAGCTAAGTGTTGTCTCAGAGCAAGGTAAGGTATGTGTATGGGATAATAAGATAAGCAAAACCTTGTTTAGTTGCATTTCCGGTGATGATGCAAAACATATTGAACTGCTTGGCTTTAGTGATGATAAAACTAAGTTTTATATTTCTAACCGCATGTCAGTACATTTATTTTCAGTTGTAAATGGTCAACTACTGGGTAGTTGGTCAACAGGGAAAAACATTGCTCGTGATATTGCAATATCAGCAAACGGTCAGTTAATAGTGGTAGGCTATCGTAGCGGTGAAGCTGATGTGATCAACTCTCTAACGAAGCAAAATACGCTATTTCAAGTTCATCGCCTTGATATTAATTCTGTAGCACTATCTGCCGATGGACAAACAGCATTAAGCGGTTCAAGCGATAAGTTTAGTTATTTATGGTCAACGAAAGATGGCACTATTTTAAAAGAGTTCAAATTAGCGACTCGTGTTAATCATGTCAGTATAAACGAAAATGCAAGTTTAGGTTTTGCGATAGATTCTGTTGATGATCGTATATTTCTTGATTTAAACACCGGTATTAAAAAAGCTGAGCTAAATATATTTACTAATTTTATAGAGTTTAACCACTCGCGGTTTGTAAATGATGATAAATGGTTTTTAACCGGCTCACCGAAAAGCACGATACAATTATGGCGTGTAAAAGATGGTACATTATTGGCTGAGTATAAAGCGACACAACTGCGCATTCGTGGCTCAGTTTTAGCTGTAGCGTATGATAAAGAAAATAAAACAATTGTCAGCGAAAGCAGTGATGGAGTACTAGAAGTTTGGCCGTATCAGCCTAAGTAAGCGACAATTTAATTGGATTTTAAAAGCCGTGTTTACTTAACAAACCCGGCTTTTATAATTACCGCTTAGCGCTATTAATAATCAAACTTATGTTCAGTAAATAAGCTCTGTACTTGTTGCCATATTTTCCCTGGTTTGCCATCAGCGACCAGTTGACCGTTGAGTTTTACCACTGGGCCAACTTCTTTTGTGGCACTGGTGATCCACACTTCATCGGCTGCAAATAGTTCCTGCTTAGTAATAATACGTTCTTGAACTTTAAAGTCACTGTGGCTGTGTAATATCGTTAAAATTAACCAGCGAGTGATACCCGGTAAAATTTGGTTATCCAATGGGGGTGTGCTGATCACGCCATCTTTAACAATAAACACATTACTTGAGCTTGCTTCGGTAAGCTCATCTAAGCGATTGTATAAAATGGTTTCTTTATTGCCAGCCGCCGCACCATGCTGGTAATGAATCACGTTGCCGAGTAATGCGGTTGACTTGATGTGGCAACGCTGCCAGCGCTTATCTTGCTCAACGGATACAGTATAAGTCGTGGCGTTGTCGATATCACTAACGGGTTGTGCTGGAATTTCAAAGGCGTAGGCAAATACCGTTGGCGTAATACCACTAGGGTAGGCATGAGCACGCTTAGTATCAGCGCCACGGCTAACGTGCAAATAAATACCAAGGTTTTCGCCGTGATTTTTCTCACACAGCTGCTGGCAGATTTCACGCCATGTATCAGCTGTATAATCGAGTACAATTTCCAGTTCATTTAAACCATTTTTCATGCGTTCAATATGCGCTGCAAAGCCAAGCATGTTGCCATTATAGGCAGGGATCACTTCGTAAATACCATCGCCAAATAAAAAGCCTCTGTCCATTGGCGATATTTTTGCGTGCTCTGCGTTCATATAGTCGCCGTTTAAATACACCGTACTCATTATAAATCCTCATTCTGATTGGCAACATCGCTAAGCTGACGTAGTCTTGCGATGAGTTGTTGGCCATGCATAGCATGTAAGCCATCTTCGGTTAATTCGTTTTTGTGAGTAACGCCATCTACACTGCCACGTTCACTCAAATATTGCAGGATTGCTAAAGTATCGACTTCTGCGAGTAAGTCTTGGCTATGCCAGCGGCTTAAAAACGCAATAATGCCGTAAGCTGCCCAGTTTGATACATCCGCTAACAGCAGTTCATCGCAGCAAGTAAGGCACGGCATAATGCTCAGCTCAGTCATATATTGTGATAAATTGCCCATCCCTATTTCGTTACCGCCATCACCAATAGCTACAGTTGGGCAGGAGGCTTGGCTGACAAAAAAATCAAAACAACCACAATCAGCCGAAATATCAATACCACGCATATTGTAATATTTATTGCCGTGACACAGCCCGGGGCGCTCGATAGACAATACGCAATCTGGCTTTAATTCAGCCAGCGCAGCTTTGCTAAAAGCCATTGCATCAGTAAAATTATTCAGTGGCAATTCAAAACAGTTAAATTCATTTTTCAGTGCACTGTAAAGGGGGTTTCCACAGACTAAAATAGGATTTTTACCCAGCGTAATTAAAGCATTGTATAAAGCAATGGCGCCTACAGGGCCATCGGTTTCAAAGGTTTGCTTGACGGCAAAACCGGTACCAATGAGTACCGTACTTTTGGCATCAAATAACGACTTTGCAGCGCGCAGATAAGTACCTGTCTGTTGATAGGCATAGAGATTTTGCATACCACGTAGGTTTTGTTCTACCATCATGGTTTCGATTGCTTGACTTAATTGTTCATCACTTAACGAGTGTGGCATAACGCTTTGATCTCTTGAATAAGGGCAATGCCTGCAGCGTTATCGCCATGCACACATAAACTGTCGGCGTGTAAAGGCAGTTGTTTGCCCGATTGTGTGGTTACGCAGCCGGTGGCGAGTAACTGTTTAACTTGCGCTATTAGCGCAGGTTTATCATGCACACTACCAGCAATTTTCCGTGATACTAATTGACCGTCATCGGTATATTGGCGATCAGCAAATGCTTCTAAAATTAATTCAAGGTGATATTGTTGAGCAAGTTGTTGATGTTGCTCTGCTTTCGCAGTGGCGAGAAGCATTAGTTTTAAAGGGCTCGGGTAACTGGCAACAGCTTGCATCACAGTGGTCAAAATTGTTTTATCGGCCATCATATCGTTATATAACGCGCCATGTGGCTTCACATACTCTAAAGTGAGGCCTTGTACTTTTGCCATACCTTCAATTGCGGCTATTTGATAATGCAGGCAATTGCTTAGCTCTTGTGGTGTTAATGCCATGGAGCGACGACCAAAGCCCTGTTTATCAGGATAGCTGGGGTGCGCGCCTATAATGACGTTATGTTGTTTAGCAAGCATCAGGGTGCGTGCTAGAACATCACTATCACCGCCATGAAAACCACAAGCAATATTAGCCATATCAATATGCGGCATTACCTCTTCATCAAGGCCCATTTGCCATGCGCCAAAGCTTTCCCCTAAATCACAATTGAGCTTCATCATTATTTCCGTTTAAAAAGCCGAGATATGGGCGTTTTGAATGTCGGTGATCAGCATATGACCTGGGCTATGTGTAATGCAAAAATCAGGCGCAGCATTAGCGATGGCTACTTGCGGCGTGACACCACAGGCCCAAAATACCGGTACTTCACCGTCTTTAATGGTGACAGATTCACCAAAGTTAGGGCGATTAATATCTTTAATACCTATTGCAGCTGGATCCCCAAAGTGAACTGGCGCTCCATGCACATCTGGAAAGCGACTACATATTTGGATTGCCCGAATCGCATCTGCCGGCTTCATCGGTCGCATACTAACGACCATGTTAGCATGAAATATACCGGCGCTTTCGCAAGGAATATTAGTCATGTACATCGGTACATTTTTATTTTCCGTAATATTACGTATTTCTAGGCCCGCCAACTTTAACGACTCTTCAAATGAAAACGAGCAACCAATTAAAAAAGTGACCAAGTCATCGCGCCATTGCTCTTTGATATTCGTTACTTCTTCAATCAATTGGCCATTTTTAAAAATACGATAGCGAGGTATGTCAGTCCTAATATCTAAATCATGAGCAACATTTGGAATGCTGGTAGCTCCAGGCGTGCGGCTACTTGCTACAATTGGGCACGCTTTTTTGTTTGCTTGGCAAAATTGTAAAAAATCAAACGCATAGCGCTGGGGCAAAATCACTAAATTAGCCTGTACAAAGCCGGGAACAAAGCCCGATGTACTACCGGTATAATCTTCATTCCTGATCATATTACGAATAGCGTAAGGCGTAGTAAGTGATGCGTTATGTTGCATAGTATCCTCGTAAACTTTTAGTTGTTGTTAATGCCACTGACGGTAACAGGCAAAGTACCTTGCGCTGGCTTTTTACCAACTAGTACTTTTGCAAGAGCAGTAAAAGCTGGCCCTGCTACTTTAACATCATTATCTACATCTATGTTATACGCATAAGTTGCTAAAATTGCATCCGCATATTGGCCAAATGTGGCAATATCGTATGGTGCTCGTAAACTAACAAAAACGGTTTTCTTATCAGCTTGTTGCGCTTGCTGAAGCAGTTTTTCAAGTGCCGGACCTTGCGCCGATTTTGCAATTGCAAATGCAGGGTTATCAGCAAGGTCATCCATGCCGCCAATTTCTACCGCGCTTTGGTTTGGTGATGCATTGCCTGCAATGATGATATCCGCTTCATTGATTGCTTTTAACGTCGCAGTGGGCTCAAAGCCTTGTAAACTGGTGCAGCTAAATGCAAGTGGTTGCTGAGTATTTTCTGCAATTGCCTGTTGTAGCGCCAAACACTTGCGGGTATCAGGCATGATGATATGTACTTTACTATTTGCCGTCAGTTTAATCGGTAAAGTGTGCTGGTCATTTTTAACTTGGGTAATGGCGGCAAGAGCCAGCTCAGCTTCGACTTTGCGATGATTATCATCACCGAGAATAAGTTGTGCTTTTTGCATTGCTAACGATTCGTCAAGCTCTGTGGTCAGTTTAAATTTACTTTTTAAATTGATGATGCGTTGAGCAGAGATAGCGACTTCGTCGGCTTGTAAATTACCTTTTTCAACTTCGCTCACTAAGCGGCTGATCAGTTTATCTAATACGACTAAATCTTTTGGACTACGAATTTCAATTGGCATCAAAGCAATATCAACCCCGGCAGCAAAAGTATTTACAACGGCTTCAATTGGTTCGAAAAAGTGGCTAATACCAGCCATATCTAGCGCATCGGTGATCACTACACCTTGATAGCCCATTTCATCGCGTAATAATTCGCTGATGATTTTATGCGACATCGTCGCAGGTTTGATCATGGTTTTGCCATCTTTACTAACAAATGTGCTGCTATCCAGTGCTGGGTACTGAATATGCGCAGTCATGATCATGCCAGGGTTTTGCTTTTTAATAATAGTTTGAAACGGAGGTAAATCTTTTTCCCAGATAGTTTCTTTATCGTGCATTACTTTTGGCAAGCCGGTGTGGCTATCAACGTTTGTATCACCATGGCCTGGAAAGTGTTTCAGTGAGGTAATTACGCCATTACCTTCAAAGCCAGCAACTTGTGCGCCACCTAAAATACTCACAAGTGTTGGATCTTCACCGTATGAGCGCACATTAATAACCGGGTTATCAGGGTTCATGTTTACATCAACAGTTGGTGCATAGTTAACATTCACACCAATGGCTTTTAATTCATCAGCAATCACTTGTGCAGATTGTGTAGCAAACTTGGTGCCGTGAACCGCATAACTTGCGCCAATCGACATATTACCAGTAAATGAAGTGGCAATATCACGAGGAATACGTGCAACACGTCCGCCTTCTTGGTCAATTGAAATAAATAATGGTGCGCCTAAGCTCGACTTTGCAGCAGCTTGTTGCATAGCATTATTTAATTTAACGATTTGCGCAATATTATCGATATTTTCAGCAAATAAGATCACCCCACCAATATTATGTTTAGTGATCACCTTGGCTAAATCTGCAGGTAATTCAGTGACTGCATTACGGCATTTTTGCTCAGGTGTGTTCTCGCTGTCTTGCTCACAATAATAACGAAAATCGAGCATCAGCTTTTGGCCAAGCTGTTGCTCAAGGGTTAAATTGGTCGCTGCAAAGGTCGATTTCATTGGTAATAAACACCCTAGTCCAAAGAGAATTGATGATATGGCAAACTTATTTAACACAGTAGGCTCCAAAGCTGAATTGCTTATTTTATTTATGAATATTTTATTCCTGATGGTAATGCCATTTTGGATTAAAATACAACATATTTTTGTCACATTAACGGTTTTTTTGCAGAACTGCAAAAACCACCGACGAATCACATGCTTGCCTGATCATTACATAAATATTAAGAGTTAATAGTTATTTAGATGAAAAAAAATAATATTAGACGAGCTTTTATTAATGGTAATTCGCTCTTATTTCAAGTAATAATATATTCCATAATGCTTGGTGGGTCGCCAAGCGAGTAAATTAACAGAACGCAAAGGGGCAAATAATGGCAACAGCACTGACACTATTTCAACAACAACTCAGTGATAAGCTGCCTGCTTCGGCGTTTATTGAAGATTACCCTAGGCGCTATGCTTTTGGCACTGATGCCAGCTTTTATCGTTTAGTGCCGCAATTAATAGTACTGGTTGCTGATCAGCAACAAGCGCAACAGGTCATCAGTGCCGCTGCAACATATAAAGTTGCCATTACTTTTCGTGCCGCCGGTACTAGCCTATCAGGCCAAGCAATTACAGATTCTGTATTAGTGCTGCTTAGTGATTGCTGGTCTGGTTATCAAATTGAAGATAACGGCGCTGCCATTCGGTTAGAGCCAGCTATTATTGGTGCTCGTGCCAATGCCGTACTTGCGCCTTTTGGCCGTAAAATTGGCCCTGATCCCGCTTCAATCAATAGTTGTAAAATCGCTGGCATGGCAGCCAACAATTCATCAGGTATGTGCTGTGGCGTGGCACAAAATAGTTACCATACAGTAAAGGACATGACCTTAATCTTCGCTGACGGTACAGTGCTTGATACACGCAGTGAGCAAAGCCGTTCTAAATTTTTACATAGCCATCAACCGTTTATTAACGATATCACTGCGCTTGCCCAGCAGGTTACAAATAATCCTGAGTTGGCACAGCGTATCGCTCATAAATACCGCTTAAAAAATACCACGGGTTATGGTTTAAACGCGCTAATTGATTACACTGATCCGATTGAGATCATTAAGCATTTAATGATTGGCTCTGAAGGTACGCTGGGGTTTATTGCTGATATTACTTACCACACGGTGATTGATCATGCTCATAAAAGCTCAGCGTTTATTATTTTTGATGATATAAGCCAAGTCTGTGAATTAGTAAAGCAGCTAGCAACGCTTGATGTAGCGGCGGTTGAGTTATTGGATAAGCGCTCGCTCCAGTGCGTCGCGCATCATGACATCATGCCTAAAGATGTTCATAACTACCCAGCAGATAGTGCAGCATTATTAATCGAAGTACGTGCAGAAGACGCAACAAAATTAGTTAATTTACAACAACAAGTGGATCAGCTTGTCGCACATTTTAGCGCCCATCAATTAGCGATTATGGCGTTTTCAACAGATGCTAAGCGCAATGCATCATTATGGAATATTCGTAAAGGTACGTTCCCGGCAGTCGGTGCAGTGCGCGAAAATGGCACCACTGTGATCATTGAAGACGTGGCTTTTGAGCTGGATGTATTAGCTCAGGGTGTTAAAGCTCTGCATCAATTATTTGATAAATACAGTTACGATGAAGCGATTATTTTTGGCCATGCCTTAGCGGGTAATTTGCATTTTGTATTTACCCAAGCGTTCGATACACCAGCGCAAGTAGCGCGTTATGAGCAATTTATGCGGGACGTGTCGCAACTGGTGGCGGTTGAACTGAATGGCTCATTAAAAGCTGAGCATGGTACTGGGCGAAATATGGCGCCGTTTGTGGCAACTGAATGGGGCACTGATGGCTTTGCTGTGATGCAACGTATTAAACAATTGTTTGATAAAGACCACATTTTAAACCCAGGAGTGATCATCAATACCGATGAAAACTGCCATATTCAACATTTAAAAACCATGCCTAGCAGCGACGATATAATCGACAAATGTATTGAGTGTGGTTTTTGCGAAACCGTATGCCCATCAAAAGGACTCACCTTAACGCCGCGCCAACGTATTACGCTGTGGCGACGTCGCACTGAATTGGTTAATCAACTTAGTAACACCGGTGATATTAGCGAAAAACAGCACATTAATCGTCAGCTCAGCAGTATCGAAAAAGATTTTCAATATTTAGGTATTGATAGCTGTGCAGCAACCGGGCTGTGTGGCATGAAATGCCCCGTTGGTATTAACACCGGTGAATTTATAAAATCCCTGAGGGCAAAAAAGCAACTCAATGCAAAAGTGGCGCCGGGCATAGCCAGTTTTGCGGTCAAACATTTTGCGGTATTAGCAAATACAGCACGCTTTGGTTTAACCAGTATGGCGATGGTGCGAAACATCATTGGTGCACAGGCACTGCGTACTTTAACCAAACCTACTAATAAGCTGATTGGCACCCCACTTTATTATTCAGCGTGGCCAAGGGGGGAGCAGCCAATTAATCACAGCATAGTACACGCACAACAGCCTGATAAAGTGGTTTATCTTCCCAGTTGTGCCAGCAGGGTGTTTGCTGCCGATGAGCAAGCGGATGATCGCCGCTCAATTATGCAAGTTATGCATAGCCTCGCGACTAAAGCGGGAATTGAACTGTTACTGCCGATGCAAATTAATGAGCTATGTTGTGGCATGCCCTTTGCCAGTAAAGGTTTACCTGAACAGGCAAAAAGTAAAGCTGAGCAGTTACTCGATATCGCGCAGCAGGTGTCTGAAAATGGTCGTTACCCGATTATTTTTGACGCCAGTCCATGTGCATTAACAAGCAATGAAGCAGCGCAACAGCGCGGTTTAACAGTACTCGAAAGCGCTGAGTTTGCTTATCAATATTTATTGCCTAAGCTGACCATCACAGCCCAACCAGAGCCGGTTATGTTACATGTTACCTGTAGTAGCAAACGCCGTGGCAGTGAACAACAACTTGTTGCCGTAGCTAAAGCATGCAGTAACGAAGTGATTATTCCGGCTGATATTGAATGTTGTGGCTTTGCCGGCGATAAGGGCTTTAACTTGCCAGAGCTAAATGCTAATGCATTAAAAACGCTGCGTAACCAAGTGCCTCAAAATTGCAGTAGCGGTATTTCTAATAGCCGCAGTTGTGAAATTGGCTTAACTCAGCACAGTGGTATTAACTACCAATCTGTGCTGTATTTATTAGATAAAGTGAGTCAAGCAGCCTCTTGATGAGGCTTAGACATTATACTTTCCAAAAAATCCCGCGTTTATAGCACGCATACATCACTAGATAAGAGGCGAGTAAAAATAGCAACGAATAGCTAAAAGAGCCTAAATAATTACCAAATAGCGGTTGTAATACTTGATTAAATATAGCACCTTTTAAACTTGTATCAGCCACTGGGATCATAATTAAAATACGCGCTACGATGCCAGCAAACATAAAGAACAAAATAGCGTTAGCGCCAAACACTAAAAACGGCGCACTCCACAAGCGAACTTTACGAATATCGAGAATATAGCTACACAGTGCATAGCATAACATCGCTAGTCCTGAGCTGATTATTACATAGCTTGGTGTCCATAGTGCTTTGTTTATTGGTATTAAAAGTGAAAGTAAGCACCCGCAAACAATGCTTGTAATAGCCACTAGGGTAAATATTCTGACTTGTTTGCCAAGGTTTTTTTCAGTGCTTATATAGTATCTGCATAATATTCCTGATAATGCCGTTGCAATTGCAGGTAAGGTTGAGAGTATTCCTTCTGGATCAAATGCTAAAGGTTTTGCTGTGGCATAGTAAACATGATTTGCACCGAGCAGTAAATTATCAAGCCAAGCGCTGAGGTTATTACCATGCAGCCACAGCCCTTTAACGATTTCACCGTTAGGCAATGAATAGGGCGTATATATCATTAACGCGCCGTACCCGATGAGTAAGCTCACAAAGGTAAGCGCAATATACTTTGGTTTTATATAAAGGTAACAAGCTAAGGCAATCAGATAAACTAGACCGATGCGTTGTAAAACGCCCATGATCCTAATACCTGCTAAACGTTCATCTAGCCAGCTGAAATTAGGATCGCGAAAATTATAGTAGAACAGGGCTAAAAACCAACCTAATGCAACTAGCTTTACCGTACGCACTACACCAGATCTGAGTATACTTTGTTTAGTCACTCCTTTTGTCAGCATGGCATTAACCGATAGTGTGATCGACATCCCAACAATAAAAATAAAAAATGGGAAAATTAAATCAGTGGGTGTTAGGCCATGCCAATCAGCATGTTTAAGCGGCCAGTACAGAGATACCCAAACCACCTCAAGATCCGAGTTTCAGTTGGAATTAAAAGCGATGTAGGCAAGGCATTGATTGCAAGTAATAGTGGTTCTATTGTTAAAATCAATAACGCAGTATAAATCGCTTTTAAACCAACCCGTTGGGCGTTTCACAGGCACTTACTCTCATCGTTGTTACTTCTT